>JAFMCG010000021.1 GCA_017857895.1 Burkholderiaceae bacterium | reverse complement strand
AAAAAGGCCACGAGCAAACGATCTTTGCTCGTGGCCAATCAATGGCTAGGTCAGCGTGACACTTTAGGCGTGGGCGCTTTCTGATTCGAACTGAGCTTCTTCGGTCGATCCAGTCAAAGCTGTGGTTGACGCTTGACCGCCTTCAATCGTCTGCGTTACCGCATCAAAGTAGCCCGTTCCCACTTCACGCTGATGCTTAACCGCGGTAAAGCCGAGCTCGGCTGCCGCAAATTCCTTTTGCTGCAGGTCGACAAAGGCACTCATATTACGACGGGCATAACCGTGTGCCAATTCAAACATGCCGTAGTTCAAAGCGTGAAAGCCTGCCAAGGTAATGAATTGAAACTTATAGCCCATGGCACCTAACTCTCGTTGAAACTTGGCAATGGTGTCATCGTCTAGGTTTTTCTTCCAGTTAAACGACGGCGAGCAGTTATAGGCCAAAAGCTTGCCTGGGAACTGACGGTGAATGGCTTGTGCGAACTGGCGTGCGTAATCCAAGTTGGGCGTGGCTGTTTCACACCAAATCAAATCAGCGTAAGGCGCATAGGCTAGACCACGGCTGATGCCTTGCTCAATGCCAGCACGGGTTCGGAAAAAACCTTCAACCGTGCGTTCACCGGTTAAAAACGGACGATCATTGTCGTCAATGTCACTGGTGACCAAATCGGCCGCGTCTGCATCGGTGCGTGCCAAAAGGATAGTTGGCGTGCCCGACACGTCAGCCGCCAGCCGAGCAGCGACCAATTTACTCACGGCCTCACGTGTTGGCACCAAAACCTTACCACCCATGTGGCCGCATTTCTTGACTGAGGCCAACTGATCCTCAAAGTGCACGCCACTGGCGCCGGCGTCAATCATCGACTTCATCAACTCAAAGGCGTTCAATACGCCACCAAAACCAGCTTCGGCATCGGCAATAATCGGCGCCAAAAAGTCCACATAACCCGCATCACCTGGATTCTTACCTTCCATCCACTGGATCTGGTCCGAACGCAGCAAAGCGTTATTGATACGACGCACCACTTGTGGCACTGAATTGGCGGGGTAAAGCGATTGATCAGGATACATTTCGCCAGCCAAGTTGGCGTCACCAGCCACTTGCCACCCAGACAGATAAATGGCTTTGAGGCCCGCCTTGATTTGCTGCATGGCCTGATTACCCGTCAAAGCGCCGAGCGTATTGACAAAGGGCTCGCTGTGCAACAAGTCCCACAGCTTTTCAGCGCCTTGGCGAGCCAGCGTGTGTTCGATGGCTCTCGAGCCACGCAAACGAATCACTTCTTCAGCGCTGTAGTCACGCTTGATTCCTTGCCAGCGGGGGTTTTCTGCCCATTCTTTTTGCAGCGCACGAACAGCATTTTCACGGTTACTCATGATGAAACTCCTTTAATGGTTAGACAATTGAGGTGAATTCGGACAACTAAAACTGGGACACCATGAACTCAAGTCTACCGATTTGCTGCGTGGCACAACACTCTTATGTCTTATATAAGATTAAATATATTTTTATTAAAAATCATTGGGTTAAGAATTATATTTTGTAATTCGAAACGTTATTTAATCTTATGAAATGACTGATTGCGGCAATGCATCAATCGGTTTCACATTATGAAAATTAGGTTTCGCTTAGTGAAAACCAGCCGATTACAATTGATTCAAAGACCACTTCTGCGAAACCCAAGACATGACCGCTGATCACCCGAACACACCACACGAAAATGAAGCGTCCCTGCCCTTGGGTAAAGACGTCAGTTACCCACGTGACTACAATCCAGCGCTACTGTTTTCAATCGCTCGGGCGCAAGGCCGCGCCCAATTGGACGCCTTGGCGCAGGGCTTGAAGCTACCCTTTATCGGCTGGGACCTTTGGCGCGGCTACGAGTTGTCTTGGCTCAAGCCCGGTGGGCTACCCGCCACCGCTATCTTGAAGGTCTGGGTGCCTTGCGACAGCCCATTTATCGTGGAATCAAAGTCGTTTAAGTTGTACCTAAACAGCCTAAACCACACAGTGTTTGCTGACACCGTAGCGCTGCTCGGTTGTCTAGAACGGGACTTAAATCATGCGATTGGCGCTCAAGCTCGAATGGCGTTGGTACTGCCCGCAGATTTTGAGCAAGAACCGATTGAGGAGTTGCTCACGGGTTGCTTAGATGAGCAACCCATCTCAATTACAGACTACCAACCGAATGCTGAGTTGCTCAACAACTGCACAGCGCCAAATGTGAAGACAGAGCACGTTTTCTCGAGACTACTGAAATCCAATTGTCCTGTTACTGGACAACCCGACTGGGCAACGTTGCACATTGGTTACCACGGTCAAGCCATTGATCACACCGCCTTACTGAAATACATTGTGTCGTATCGGGACCACCAAGGGTTTCATGAGCAGTGCGTTGAGCGGATTTTTTGCGACATCATGAACCGATGCCAACCTCAAACGCTTTCGGTTTACGCGCGATACACGCGCCGCGGCGGCATGGACATCAACCCTTGGCGCGCCACACCTGGCACGGAACCACCTAACTTGCTGCGTAGCGCTCAGCAGTAGGCGTGCGACGGCTAGCCCGCCCAATCTGGGCGGCCAACAATGCGGCGCCCACAAACGCCACAGCGGAACCAACCCACGGTCCACGCATCCACCCACTGTCAAGCAATAAGCCAAACAACAACGGGCCTACCGCTGAACCGACGTCTAAGCCAGCGTATATCAAGCCATAAACCGAACCAACAGACTTCTTTGGTGTGACCTTGCGAACCATCATGTCACGCGACGGCGCTGACACACCAGAAAAAAATCCCGCAAGCGCCATGACCAGCATCACCATAACCACTGGCAGCCATCCAGAGGCCAACAGTAAGAACATGCCTGCGGCCAAGACCAAAGAGGTCAAAACGACGTATTCTGTTTTTTCTGTAAGGTTGACCAAAAACCCACCCGCCACCATGCCAATGATTTGGCCCAGCATATAGCCGGATAAAACCGAGCCGGCCAAGACCGCTGTCATGCCGTACAGATTACCCATTAAAGGAATAGTGAAACTTTGGACCGAAGAAAGGGCAATCGTGGCACAGCAAAAAAATAAGAATGCCCCCCACAAAGCGGGCGATGCCAACAATTGTTTTAGCGTTGCCAAAACGCTCGCTGAAACAACTGGTGCACCACCCACAGTTGGATGAATTTTTTGTTGACGTTGCTGAGCCACACTACCCTCAACATGCAGGTAAGACCGACCCAGAACAATCACAACCAGCACAGCCAACATCAAAAGTGCCACACCAAAAGCCGCCTCACGCCAACCCAAGATTTGCGTCAATCCAACGACGAAAATAGGGGCCAAGGCCCAACCGAGAGTGCCCGTTAGATTATGCACGCTAAACGCGTGACCCAATCGCCATGGCGAAACTCGGTGGTTCAAAATCGAGAAGTCAGCGGGATGAAAAACGGAATTCGCAACGCCCCCAACCACGGCGGCAAGCAGTAAGGTGCCAAACCCCGTCGCGGTTGCCAACAGCACAGCCGCCACCACAAACCCGGCCACCCCAAACCACAAGATGGGTCGTGGCCCAACGCGATCAACGATAAATCCTGCAGCCACTTGGCAGCAACCCGAAACCACAAAAAACATGGTCATCAAAAACCCAAGCTGCGCAAAGTCCAGCCCAAAAGCGACACCGAGCGGCAGAAATAGGCTGGGTATAACCAGTTGAAAAAAGTGTGAGCTGCCGTGTGCACAACCGACAATGACGATCGTCATCCAGTCGCGCTTTCGATCAGATGGTGGTAAGGCGGGTGAATTCGGTTCAAAGCCGCTGTCTAACGTCGCTGATTGGCTCATGGACGGTCATTCCGATAAGGGTTGTTATGTGCGAGCCGCAATCTCTGGCCACGCTTTTTTGAGATAGTAGAGCATTGACCACACAGTCAACAAGGCGGCACCAACAATCAAAACCTGACCAATCAACAAGACCGGCAAGTCAAACCAGTCTTGATAATGTAGCAAACAGGGAATCGCCACCATTTGAGCGGCGGTCTTAAATTTACCCAACCAATGAACGGCAACACTTGAGCTCGCGCCGATTTGAGCCATCCACTCGCGCAAGGCTGAGATGGTGATTTCACGACCAATGATCACCAAGGCGATCAAACTGCCGACTCGATCAAGGTGTAACAACACCAAAAGGGCTGCGCAGACCATGAGTTTGTCAGCAACTGGATCTAGAAAGGCACCAAACGAAGAGGTTTGATTCCAGCGTCGGGCCAGCCAACCGTCAAACCAGTCGGTTAAAGCCGCCAGAATAAACAACCAAGCGGCGATGGCATCACGAAGTGGTGGAGAAAGTAACGCTTCGGGCAGGTAAAACAGCCCAACAAAAAAGGGGATGATGGCTATTCTTAGCCAAGTCAAAGCAATGGGTATATTCAGTGGCATAGGGTATATGCTACTCGAGAACGGTTGGCTTAGGCTTGGTGGAGTGCATCGTAGATGCGCCGTGCCAGTTCCGGAGAAATGCCTTCAACAGAACTGAGTTGCTCGACACTTGCCGAACTCACGCCACCAAACCCACCAAACCGGTTCAACAACCTTTGGCGGCGCTTAGCGCCCACGCCTTCGATATCCTCAAGCCGAGAAGACTGCCGGGCCCGAGCGCGCTTGATGCGCATGCCAGTGATCGCAAATCGATGCGCCTCATCCCGTATCTGCGCAATCAATAACAGTGCCGCTGAGGACAAGCCCAAAGCCACAGGCTCGCGACCATCTGCAAAAACCAACGTTTCTAGCCCGGTTTTACGGTTTTCACCTTTGGCCACACCCACCAAACGAACGATATCAAGGCCATACTCTTCAAAAACTTCTCGGGCCACCGTGATTTGGCCCTTGCCACCATCAATAAGGACCAGATCTGGCAAAGGGGCGTCCCCATCGGCTACTTTGGCATAACGGCGCATAAGCACCTGGCGCATCGCCGCATAATCATCGCCCGGGGTAATGCCGGCAATGTTGTAGCGCCGGTAGAGTGACGGTTGCATGTCATGCTGGCGAAACACCACACAAGAGGCCTGCGTGGCCTCGCCTGCGGTATGGCTGATATCAAAACACTCTATGTGCAGGCTATTCAGTGACTCTTCATCCGTGTCCAAGCCCAGCGTTTGAGCCAACGCCATTGTCCGTGATTCTCGTGCCCCCCCCTCTGATAGGGCGCGCGTCAGTGAGCGGGCGGCATTACGCACGGCTTGCTCTAACCAAGCGCGTCGAACACCTTGAGGCCGCGTTAACAATCGTGTTTTGGTTTTTCCGGCCATGGCCAGCAGTTCAATCAACGCCTCGTCGGCTGGCGCCGTTGATGTCACCACAATACTTGGCAACGCATGGTCAACATAGTGTTGCGCCAAAAACACCTCAAGAATATCAGCAGGCGTATCGCCATCAGTGTGCGATGGAAAAATAGCCCGGTCGCCCAAGTGCCGCCCGCCACGTACCATGGCGAGGGTGACACAAGCTTTACCCGCCTCCATGGCAATCGCAATCACATCAGTGTCTTGACCATCGCTTTCTTCCATGGTCTGTTGCTGCAACACGCGCGACAACGCACTCATCTGGTCTCTGAGTTGTGCCGCCTTCTCAAAAGCTAGCGCCTCGGCGGCCTGTTGCATGCGTTGCTCTATGTCAGTGAGCACTTGTTGCGTTTGACCTTTCAGAAATTGGGTCGCACGCGCGACATCCTGAGCGTAGGCTTGCGGGGTAATGTGATCCACACATGGCCCCGAGCAGCGATTGATTTGATAGAGCAGACAGGGGCGTGTGCGGTTGGCGTAGACAGAATCCTCGCAGGTGCGAAGACGAAAGACCTTCTGTAACACCTGCATCGTCTCGCGCACGGCCCAAGCATTGGGGTAAGGTCCAAAAAAAACACCTGCCCGTTGCGTTGAACCGCGGTAGTACAACATGCGCGGAACGGCGTGGGCTGAAACCATCAAATAGGGATAAGACTTATCGTCTCTGAACAGAATGTTGTAACGTGGCTTTAATCGCTTGATCAGGTTGTTTTCAAGTAACAACGCCTCAGTTTCTGAGGGCGTGACCGTGATTTCTACTCGCACAACCCGCGCCACCATATGCGCGATGCGTGGACCGTGGCCTGTTTTCTGAAAATATGAGCTAACACGCTTTTTGAGATCACGGGCTTTGCCAACGTAAAGCACTTCACCCTTCACATCAAGGTGCCGGTAGACCCCCGGCAAGTGAGGCAGTCCCGCCAGGAATGACTTTAGATCAAATTCCGCTTCAGGCTCGCTCATCCAATGTCTTTACAGCGCTCAGTGCCTGTTGATAGGTTGGTGAGTCCATTAAAACGTTCCAGCGCATGGCCTTCACTTTGGGCATCAAGCGCTCTATCCTCGCAACCGACTCAACAGCGCTCTCATGAACCAAACTGTTCAATAACTCATCGGCCAAGTCCGGACGATTGCAAACAAGAACCATGTCGCAACCCGCCCCGAGCGCCGCTTGCGCGCGCGCGGTAATATCCCCTGCTACACGAGCACCTTCCATGGTGAGGTCATCAGAAAACACCACCCCGTCGTAGCCCAAGCGCTGTCGCAAAATCTCTTGAACCCAGCGCCGAGAAAACCCAGCCGGCTGATCGTCCACTTTGGGATAAATCACATGCGCTGGCATCACTGACGGAATAACCATGTTGCCCAACCACATGTAGGGCGCAGCATCCTCTTTTAGAATGCGCGTGAGCGTGCGTGGATCAACGGGAATGTCATGGTGTGAATCCTGAGTCACGGCACCGTGACCCGGAAAATGCTTGCCGCATGAGCCCATGCCCATCATCGACATGCCCTGTACCAGCGCACGCGCCAGCATCGCCACCACACGTGGATCGCGGTGAAAAGCCCGGTCACCGATGACCTCACTGACACCGTAATCCAAGTCCAAAACTGGCGCGAAGCTCAGATCTACTCCGCAAGCCCGCAGCTCACCAGCCAACACCAAACCCGCACTTGTGGCGATTGACATCGCGCGCAAGGGCTCTTTCATCCACAATTTGCCGAGCCGCGCCATGGCAGGCAGGTGCGTAAAGCCGTCGCTACGGAATCGCTGCACTCGCCCACCCTCGTGGTCGACTGCAATCAGCAAACGGGGACGCTTTAACCGATGGATTTGTCGCGTTAACTTGATCAACTGCTCTCGGTTTTCAAAGTTTCGGGCAAACAAAATGACACCCCCAACCAGTGGGTGCATCAAACGATCTCGATCTTCGCTCGTTAATGCCATGCCCTGCACATCGACCATGACCGGACCGCGGCGTGACTTTAATGGCTTTGATGGCGAGCCTGACTTCGAATTGTTTTTTTGCTTTTTGCTCATGCGCAACAACCTGCCAAGTCAATTGATTGTCCACGTTGGCCTGCCAACGCGGCTTGTACGATAGCCGCTTTCATGTCCCGAACGGCTTTTTCCCAGCCATCGAAGACCGCGCGCGCCACAATGGCGTGCCCAATGTTGAGCTCTGAGATGCCTGCCAGTGCAGCAATCGGCGCCACGTTACCGTAGTGCAAACCATGGCCCGCGTTAACACGGCAACCCGCGGTAACGGCAAGCGCGATCGCTGCTTTAAGCCGATCGATTTCTTTAATCAACGTTGCCACGTCGCGAGCCTCTGCATAAGCGCCAGTGTGTAATTCAATAATTCGCGCGCCTGTCTCGACCGAGGCCTGAATTTGGTCCGCGTCCGGATCGATAAAAAGCGACACACGAATGCCCGCGTCTTGCAATAGAGAGACCGCGGCATGGACCGCTTTGAAGCCCTTGACCACGTCTAAACCGCCCTCGGTGGTCAATTCCGTCCTTTTTTCTGGGACCAAGCAAACGTCATCAGGTTTCACGTCTAGTGCAATCGCCAGCATTTCATCGGTGACTGCACACTCTAAATTCATACGGGTCAACAAGCGAGGACGCATGGCGTAGACATCCGCATCTTGGATATGCCGACGGTCCTCGCGCAAATGTAAGGTGATTAAATCAGCGCCGGCCTGCTCAGCCCTGACCGCCGCTTCTATCGGATCGGGATAGCTGACATGGCGTTGCTGCCGTAGCGTGGCCACATGGTCAATATTTACGCCTAGTTCAATCATGGTGAGTCAAAAATATCCTATCAAAAACAGCAATTGATTTGCGCTTGGAGCCGTTGTTTCCCAAGCAGCGACTGACATCGCAGAGATGGGTGCGCGCTACAACGTGCCATGCTCGATGCGCCGCTTTTTTCCGTGACACGGGAACCCGCGCACCGATGAACCGAGACTTGGTTTTACTTTTTAGATTGGTGCTGCATTTGTGAACCCGCCACAAAGGGGTATCGCTTAAAGATGTCGGCAACCAACGGCGCAATAAAGGCTTCACTTGAGGCTTGCTCGATGTCATTGATAACCGTGGTCGCCACACCTTCCCAAACCATCTGTTTTTTCTTGGCGTCAATCAAGTCAATATTCAAGACGCCCTGAGTGTATTGAATAACCTCAGGGGGAAACTGATAACCCGCCCACGGACCATAAAATCCCATCCGATAGCCGTAGTAATTGGCACCCCAGGGCATTGGCGGCGGCGGCACGTATTCTGATTTGTTGCTGATTTGGGTCAAAAAGTTCACCAGCAAGTTTGGCGTCTGCTCGTCATACACATAGCCGCGTTGCTCCATTTGCAATCGCGTCGCGGCTTTCAAGCGTTCGGTGAGGATCGTTGTGTATCCGGCCTTATCGGTTCCCAAAGGGTTCGCAAAGGCAAATGACCGATATTGGGCAAAATCCGCTTGCGGGTCGATATCACTGCGGATGTTCGGCCCTGATGCACACCCAACGAGGATCGCTAGCAGCGGTAACAGACAAATTTTTTGCAGTATTTTGCGCATGAGATCACCCAACGATTAGCAGACAAATGTACCACGGTCAGCGGCTAAACTGCTCTCGTAAAAGGTTCTTTTGCACTTTGCCCATGGCGTTGCGTGGCAGCGCTTGAACCAGATGAATTTCTTTTGGGACTTTGTAATTGGCCAGGGTTCGCTTAAGTTGTTGCTGCAACTGCTCAGTGTCGATCGCAACATCGGGCTGGGCCACCACCACAGCAACCACAGCCTCACCGAAATCAGCATGCGGTAAACCAATTACAGCAGACTCCAACACACCAGTCATGTCGTCGATGATTGTTTCGATTTCTTTCGGGTAAACATTAAAGCCACCTGAAATGATCAAGTCTTTGCTGCGACCAACGATTGAAAGGTAATTCGCCGGTATCGATTGTCCCTGGGCTGTCTTACCACCCCAGCGTCCCAAGTCGCCAGTTTTGAACCAACCGTCAGCAGTGAATTCTTCGCGTGTTTTTTCAGGCATTTCCCAATAACCCACGAACACGTTCGGACCCTTGACTTGAATATGACCCACTTGGTCGGCTACGCAAGTGTTTTGGTTGTCATCCACAACCCGAACATCAACCCCAGGCAGCGGCTTGCCCACGGTTGAGCCGATACGCTGCTCACTTTCAGTTTGGTAAGGGTTAGAGGTCAACATGCCTGTTTCACTCATGCCATAGCGCTCTAGGATAGCCTGACCCATGCGTTGCTCAAAGGCTTGGAAGGTATCAATCAGTAGCGGTGCTGATCCGGACACAAAGAGGCGCATCTTCTGGGTCAGCTCACGATCAAATGCCGTTTCAGCCAAAAGTCGCACGTAGTAGGTCGGCACACCCATCATGATGGTGCAGCTTGGGAGATACTTTAGGGCCGCATTGACATCGAGTTTGGGTAGCCAAACCATCTGAGCGCCGGCATACAAAGCCCCGTGACAGGCAACAAAAAGACCATGGATATGGAAAATGGGCAGCATATGAAGCAGCACATCGTCAGATTGCCAACCCCAGTAATCGTTCAGTGTTTGAGCATTGGAGATAAGATTACTGTGTGTAAGCATCGCCCCCTTACTGCGCCCTGTCGTGCCCGAGGTGTAAAGAATCGCTGCCAAATCGTCGTCCCGACTGTTGGCATCCGAATAGTCTGATTCACAGGTGTCGATAGCCGTCATCAGGCTACCCTGCCCGCTTGCGTCCAAAGTCGCCGTGTGGGCCACGCCAGATTGCATGCTTAGCGGTTGAGCCCAAACAAAATGATTCGTGTCACAGACAAAGACCGCTGGCTTGGCGTTATCCAAAAAATATGCGATCTCTGACTCTCGATAAGCCGTATTCAGTGGCAGGTAAACAAAGCCAGCTCGAACCGTAGCCAAATAAAGCGCTAAGGCTTGTGGTGTTTTTTCAACTTGAACGGCCACTCTTGCGCCAGGCGCTAGCGCGAGCGTGTCAAGCCAGTTGGCCATTTGACCAACCAAATTATGCAGTTGTTGATACGTCCAAGTGTTATCAGGGGTTTTCAGTGCAATTCGCGAGGGATTGACTAAAAATCGATCGCTCAACACGGTGTAGAGGTTTGCCATCTGTCTATTTTCCCAAGCTAAGAAAGGACAATATCGATTAAATCGAGGTTATCTTACCCATTGCACGGACCCATCGGCGTGCGGGCAACTGAAAATTATCTTCTAGCCAATCAGCCCGTTCAAACAGGTTAAGGCGAGTAAACCGTGCCATTGGACCCTTAAATGCCAACACAATTTGATTGCCTTCTGGCAGCGGCGGCAAAACCACCAAGCGTTCGCCGAACACCGCCCTCAAACCCATCAAATTATCAGCAAAACTTTTGTGGTGGCCGAATAAATTAACGCTGAGTATGCCTGGCGGCTCAAGGACCCTTTCACAGTCTTGGTAAAACGACAAAGAGCCACATACTGGGCCTTGGGCTTGAGTGTCGTACAAATCAACCATCAGAACGGCAAGCCTTGCACGGTTTTCAGGGTTGCCCACCCAGGCTTGGGCATCAGCCTGTACGACCTTGAGTCGACGATTTGTGGGCAATTTGAAGTAATGTTGGCATAGCGCAATCACCGCAGGGTTGCGCTCAACAACAACTTGGGGATTGGGTAAGTGTTTGTTGCAAAATCGCGTCAATGATCCAGCACCCAAGCCCAATTGGCCGATTGACCGATCGCGCGCTGGCTCTAAAAAGAGCAACCAGGCCATCATTTGCTGAGTGTAAGACAACGTCAGCGTATCGGGTTTGTTAATGTCCATAGCCCCCTGAACCCAAGGCGAATCAAAATGTAAGTAACGCACGCCATCCTGCTCAGACACCGCTGGGATGTCCAACTCTTGTGCTTTCGTGGCTAGCGATTTCTTCATTTGTTCGGCAACTCCTCAATTAAAAGCGATTTTGAATCACACCTTACCAGACTGTCGTTTGCCATCAGCCGGCTTTAACCCTACAATGATCGGCTAAGTTTCTACCGTAGCGTCTTAGTTTCTATTGGTGTTTATTGATATCAATGTGGCTTTTGATTTCGCCAATTCGTTTGGTCGAGCGGATAGAATGATACAAATGATTTGGTAAAACAGTTAAACAGTAGCCGGAAAACGGCCATACAGCGCCTACTTGATCCTGAACGCGAAATCAGCGGGCTTGGGAGTAGGACTAAAAGGACAGACCATGAAAGAAGGCATTCACCCCGAATACCGTGATGTTGTGTTTCTTGACCAGCAAACCGGCAATTCTTTTATCACCCGCTCGACACTGTCAAGCCGTGACAAAACCGAGATCGACGGCGTTAGCTATCCGTTATTTAAGTGTGATGTGACTTCCGAGTCGCACCCCTTCTTTACCGGCGCGCAAACACGTATCGTTGAGACAGGTCGCGTTGAGAAGTTTCGTCAGCGCTTCGCACGCACATCCGGTACACGCGGCAAGCCTGCGGCCGAGTAAGTACAGTTTTCAGTCGGTTCAAGCGGGCAGCCCATGGGTTGCCCGTTTTTTTGTTTGTCAATACGATTAACGTGACGCGCACAGACATCACTGCTAAAGCGCTTGTGATCTTCCCGAACGCGTAAAATCAAATGATCTTTTTAATGCGCTATTACCAAGCAAAGTCGTGCAACCAAATCCACCAACACCTGCCAGACTGACAGCCCTCGCCACCTCCCGTCTGCCGACGCTGGCCTTAGTGGGTGTTGTTTTGTTGTATGCGCTGCTTGGCCTTTTTGCTCGCGACCCCTGGAAAACGGAAGACGTGGTCGTCTTGGCTGCCATGGTAACAGCCGCAGACCAAGGTGGCTGGGCTTGGCTGTTCCCACACATTGGACAGATGCCCGTACCCGAATTAGGACCATTGCCCCTGTGGGCTGGTGCCTTGTTTGTGACCATTCTCAGTCCCCTGATGAATGAAGTTGTGGCTGCGCGACTGGCCACATTTTCGTGGTTATTGATTGCGCTAGCCGCCCTCTGGTACGGCACTTATCTGGCTGGTCGACGAGCGGAAGCACAACCGCTAGCGCTGCCTTTCGGTGGCGAGCCCAAAGAAGCCCAATACGGGCGCCTATTGGCAGATATCAGCGTGCTTTTCCTCATTGCGACGGTCGGTATCCTTCTGCGTACTCATGAAACGTCTCAAGCACCCGTGTTGCTGGCATGCCAAGCCATTGCTCTGGTGGGTGCGATTCGACTAACCGACAAGCCTTTTCAAGGGGCAAGCCTTCTTTGCTTTGCCATTGCGGGGGGCTTTCTATCCAACGGCAGCATGAGCGGTTTACCGCTTCTTCTAGGCTCGCTACTGGTGGTAGCAAATCCTCGCATTCTGTCTGGGCATCGCATTTGGGCGATTTTTGGCTTGGGGCTGGCCTTATTTCTAACGTGGCTTTGGTTCCAAGCAGTCCATCATATCAACCCTGTCTGGGCCCGAGAGTGGTGGTTCTGGAATCAACCCCAACTTGGTTGGCGCTTCATAACCGAATACCTCAAGACCTTCAGAGACCTGCCCTGGTTTCTATGGCCAACTTGGCCGCTCGCCGTGATTGCGATTTGGAATTGGCGGCGCCACTTTAAATCACCACATGTTTGGATCCCAACTGCATTTTTGCTCGCTCAGCTGATCAATATCAGCCTGACTCCAAATGCCGGTGAACTGACTTACATGGCCTTGGCAGTACCATGCGCGATGTTGGCTGCGTTTTCAGTGCCAACGCTGCGCCGTGGCGCTGTCAATGCAGTCGATTGGTTTGCGCTGATGTGCTTTTCTGTCTCAGGTCTGCTGGTTTGGCTCGGTTGGATCGCGCAACAAACAGGCTGGCCCTCAGGTATGGCACGCAACATCGCTCGGCAAACGGTGGGTTACGATGGCGCATTTTCTGGCGGGGCTATAGCCATGGCTTTGCTCATCAGCATCGCCTGGATTCTGGTGATTATCTGGCGATTGCAGCGCCAACCCAAAATGGCCTGGCGAGGGGCGTTACTTTGCGCTGCTGGACTAACGAGCACTTGGGTTTTATTGGTGCTGCTGTGGCTGCCAACGGTTGATTATGTCCGCAGTTACCGGCCCATGTCAGCTGAGATCAAATCAGTGATCAATCAGGCCCAAATCGAAGCGGGCCAACCACTATGCGTTCAGGCCACTGGCCTTGCCATAGGGCCTCAAGCATCGCTCTACGTTTTTGATCGTATTGAAGTGACACGAAACACGGCCTGCCCGCTGATGCTGCAACAAACAACAGCCGAGCGCTTGCAGCTCGGTAACGCTGGCTTTGACACCAGCGCCCGAACCCTCTGGACAGGATCCAGAGGGGCTGACCGCTTTGACCGCTACCGACTGCTTGAGGTCAAACCGGCCCAATGACAACATCGTCGGCACCTGCGCAGTTACCCAACAACCCATCACCATTGCGCGGCATTCTCAAACAATCTTGGCCAATCCTAATCAGTCAATGGGCCAGTATTGCCTTTGGCGTGCTCGATACCGCCATGACTGGGCATGCCAGCCCGAAAGATTTGGCCGCACTAGCCTTGGGTATTGCCGTATTCATCACCGTATTTATTGGATTGATGGGCGTGATGCATGCCCTGATACCCATTCAAGCCCAATCTTATGGTGCGAAGCGATACAGTGAAATCGGTCAAGCCTTCAGTCAAGGGCTTTGGGTATCCATTATTTTGTCTGTTTTTGGTGGGTTGGTGCTGAGCTTCCCTGACATGTGGCTCTCATTTTCAGGGCCCGTCGACCCAGGCGTGCGCGAACGCTTGGGTGGTTATTTGATGGCACTGACATTTGGACTGCCTGCTGCACTCATGTTTCGAGCCATCTACGCCATGGCCAACGCCGTTTCACGACCCAAAATGATCATGATGATCAACTTGGTTGCCATCTTGGTAAAGGCTTTTCTAAATTGGGTCCTGATTTTTGGTAATTTGGGAGCCCCTGAGCTCGGCGTGGTTGGTGCTGGTATTGCTTCAACCATTGTGTACTGGGTAAGCCTTGGTATTGGCTTGTGGTGGATCATGCGCCAACCCTTTTACCGACAATTTGATTTGAAGTGGCGACGGCCCAATCTCAAAGGCATCACTGAAATCCTAAAACTTGGGATTCCAATGGGCGCCTCATATGTGGTCGAAGTGGCCGCTTTTACCTTTATGGCACTTTTCATCGCACGCGAAGGCACAACCATTATTGGCGGCCACCAAATCATGTCTAATCTGGCAGCCTTGTGCTTCATGATGCCGCTAGCCATCGGGTTATCGACCGCATCCCAAGTCGCTCAGGCACTCGGCGCAAAGGATGACGAGTTGGCGCACCGAACTGGCATGACGGGGCTTGCCGTGGCTTTCACTGGTGCCATGATCACGGCTTTGGTGTTGTTTTTCTTTAGATTAGAAATCGTGTCGGTGTACACCAGCGATCCGGCTGTTGCCACGATCGCCTTGTCACTGCTGGTCATCCTGCCATGGTTTCACGTTATTGACGCGATGCACTGCGCCAACGTTTATTTGTTGCGCGCTCACAAGATTGCCATGGTGCCTTTGGTCATGCAAACCTTGGCGTTATCTTTGATTGGCCTGGGCGGCGGATGGTACTTGGGTTTTGGTCCTGGTCAAGGGTTCATGGAGCCTGTGAGACAGGTGATTTTGGCCAACGCGCCGCCAGGTGCCGCCACCATGTGGCTGATGGCGGCATTGGGTTTGTTTTTATCCACCCTGATGTTGTTCGGTTGGTATCGATACATCGTGCGTCTAAAACCAAAACGCCGTCAAGCGCAGGCACAACAAGCCCGCGTTAAACCTTGATGAAGTGCTCACGGTAGTAGCGCAATTCTTCGATCGACTCGTAGATGTCTGCCAAAGCCTCATGCTTGCTGTGTTTTTCAAAACCTTTTAGCAATGCGGGCTGCCAGCGCCTTGCCAACTCCTTGATGGTGCTGACATCAATCGTACGGTAATGAAAAAATGCCTCTAGTGCTGGCATGTACTTAAACATAAACCGACGATCTTGACTGACCGTGTTGCCACAAAGTGGCGACTTACCGGGCGGGACGTGCTGAGACAAAAACGCTATCAACTCGGCTTGGGCTTGGGCCTCGTCAAGGGTTGATGTTTTGACTTTTTCGATCAAGCCGCTTTTGCTGTGGGTCGACTGGTTCCATTTGTCCATGGCGTTCAACAACTCATCCGACTGATGAATCACCAAAACTGGCGCCTCAGCCACAATCGTTAGATCGGGCTCAGTCACAACGGCGGCGATTTCTATGATGCGTTCTTTCTCCGGATCAAGGCCTGTCATCTCCATGTCAACCCACACCATTCTCATTTCGGAACGCACCGTTGAGGCGGCAGCTGCTGGTGAATTTGTTTCTGGACGTTGCTTCATGGCATCAACCTATCGGTGATCGGGATTAACGGGTGCATCCGTGGAAAATGTTGGGTAGACTGGCTAATTAGCCTTGGCGTAAAAGCGAGGCATTAACCCAATATTTAACATTTTCTCACATGACTGCCACGACGCTAACGATACTCTTTTTAGTCTTTTTACTCGCCGGAGCCGCTGTACGCGTTTGGCTCGCCACGCGACAGATATCACACGTTGAGACACACCGTGATCAAGTGCCTGAGGCGTTTGTCGAAAAAATCGGACTCCAAAGTCACCAACGCGCGGCTGACTACACTGTGCAACGCACTCGCCTTAGGATGGCTGCTGGCTTGTTTGATGTCGTGATTTTGTTATGGCTCACGCTCGGTGGCGGACTCGCCTGGTTCGATACGCAACTCATGGCGCTCATATCCAATGATCTCGCTCGCCAAGTGGCACTGATTGCTGCTGTGGTCGTGGTGCTCAGCGCCCTGCAACTGCCCTTCACCATTTATCGTCAGTTTAAGCTCGAAGCCAAGTTCGGCTTTAACCGCATGACACCAGCTCTTTTTCTAGCCGACACAGTCAAAGGATTGGTTTTGGCGGTGGTTTTGGGTCTGCCATTGCTAGTTCTCATTCTTTGGTTGATGCAAACGGCTGGTACATATTGGTGGCTATGGGCTTGGGCCAGCTGGGCTGTTTTTAATCTTTTGGTTATGTTGGTCTTTCCAACTTGGATTGCGCCACTGTTTAACAAATTCACACCGCTTGATAATCCAGCACTTAAAGACCGAATCCAAGCGCTAGCTAAGCGCTGCGACTTCGCCATTCAAGGGCTTTTCGTTATGGATGGTTCTAAACGCTCTGCCCACGGCAATGCCTACTTCACGGGCTTTGGTCAATCCAGAAGGATTGTTTTTTTCGACACACTTTTGGCCAAACTGTCACCCAACGAAATCGAAGCGGTGCTGGCACACGAATTGGGGCACTTTAAGCACAAGCACATTGTTAAGCGGCTTATTCTCTCTTTCACCGCTTCATTGATTATGTTTGCTGTGCTGGGTTTTGTGGCGACGCAGCCTTGGTTTTATCTGGGACTCGGTGTCACACCACAGCTGCTGGCAAGTAACGACGCCATGGCACTCCTGCTTTTTTTTCTTGTTGTGCCTGTCTTCACTTTTGCTTTGACACCACTGATGAGCTGGTTCTCACGCAAAGATGAGTTCGAAGCTGATCGGTTTGCAGCCCAGCAAAGCGAAGCAACACATCTGGTTTCGGCATTGGTTAAGTTGTTCGACGATAACGCTGCGACATTGACGCCAGACCCTTTGCACTCCGCTTTTTATGACAGCCACCCACCCGCCAGTATTCGCATTCGACAGCTTGTGCCAGCATGAGCGAGCAAGTCGTCAGTGCTCGCGTCATCGGTGCTCATGGCCGGCACTATGATGTCGAACTGCCTAACGGTGCTGTTAGACGCTGTTACCCAAAGGGCAAGCGTAACGAAGCCACCGTGGGCGACACAGTCGACATCACACTAGATGGTGACAGTGAGGGTTATCTGTTTGCCATTCACCCCCGCAAAAACTTGCTGTACCGTTCAGACGAATGGCGCACCAAACAGTTTGCCGCGAATGTTGACCGTTTGTTTATCGTGGTGGCAGTCGAACCGACGTTTTCTGATGACTTATTGGGCCGAGCACTCACGGGTGCATGGGCTGCCGATGTCGAACCAGTGATCGTGCTCAACAAAGTTGATCTTGGGGACCGTGTTGACCAAGCCCGTATTCGCCTTGCCCCTTACATATCACTTGGCGTGCCAATGGTTGAATTGGTGGCTACAGACACGGCGGTTGTGTTTGATCGACTGATGCCATTTATGACTGGTAAAACAAGCCTTTTGCTTGGTCAAAGTGCGATGGGCAAATCCACGATCCTAAATGCTTTAGTACCCAACGCCCGGGCTCTCACGCAAGAGCATTCGGTTGCACTCGGTGCTGGTAAACACACCACCACCACCACACGCTTGTATCACCTGCCTAATAGCGCGGGCGACATTATCGATTCACCAGGTGTGCAAGTGTTTGGCTTGGCTCATCTGAGCCCAGAGGACATCGAACGGGGGTTTCCTGAGTTCGTTGAGCACAAGCGTCATTGCCGCTTTTACAACTGCTCACACCAACACGAACCCGGTTGTGGTGTGTTATCAGCACTTGAAAAAGGCCTCATTGACACCATTCGGCACCAACTTTACGGACGCTTGTTGGAAGAAAAGGCTTCAGCCAAAACCTGATACATACCCCGAAGCATGGCCGCGGTCGCGCCCCATATAAAGAAATCATCCCAAGCTATCGAATAATAACGACGAATCTGGCCGTCGGGCAGCGTTGCCTCGTGAAGCCGGTAATTTCGATGGTCGGTTAAATGGGACAGTGGAACCTCGAACACTTGAGCTACTTCAAAAGTATCGAGTGTCAAGGTAAAGTGGGGTTTTACCAGCCCAGTCACTGGCGTGATCGCGAATCCTGTGCCTGTGAAGTACCTTGGCAGACGCCCCAAAATGTCAACATGCTCTGGCGATAGACCTGTCTCTTCCAAGGTTTCACGCAAAGCCGTGGCGACTGGACTCTCGTCATGCGCTTCAACCCGCCCACCTGGAAAACTGACCTGCCCCGCATGGTCACGCAAATGGTCTGTTCTTTTGGTTAACAGCACCGTGAGACCACCTGCACGCATCACCAATGGCACGAGAACAGCCGCCTCTGTTGGTGGTGATTGCATGGCAGAAGTTGCAAGGCTGCGTTCGTCCGGTAGCAATAGGGGGCGATCAATCGAGGCGCTGAGAACGTCTCTAACAAATGACGGTTCAAGCGATACCGCAGGGATAACACAAAACTCAGCGTCTGATACCCGCCACGGTTGTGTCTTGGGATCGAACGACAATCGCGGCCGTAGGCGAGCCGGCAAAACAAGTCGATCAGGCGATTTGCTCATGTTTCACGTAACCATTCAAAACAAGTCCTACAAACAAAAAAGCACCCAAGGGTGCTTTTTTGCAGATCTCAGTTTTCGTTGCGGCCTAACATTAGGCAGCAGATCGACGAACGAGTTTCTCTTTAATACGAGCCGACTTACCTGAACGATCACGCAAGAAGTACAGCTTGGCGCGGCGAACATCACCACGACGCTTCACTTCAATCGATGCAATCTGTGTCGAATACAGCTGGAAGGTTCTTTCCACAGCTTCACCTGAGGAGATCTTACGAACCGTGAATGCAGAATTCAAACCACGGTTACGGCGAGCAATAACAACGCCTTCGTAGGCCTGAGCACGCTTACGGGTGCCTTCAACAACGTTCACGTTCACAACGACGGTGTCACCAGGACCAAATTCAGGGATGGTTTTGCCTTCGGTCAATCGCGCGAGTTCTTCTTGCTCAAGAATTGCAATTAAATTCATTTTCTAGCTCCATCAGCATCTTGCTCTCGGTCATCATGCGCAATGCTATTGAGCACATGCGACATTGTTTCTTTTCCATGTTCCAACCCATTCGGAAACATGGTACCGGGCAGAGGATACGTTAATAACCCACCATTCTAGCTCAAATCAATCAATAGGGTAGAACGCAAGCGTTTTAACGATCAACGATTAGAAGCCAACAATGGCACCGAGCCACATCAAGCCAGGCACTAGCGCAGCCCATAGGGCAACCAATGCGATATCTGCGCGTATGGCTTTGGCGTCAGACTTGGCGCAAAGGGGCTTGCCCAAGAGTTCTGGATTGATCATCGTGCCTGTTTGTGTGAAAGCCGTCATTTCATTGTCCTTGTCTAATTTGATTGAGGCGATAAATTTACTGTACATCAATACAGTACTGTATGCAAGAACAGTATTTGATCGGGTTGTGCAAAGTACAACCGTTGTTCAGAATATGGCAGCGCCAATTAGCGCAAATAAATTCACCTGGAGCGTTTTTTTAATGAGTGAGCCCGTCACATCTAGCCATGCCCTGCTTAGTGTTTTTTCTCAAGCAGGCATTGATCGAGTCTTTTTGGTGCCTGGCGAGAGCTATTTGGGTGTACTCGATGCGCTCGTTGACTTCCCCCGAATCGACACAGTCACTTGCCGCCATGAAGGCGGCGCTGGCTTTATGGCTGTCGCTGACGGCCGCCTAACGGGTCGCCCAGGTGTGGCCATGGTCAGCCGTGGGCCAGGCGCCTCGCATGCAGCCATTGCCGTGCATACCGCCCAACAGGACGCTGTACCTTTTATCTTGTTGATTGGGCAAGTCGCTGAAAAGGACCTGCGTCGTGAGGCCTTTCAAGAAGTCGATTATCAACAAATGTTTGGTGGTATTGCCAAATGGGTTTTTGAATGTCGGCACCCAACGCAATTGGCAGAAACGGCGGCCAAGGCCATCCGCGTGGCCACATCAGGCGCTTGTGGCCCAGTGGTCATTGTTTTGCCTGAGGATATTCAGCAGCAAGCCGTTGCCGTCGAGAAATTTAAACAACGCCGACAAATCGCTGGCGTGCCTGCCGCAAGCGTCATGGCCTCATTGGGTGAGCAGATCACTGCTGCCAAAAAACCCCTAATTTTGGCCGGTGGTTGCTTCGAACGCCCTGGCGGGCGCGAGTGCCTCAAAGCATTCGCAGAACACTTCCAAATTCCTGTGGTGGTGACATTTCGCCGTCAAGATCTTTTTGAGAACGACCATCCACTTTACGCTGGCAACATGGGGCTAGCCAATCCTGACGACCAAATGGCGTTATTGGCTGAATCTGATTTGGTCCTGGCCCTGGGCACTCGACTGGGCGACATCACCACACAAAACTACCGCTTTCCAGCTTACGGTCGTGCAGCACAGACATTCGTTCATTGCTATCCCGACAGTCGCGTTGTCGGCTGGGACACAGAGGCTGACTTTCCTTTGGTTACCGATCCGATCGACCTTGCCGATGCGTTAATGCAGTCCCTACCGCCTACTAGCCATCCAAACCGCGAGTGGCTTGCAGCCTGGCATGCGTTTCGTACCCGCTATATGACATGGCCCGAGCAAACGGCCAAAGATGGCGTTGAGTTTGTACAAGTGGTTAAAGCGGTCATGGATCACGCCAGTGAGCAGACCACCATTTGCTTGGACGCTGGAACATTTGCCGCACCCGTCTACCGCTATGCGCCTTTCACCAAGGGCCGTCGACTCATGTCACCACTGGCTGGTGCAATGGGATATGGCACGCCAGCAGCGCTAGCATGTGCCATGCGTGATCCCTCAAGGGAAGTCATTTGCATGGTCGGCGATGGTGGCATGCTAATGACAGGCCAAGAAATGATTCTGGCTGTCGAACGCCAGCTGCCCATTATTTTTATTGTCTCGAGCAACCGAACCTATGGTTCGATTCGCAAACATCAAGAAGAACACTATCCCGGTAGAACCAGCGGTACGACACTGTTCAATCCGGATTTTGTTGAGATGGCCAAGAGTTTTGGCATGCCAGGATTGCGTATCAACCAACTTGACGAAGTCAGTGCTGTGATCGCCCAGGCCCGAAGTCTTAAAGCGCCGGTCCTTATTGACGTCAACACCAGCTTGAAAGGCATCGTTAGATCAGCCTCTTAAGCAGATCAATCGACCGAAGAGCGTTAGATAACTGGTATCACAATAACCTGAGCTTTGGGCAACCCCAAAGCTCAGGTCCAAAAAAATACCCCATCGTTTTTATTAATGGCGGCTTTTCTCACAACACCGAGGGCAACCACATCACGATGCCTGGGAAGATGTAAACCAGCACCACCGCAAACATCATCAAGACAATAAAGGGGAACACGCCCTTGGCGACGACCCCAAGCGGTGTCTTGGCGATTGCCTGAATCACGAAAAGATTTAAACCAACCGGTGGCGTAATCAAGGCCACTTCAATCAAAATCACGAAGAAAATACCGAACCAGATCGGATCAATGCCCAGCGAAAGTACGGTGGGATAGAGCACTGGCACCATGATCAGTAGCATGGACAAGCTTTCTAAAAAGAGACCAAGCACCAACAAAATACCGGTAACTACCAGCATAAATCCGTCAACTGACGCGAAGTGAACGTCAACGAGCTCAGAAATCATGGCAGGAATCTGATAGATCGTGATGGCTTTGCCAAAAATTTTGGCCCCAATAACAATCAAGAACAAAACGATGGTGGTGCTAAGCGTTTGCTTGACGGCCTCGAAGAATGCTTTAAGAGAGAGCGTGCGCAAGAAAAAGGCTGTCAACAAAAAGGCATAAGCAACACCCACGGCCGATGCCTCTGTTGGGGTGAATGCGCCAGAGTAAATGCCACCCAGAATCAGTACCGCTAAGGCCACCGTTGGCAAGGCACGCCACGTGGCTTTCGTGCGCTCAGGGCCCGTTGCTTTTGCCATGCGCTGCTGTGTCTTAGACACCAAGGCATAGAGCACGGTGTAAATACCAAAAAGCAAAATCAACAATAGACCTGGGCCCACACCCGCGAGAAACAGCTTACCGATACTCTCTTCAGTGATCACACCATAAACAATCAAGGGGATCGAAGGGGGTATCAAAATTCCGAGTGTTCCGCCAGCCGCCAATAACCCGAGCGTAAAACCTTTGCTATAGCCTCGCTTGGTCATCTCGGGAATCGCGACCGTTCCAACGGTTGCAGCAGTTGCCACAGAGCTGCCTGAGATCGCAGAGAAAAGACCACAAGACAACAACGCCGCGACACCCAAACCGCCCGGCCAATGGCCAACCCACTTTTGCATCGCTTCAAACAAATCTCGTCCGACGCCGCCCTTGAGCAGGATATTGGACATCAATAGAAAAAGCGGCACTGAAAGAAGCACAAAGCTATCAAGTGCCCCCTGCAGGTTCTGAGCTACCATGGCCATCGGCAAGCCCTTGATGGCCAAGAGCGCAGCACCCAAGCCAGCCAGCGAGAACGCCACTGGGACGCCCAAAAATAGGAGCAATAAAAGAGTGGCGCCAATGTAAACGAGTGTCATGATCGTTGGCCTTGGACGTCAGCCTCAGCCTCAATTGATTCGGCATCGTGCTCACCACCCGGCGAAAAGCTGGGCGCAGGGCCAAATGGTAAGCGGATCAAATCAGCACAGGCCTGAACAAACAAGAGCCCAAAACCAATCACAATCGGAATTTCGGCGATCCAATTGGGCAATGCAAGCATGGTTGGCTGTCGTCGGCCCAGTTCAATGGAGTCCAGGAACATGTCGTACCCTTTGACTGTGGCAACCGCTGAGAAGGCTGCAATCACAACCAAGGCTAAAGCTTCCATGACATAGCGCATCCACTGGGGCGCAATCGCCAAAAAAGCGGTGATTCGGATCATTTGACGCTGCTTTAAAGCCAGCGCCATGCCCAAATAAGTAAACCAAATCTGCAAAGTGACGGCGATGTCTTGCGTCCACTGCGTGGGCGCCAAAAAGACGTAGCGGGCGATTACTTCGTAGGTCAACATCAAGCCGATGGCAATCACCATGAAATAGCCAATTTGGCCGCATGCTTCAGCCACCCAGTCAACAACCCTTAAAGGCTTGAGTCTGGAGGCTGAGTGATCAGTGTGATCGTTTTGCATGCGGCTTTTCTACTCAGTACAGTCGATCAATAAAACTTACGCACTTCATTGACCAAACGCTGACCCGCTGGGCCGGCATCCTTGATGTAGGCGTCGATCGCTGGCTTGGCGGCTTCTTGCCAAGATTTGACTTGGGCAGGCGTCAAATTAATGACTTTCATTGAGGTCTTATCTTTGATGAACTGCTCTGAATCCAAATTGTCCTTCTTTGTTTCAGCGCGCATTTTCAATTCAGCAGCAAGCGCAGCATCACCCATCCACTTCTTCTCTTGCGCTGACATTGAGTTAAACAACTTGTCGTTCATCACCACCAAAAACTCGGTCTGTGCATGATTGGTAATGGTGACCGAATTCATCACTTCGAAAAGCTTGCGTGACTCAATGGCGGTGGTGCCTGTCATGCCGATATCGACCGTGCCACGCTGATAGGCAATGAACTGCTCAGAGCCACCAATTTTGACGGGAATACCACCGAGCGCGTTGATGAAATCGCCCGAAGGTTTACCAAGAACACGAACCTTCTTGCCCTTCATTTGAGCAGGCTCACTGATGGGGTCGGCCTTAGACAACAACTGAATAGGACCATAATCCTGCCACCACATCACGCGGGTGCCGGTCTTGCGGATCAGCTCGTCGATTTCTTGACGCACGGGGCTTGAGGGGTCAGCGGCTTTGGCAAGAACTTCGTAGCTCGGAAACAAGAAGGCCACTGAAAACAAACCAACCGCAGGAATCGTACCCGCGTACTCGTCAATCAATACCAGTCCCATGTCAACGGCACCAGAACCGACCGCTTGAGGAATTTCACTGCCTTTGTAAAGTTGGGCCGAGTCATAAATCTCAATCTTGAGCTTGCCAGCGGATGCTTTTTCAACTTGCTGTTTAAAGAAGACGATGTTGGCACCAATAGGGTGCTTGGTGTTGACCTGCAAGCTCAATCGCAAGGTGCGATCTGCTAGGGCGTCGGTACTGAATAAGAAACCAGCTGAAACCATCGCTGCAATTGATAATGTTTTTAGAAATTGACGCTTCATGATGTCACTCCTCCAGATAATGTCAGATTGGGCTACTGCGATAGTATTAACACTGTCATCTTGTTGTAACTAATTGTGATGCTTTTTGATTCGCTACGAGTATACCCATCGGCGCAACCATCTGAACAACCCGATAGCTGATGCACACTATTGATTGGCCCATTAAATGGCCAGTCGTCTACTAAAAAATATCACCATGCGCTCGGGCGACGCGCCATCCCAATAGCCGACATGCTTAAGAAAATCGAAGTCGCTTGCGAAACTCGTCAAAGTGCCGATTTTTTGATCGTGACACGCGCGTACGCTCGAAGGAATGGCCAAAATGGCACAAACCTCTGAAAAACTCAGGCTTATTAAGGTTGTCGGGCCGTGTGGTGTTGGGCCGCAAACAGTCAAAGGACTGCGGCTACTCGGGCACTGCGATTTGTGGCATCCGCCGCATGATGATGTCAGTCTTGCGCTCAACCCAGCGAGACTGTCGATTTAGATCGTAACGTTTCGGGGAAGGCAAAATTGCAGCCAACCACGCCGACTGGCGCGCACTCAAACGCGCCGCCGAGCGACCAAAATAATGCTGTGCGGCGGCCTCAATACCAAAGACGCCCACGCCCCATTCGGCGACGTTTAGGTACAGCTCGAGAATGCGTGGCTTGTTCATCACAGCATCAATTAAAAGGGCAATGGCTATCTCTTGCGCTTTACGCAAATAGCTTCGGTCAGACGACAAGAATAAGTTCTTGGCCAGCTGCATGGTTATTGTCGACCCACCAAACCGAATAGAACCAGACTGAGCGTTAGCCCGGAGCGCACGCTCAATGGCCTCCCATTCGATACCGTCATGATCTGCAAACCCAGTGTCTTCGGCTGACATCACAGCCCTTTTGGCATTCATTGAGATATCTTGATATTTAACCCAACGTTGATCGATTAACTGGGGGGGATCTAGCAAGGCTAGGCGCCGCCGTTCAGCGTCGATAAACGCAGTGCTTTGAGGGTCAAACCAACGAAACCAAACCACTTGAGTGGCAATCGTGAGTTGATACAGAAAAAACAAAACAAATAGAAGCAAAAACGCACGTTTAAACCACCCGCCCAGGGATCGTGGCTCAGACAAGCGGCGACGAAAAAACTTTTTTGATTTTTTTTGACGCGACATCAGCGCTCTATGTCCTGATCCAAACGCTCGCGAGCTAACAGCGCTGCCTTAACAGCCCCACCCCATCGAAACTGACCAATACCACCTGTTTTCTTGACAATCCGATGGCACGGAATGAGATAGGCAATGCGATTGGCTGCCAATGCACTGCCAACGGCACGCGCAGCCCCTGGTGCACCAACTTGCGTGGCCAAATCAACATAGGTTCTTATCTGCCCAAAAGGGATGCCGACGAGCTCGCGCCAGACTCGGCGCTGAAACTCAGTGCCTTGCAGAACAATCGGCAACGGGAAGTTTGGCTTAAAAGCAGCGTCTATCAAAACGCTTGCTTCCTTTTGGTTTTCACAAAACGTTGACAACGGCCACAGCATAGATAATTCAAAAGCTGGATTGGATTCTTTCGTTGGTGCGAGCGACAGATAGCGCAGCCCGAGGTCATCCCAAGCAATTAAAGCGTCACCAACTGGGGACGAACCCAACCCATAAAAAATTTGGGTGGGTGCGGTAAGTGGCGCCGCAATTGCGATGTCGATAAGTTTGAATGGTGTTGCCATTAGCCTAAAGGCCCTCGCTTTTTCACCAGCCATATCAATGCCAAAATTTTTGTAAAGGCTAGTGACGCCACCATGCTACCATCGCCGCAAATAACTCTCAAAAAGCAATCCCCCTCAAAGCCAATTTTCCTTTCATGGAATATTCACTTCCTGTATTTCTGACGGTGCTCGGCGCAGCCGCACTGCACGCAGGATGGAATGCGCTTGTGAGAGGCGGTAATGATCCTTTACTGCACACAGCGGCGATTGTGATTTGGACTGGCGTGATTGCCGTTCCCTTTGTGATTATCCTGCCTGCGCCAAGCAAAGAGAGTTTGATCGTACTGGTCTACTCTGTGGTGGTTCATTTAATTTATTACTTTGCCTTAGCAAGCGCTTATCGCCACGCTGGCCTAAGTGTTGTGTACCCCATCATGCGCGGCGCGGCACCACTAGATCGGAAGAGC
>JAFMCG010000145.1 GCA_017857895.1 Burkholderiaceae bacterium | reverse complement strand
TTGTGAGCGAGTGTCGTTCATTGGCACGCTTTGAATTGCGTGGCATTCCGCCCATGGTCGCTGGTTCCGCACGCATTCGAGTGACGTTTCAAGTCGATGCTGATGGGCTGTTGAATGTCAGCGCGCAAGAACAAGCCAGCGGGACACAGGCTGAGGTGACGGTTAAACCGTCTCATGGTTTAACCGACGAGCAGATCACCAAAATGTTGCAAGACAGCGTGGCTGGGGCAGATGAAGACGCTAAGCTCAGAATGTTGCGCGAAGAGCAAGTGCAAGCCACGCAATTGATGGAGTCGATCACAGCCGCATTGGCTCAGGATTCCAACCTCTTGAATGCTGATGAGTTGTCACAGATTGAGGCTCAGATGGCGAATATGCGGGTGCAGCTGGAGACCGAATCGGTGGATGCGCTACGCGCTGCTGTCAAATCCCTGTCCGCGTGCACGGATGACTTTGCCGCGCGACGAATGGACCGCAGCATCCGTCAAGCACTGACTGGCCGCAGCCTTAACGAAATCTAACGCTATTTTTGAATGTTGACACCAATTAACCATGCCTAAATTAACCGTACTACCGCACCCCGACCTTTGTCCTGAGGGTAAAGTCATTGAGAACGTTCCCACTGGCGAGTCCATATGTCGCATTTTGCTTGACCACGACATAGAAATCGAACACGCCTGTGAGTTGTCGTGTGCTTGCACCACTTGCCACGTGATCATGCGCGATGGTTTTGAGACGCTAGCGCAGGCAACTGACGATGAAGAAGATTTGTTAGACCGTGCTTGGGGCCTAGCACCCACTTCGCGCCTGTCTTGCCAAGCAAAAGTCGCTGACGCTGACCTCACGATTGAGATTCCACGCTACACCATCAATCACGCCCGCGAACACCACTGAGCCCGTTGGTTGTCCACCATCAGCCCCGATTACCCTATAAACTGCTTTTTTTACTGTCAATACTGGTGTCTCTTCAAAAATAGGCGCTAGAAACACAGATCAAACACAAAAGGGGCGTCTTATGAGAAAAAACACCGTTAAAGCGCGTTTGGCAGCGGGCGAGTCAATCGTCAATGGTTGGTTGGCCATACCCTCATCGTTTTCTGCCGAAGTCGTCGGCATGGCCGGGTTTGATAGCGTCACCGTGGATCTGCAGCATGGCATGGTCGGTTTTGATGCGGCTTTGCCCATGTTGCAGGCGCTTTCAGCCACGCCAGCCATTCCGATCGCTCGCGTGCCGGGCAATGACGGGCCACAGATCATGCGTCTGCTCGATGCCGGTGCCTACGGCATTATTTGCCCCATGATTTCAACGCCAGATGATGCCCGCCGCTTTGTCAGCGCATGCCGTTACCCACCGAGTGGCGAGCGTTCATTTGGTCCCGCACGTGGGTTGCTGTATGGTGGTCCCGATTATTTCGCGCACGCCAACGATGAAATCTTGACCATCGGTATGATTGAGACACAAGCAGGTTTGGATAATTTGGATGCGATTTTGTCAGTTGAGGGTTTGGATGGTGTCTATATCGGCCCCAACGACTTGAGTTTGGCACTTGGACAGGCACCAAGTTCTGAGCCGACAGCTCAAGTGGTGGTCGATGCGATCGCCTATATTTGTGAGCGAGTCCTCGCGCATAAAAAAATACCGGGTATTTTTTGTTCATCAGGGGCAGCAGCTTCAATGCGACTATCGCAGGGTTTTAGGATGGTGACACCGGGTAATGAGGCGGGCTTACTGAACCAAGCATGCAAGACCGCGCTTGAGACCATTAAGGGCGGTCAGGCGGGCATCAAGCCCTCTGGCGCATCGGGGTACTGATCAATGACGCTGCGATTTTCGGCCAACTTGGGCATGATGTGGGCGCCATTACCCCTGCTTGATCGAATATCAGCGGCTGGCGCTGCTGGCTTCAAAGCCATTGAGTTGCATTGGCCCTTTGAGACGCCAGCCTCAGCGGTTAAGACGGCCTGTGAGCAGCATCACATGCGATTGCTTTCGGTGAATACCCCCGTTGGGGATGCGAGCCGCGGTGACAGTGGATTGGCCGCTCAACCGGGTAGGGAACCGGCGTTTCGTGCTGCTTTTACAGAAAGTCTGCAATGGGCAATCGAAAGTCAGGCGGGCATGATTCACGTGTTGCCGGGCATGCTGCCCGCTGACACCGCAAACGACAACCAAGCGCGTGATGTTTTCCTAAAGAACCTCGAATGGGCCAGCGATCAAGCCCAAGCCCACGGCATCACCATCTTGCTTGAAGCTTTGAATCCACGTGACAAGCCGGGTTACTTTTATCATTATCAAGCGCAATCCAACGAGATCCGTCAAGCGCTCGGGCGTGACAATATCAAGCTGATGTTTGATGTCTATCACGTTGGGGTGACTGAGGGCGATATTTTGATGAAGCTTGAGCAATACCTTCCTCACATTGGTCATATTCAGATTGCTTCAGTGCCGTTGCGCGCCGAGCCAGACGAAGGCGAGGTGCGCTATGAGGCGGTTTTTAAGCGGCTCGAGGCACTTGGCTACAGTGGTTGGATCGGCTGCGAGTACAAGCCACGGGGCGATGCCACCAAGGGTTTGCAATGGTTGTCATCAATGGGTTTGACACTTTGATTTAATGAGGCTTACTCGGTCAAAGAAAAAAACCAGATGCCGAGTTAAAGCATCTGGTTTTTTCTTTGAGTGTGGCTGATCAGTCTTCGCGTCTGAGGTGAGGAAAGAGAATCACATCACGAATACTGGCCCTGTCTGTTAACAGCATGATGAGCCTGTCAATGCCTATGCCGCAACCACCAGCGGGCGGCATGCCGTATTCCAAGGCGCGAATATAGTCATCATCAAAGAACATGGCTTCCTCATCGCCGGCGTCTTTGGCGGCCACTTGGGCGTGGAATCGGGCGGCTTGATCTTCAGGGTCGTTTAACTCTGAGAAGCCGTTGGCCAGTTCGCGGCCTGCGATGAACAACTCAAAACGCTCGGTGACCCCAGGTCGGGTATCGGATTCGCGCGCCAGTGGTGAGGTTTCAACGGGATAGTCAATGATGTAAGTTGGTTCCCAGAGCTTGTGCTCAGCGACTTCTTCAAACAACGCCAGTTGTAAGCCACCCAATTTTGCATGCACAAAATTAGGTGCATTCAAATTCACACCCAGCTTGGTCAAGGCTTCTTTCAGAAACCCGTAGTCGTTCAACTGCTCGGCTTGATAGTGCGGGGCATGGGCCAGAATTGCCTCGCAAATGGTCAAGCGGGCGAAGGGTCGACTCAAATCAAGCGAGCGCTCTTGATAGGTGAGTTGGGCGCTGCCAGTGGTGGCTTCAGCCACTCGACGAATGACTGTCTCGGTAAAGTCCATCAGCCACTGATAATCAGTGTAAGCGGCGTAGAACTCCATCATGGTGAATTCAGGATTGTGGCGCGGGCTCACGCCTTCATTGCGGAAGTTGCGATTGATTTCAAAGACGCGTTCAAAGCCGCCAACGATCAAGCGTTTGAGGTAGAGCTCGGGCGCGATACGTAAAAACATCGGCATGTCTAAAGCATTGTGGTGCGTGGCAAACGGTTTGGCAGTAGCACCACCCGGTATCGCTTGCAGCATCGGGGTTTCGACTTCGAGAAATTCGTGTTCAACCATGATGTCGCGCATGGTTGAAATCGCTTTGCTGCGCCGCTCGAAGGTTTGTCGGGTGTGTTCAGTCACTATCAAATCGACATAGCGTTGGCGGTAACGCAACTCTTGGTCTGCCATGCCGTGAAACTTGTCTGGCATCGGTCGCAAAGATTTGGCCAGAACCCGCACTTGGTTGGCGTGAATCGATAGTTCGCCCTTATTGGTTTTAAAAACCGTACCATGGACGCCAATGATGTCACCCAAATCCCAGTGCTTGAAGGCCTCGTAGAGCGCTTCACCGAGCACGCCTTTGTCGAGGTAGATTTGAATCCGACCGGTGGCGTCTTGCAGGGTCGCAAAACTCGCCTTGCCCATCACCCGCTTGAGCATCATTCGGCCGGCGACGACTGCGGTGTGGTTTTCTTGTTCAAGCTTTTCTTTGGTGCTGTCATCGTGCAGAAAGTGCAGCACGGCTGCGCGATGCGTTGGCTTGAAGTCATTGGGATAGGCCACACCGTGTTCGCGCAGATGCGCAAGCTTCTGCCGACGCTCGGCAATCAGGTGGTTTTCGTCGTGCGCAGGGGTTTGGTTGTCTGTATCAGTCATGATTAGAAAGTGTGGTTACGCACGTCATCGATGACCGTCTGTCCGTAGTCATCGCGCTGCAAAATGGTCAACAAGCGTCGGGCTGTTTCTGGCGCTTGCGCCAAAACACCTTGAGCGTGCATGTCCTCAAACCGTTGTCGGTTGGGAAATTTATCAAGAGGTGTGGCCCGAATCGTTTCTTGCATGGGTGTGTCAATGACGCCGGGAGCCATTGAGCTGACTCGGGTATTGGCGTGTTTTTCAACATCGATGACTTGAGAATAGCGATCCATGGCTGCTTTGGTGGCGCAATACACATCCCAACCGTGAGTGCCATTACGACCGGCGCCTGAAGAAATCAGCATGATGCGTCGGTCTGGCGCACCCTCGGTGGCTTGCAAGAAGTGCGCATTCAAATAAATGGGCGCTGTGATGTTGACATTAAACGCCATATTAATGGCATCCCAATCGGTTTGTTGATCCGCTGGCGCCACAGGGTGCACTAAGCCAGCGTTGTGAATAATCCGAACGGACGTGGGCTTTTGAGTGAGTGCTTGGCCAATGGCTTCGCGCATTTGCTGGGCTGCGGTTTTAAGCGCCTGACCGTTGCCAAGGTCAACGGGGATTTGAGTTAGATGGGTTTGCCCCTTTGAGGCTGCTGCAGATAGCGCTGGCACAACCGATCGGCTCAGCGTGATGAGGCTGCCAGGTTGTGCCGTTAATTGTGTCGCCATGGCCAGCCCCAAGCCTTTGGTGCAACCGGTCAATACCGTGACAGTGTTCGCTTGAGTGCTCATTCGAATCTCCAATCTTGTTTTTTATAGCCCGTGTTTGAGGCTGGCCTGGATAAACGGGTCAAGATCGCCATCAAGAACTTTTTGCGTGTTGGATATTTCAACCGACGTGCGCAAGTCTTTGATTCGACTTTGATCGAGCACGTATGAGCGAATCTGATGGCCCCAGCCGACATCGGTTTTGGCGTCTTCCATCTTTTGTTGCTCGGCCATGCGCTGTCGCATCTCAAGTTCATAGAGCTTGGAGCGCAGCATATCCATGGCTTCGGCCCGGTTTCGGTGCT
>JAFMCG010000144.1 GCA_017857895.1 Burkholderiaceae bacterium | reverse complement strand
GACCTACATACTTACTGAGTACAAGTTTGGCGGTGATCACCATGGACATGTTGGGCAAGGTCAGGCTCATGAAGATGCGCGAAAAATTATCAATCAGCGAGATCTCAAAGAGGACGGGTTTATCGAGTAATACGTTAACTACGGCACAGGTGGTCAGTATTCAACCGGCGCCAACACCTTAGGCAATATCACCACTCATTCTTGCTTCGAAACTCCAAAAAACTTCAGTGCGGCACTCAACACAGCTTGTTGGCCCGCTGGCGAACCGCCCTCACTCCAACCCATGTCTGCTGGCATCTGAAACCCTTTACTGGCTGCAAATTGTTGAGCGGTCTGAATTTTTAAGGGGCCCAAAAAAGCTCCATGGGCAACTTCTTCAAAGTACTGGATTTCAAGCTTGGATTTGTCGCTTGTTTTGACTTTTTCAGCCCATTGCAGCGTGGTCAACATGGTTCCAGATGGGTTTGATTGACTGCACTGGTCCGCTGTTCCGCTAGGTGCATCGGAACTTTTGACGGTGAATCTGCACGGGTCAGAGATCATCCAACGGCGCTGCCCCACGCGAGCACCAAGATCATCTTCCTTACCAAATGCGATCAGGACCGGAACTCGAATTTCCCATGGATAACCAATTCCAACGGGGGTTGGTGCTTCAGAGAAAACACCCCGCACATGCTTGGGATCCACAACAGATGCCAAGTTGATGACCACTGATGCACCGTTTGAAATACCGTAAAAATAAATTCGTTCAACATCCACCTCAGGTCGAGTCAGTGCCCATTGGTAGACTTGCAAGGCAACTTTGTACAGCATCATCTGCCTATAAGCGTTACCGGTTCGTGGTGGAACGCTGTTGTGCTTGTATGCATCAAAAATCAACGTTGCCATACCGTTGGCATAAAAGGCATTCGTTATCGTCTCAGCATCAACGCGCCCGCCACCACCGTGCACCGCAATGACCAATGGGGGCTTTTTGGAACCTGTCGGGACTTTGAAAGAAACGCTTGCATGGCAAGGATCAAAACCGGACAACTCACCCTGCACTGATATGCCCACAACGGTTGGACGCTTGATCTTTTCTGGCTTGCACTCACCTGGATCGAGCGCGACTGACTGAGCAGAGGCAGCCCCCGTTGCTGCAGCAAAAAACACCCATAGCAAAGGCTTGAAAATCATCATGCGATTCCTCTTGAATCCACCACAGCGTTACAAAACCTGAAGTGGCCATGCTCACACGGTGAGCATAAGCAAAAAAACTGGACCTAATCAAATTAATGGTCAGGCTTTGTCTCTAAGTTCTTATAATACAGGCGTTCAAACTCAACTGGTGTGACCCAGCCGTTTGCCGAGTGCCTGCGTACTCGATTGTAGTAAATCTCAATAAACTCAAAGACCTGCTGACGCATTTCATGACGTGTTCTAATGGGCTTGCCGATGACAGTCTGCTTTTTGAATGTGGCAAAGAAGCTTTTGGCTACTGCGTTATCCCAACAATTTCCTTTTCTGCTCATACTTTGTTGACAACGATGTTTTTTATGATGGCTTTAAAAGACTTGGCACAGTACTGAGCGCCTCTATTTGTGTGCAAGATTACGCCGCTTGTATTGATGGTTTTAATTAATATTATTTGATAGTATTCAAAAATGATTAGCAAGAAGAGGTTCTTAAAAAATGGCTACTGAAATTCAGCTTAAGCGCGAACAGACCGGCATCATCAAAAAGGGTTTCTATGGCCTTTCATGAACAACGCTCTTTTTTGGCTTTTTTCCAAGTCTCTTTACCCAGTTATCCTATATGCAAAACATTAGGTAAGGAAAAATGGTGAATTTAAGAACCCTTTGCGCAGCACTACTTATCTTTACAGGCGTCGCTACGGTACAAGCAAATGAAATCATACAGATGGGCTTCATTAAAGAGACGATCGTGCTTGAGCAACGTACGCTTGCCATCGAACATCACCCCAGTATCGAAGACGGTGAACTCGGTCACGTCCTTTATTTTGAGGGCGCTTTGTTTGACCAAGATCATCAATATGTGGGCATCCTTTACGGCACAACCGTCTCTATCGACATAACGGACAAGACCGGCCACCACGAGGTTCGACATCGAGAGCTGATTTTTGTCGTAAATGACAGTCAGATCATCGCTGAAGGTGTTTCTGGCTACTCTGACGATGTAAAGTGGGGCAAGCCCAACGCTGAGTGGCATCCCCTTGATTTGGTCGTCACAGGAGGGAATGGTAAATATGTCGGTGCTTTTGGGACGCTCAAAACAAAAAAACGCAAGGACAACACGTTTGTGCACACGTTTCACATCTACAAACCACTACTACCCCAGTAAAATTTGCATAGTTGAAAACGTTAACACTGCGCAATTGCGTGCGGTTTAAAAGGTTTGCGGCAGGAAGAAAATCATGGAAAGTCTAAAAATAAGTGCCGACACACTTTTTGTCCTACTTGGGGCCATCATGGTGTTGGCTATGCATGCGGGCTTTGCCTTTTTGGAGCTTGGTACGGTTCGATATAAGAATCAGGTGAATTCGCTCATGAAGATTTTGTGCGATTTTGCAATGTCAACGATCGCGTATTTTTTTATTGGATTCACCGTTGCGTATGGCGTCGATTTTTTTGCAGGCGCCCAACAGCTTGCGCAACAAAATGGGTATGAGCTTGTCAAGTTTTTCTTTTTGTTGACTTTTGCGGCCGCGGTACCAGCAATCATTTCAGGTGGTATTGCAGAGCGAGCTAGGTTTTATCCCCAATTGATGGCAACAGCCGTGATCGTTGGCTTGCTGTACCCATTCTTTGAAGGCATCGCCTGGAATAATGCTTTTGGAATTCAGGGCTGGATCGAAGCGACCACGGGTGCGACATTTCATGATTTTGCGGGTTCCGTCGTGGTGCATGCGATGGGAGGCTGGATTGCATTAGCCGCGGTTCTATTGCTTGGCTCTCGCCAAGGGCGCTATGGCAAAGATGGTCGGGTTGGCGCACATCCACCGTCGAGTATCCCCTTTCTGGCGCTAGGTGCTTGGATACTTTCAGTGGGTTGGTTTGGCTTTAACGTGATGTCAGCCCAGGCAGTAGAAAATATCAGTGGTTTGGTTGCCATAAATTCTTTGATGGCAATGGCTGGTGGTATTTTGGCGGCTATGATTGTTGGGCGTAATGACCCAGGGTTTGTGCACAACGGCCCCTTAGCAGGATTGGTTGCTGTATGTGCTGGCTCAGATGTGATGCATCCCTTAGGCGCTTTGGCGACGGGGGCGATCGCAGGTGCCCTGTTTGTTTACATGTTCACGCTGACTCAGAATCGATGGAAAATCGATGATGTGCTGGGCGTCTGGCCTTTGCATGGACTGTGTGGCGCATGGGGTGGTATTGCGGCGGGAATTTTTGGTTTAACCACATTTGGCGGGCTTGGGGGAGTGTCATTCATGGCTCAAGTCTTGGGCACCTTGCTCGGTGTCGGTGTGGCTTTGGTGGGTGGTTTTGTGATTTACGGCTCATTGAAATTATTTGTGGGTTTGCGGTTGAGTCAAGAGGATGAATTTAATGGTGCCGATTTGAGTATCCATAAGATATCGGCTAATTCGGAACGATAAGTTAGTGCGCGAAGTGGCTCTCTGTCTTGTGGATTGAACAGTTGTGGCACCTACACCTATTGGTCTGAAGGCATCTAGCGCTTTCTTCAAGAATGCATCACGAGCATCAGCTAAGCGACGCGTGGGGCGTATTCCCCGTTTCGCTACGCTTCACGGGGGATACGCCCCAGGAGCAAACAGGGCAGCGCTGTTCCGCTGCGGTTAAAGAGACGGACTCAGCTTAAACCCGGATAAATTCAGTCTTGACGACAGGGTCCTCCTTACACCTGTGCATTGAGTTTTGGACGAGCGGTGAGGGGTTTTGGAGATTTGCTGGGGGTACTCCATATCGTTAGCTCAAATAAGAGTTTGGATTAGATAGCCCCTAGCCACTGCTTGATTCAACACTTGATTTTCTGGATTGCACGAAGCGTGCAACTAGTGCGCACGACTGCTTTCTGAGCTGCCTGCGCGGCTGTGAACATAAGACAGCGCGAAAACGTTTTCACGTTTACACGGCATGGCCCTCGTGTGGGATGAGCTCATAGAGAATGGTGAAAGCACCCGCGTCGATACCTCTAAGTGGTTGCTTGTGCATCTTATTGACGCAGAAGATACAAACCGTGAGATACGTTCGATCTCGCATCAAATGAAGTCCGCCCGCTTCCCACTGCAACGTGACTTAGCGGGCTTTGACTTTGCGGCCTCGCCGGTTGATCAAGCGCTAATCAAGAAACTCGCTGACCTATCTTTTACAGAACAGGCCCATAACGTGGTGCTCATTGGTGGCCCAGGCACTGGAAAAACGCATCTTGCGACAGCACTGAGCGTCTCTGGGGTTTCGCGTCACAGCAAAAAAGTACGGTTTTACTCAACAGTCGACTTGGTAAACGCACTCGAACATGAGAAGCTCATCAACAAGCCAGGACGTATCGCGCAGAGCCTTGCGCGCCTAGATCTCGTTGTACTTGATGAACTGGGCTACTTGCCCTTCAGTCAGTCTGGTGGTGCTCTGTTGTTTCATCTGCTGTCAAAGCTATATGAGCACACCAGCGTGTTGATCACGACAAACCTGACCTTCGATGAATGGTCGAGTGTGTTTGGGGATGCCAAGATGACAACGGCGTTGCTCGATAGAGTGACCCACCACTGTCACATCGTCGAAACAGGCAATCAGTCATATCGCTTTTTGCACAGCACTAAACAAGCGAAAACTCAGATCAAGGCGCGCGAGTAAGGTCGACGTGGTGGTCAGAAGGAGGATCAACCGGTCACTGAGCAGGACGAGCCGTTCTAAAAAGTTAACTAAGGCACACCGCTTCAGGCGAAGCCCTATGCGGTTTGTCAGTTAATAAAAAGGGGCAACCAAATCCCTTAAACGGGTATAGTTACCAACTGTTTGCTGCATTCAAGTCAACAAAAGCCCCTGGTCAATATTCACCCCCAGGTGTTCAGTATTCAACCGGCGCCAACAGTCAGACAATGGGAGTCATTGTCTACCAATACAGGACACACACCATTGGTGTGTGCGCCAGCCAGATGGTCGTAGGTCATCGCATCGTACTGAACTGCCCCGGGTTTAGGGGAGGCTGGTTGGCTAACCCGACTTCGGCGTTTTTTGGTTGATTGTTTTATTGGCTCATAGCGGAAAGTTACTAATCCTTCCGTTCCGACCATTTATCTCAAAAAA
>JAFMCG010000143.1 GCA_017857895.1 Burkholderiaceae bacterium | reverse complement strand
CACATCATCGCCAACTCGCAACCGCCACCCAATGCATACCCAGAAACAGCGGCAATGATGGGCTTGCGAATCCGCAGCATCGTTTCCCAGTTGCGTGTGATGTACTCTGACTTGAACACATCCATGTGTGACCAATTCGCCATTGCAGCAATGTCAGCGCCAGCGGCAAACGCTTTTTCACTACCCGTGATAATCATTGCCCCAATGTCGTCATCAGCATCGAGCTTAAGCAAGGCTTGCCCAAGCTCGTTCATCAGCCCATCATTTAAAGCGTTCAGTGCCTTGGGGCGGTTCAAGGTCAAAATGGCCACACGCCCTTGGATCTGTTGCAAAATCAAAGCATCGCTCATTCGTATCTCCTCGTGTTTGTCGCATAAGATAGCAGGATCATGAGACAAACTCTACATTACCGCGTCTATCCGTTCGATCCCGCCGGGCATCGCCTAAAAGTACAACTGGAAATTCCGAGCCCTTCGAGCCGATGCCAGATTGTCAGCCTACCGGCTTGGATCCCCGGCAGCTACTTGATTCGTGACTTTTCTAGGCACATCGAATCAATTCGTGCTTGGTGCGGTAAAACGGCCATGATGCCCCGAAAAATCAATGCCAATCAGTGGGCCATTGAAGGATGCGCTGGCCCTTTGACAATCGAAACGATTATTTACGCCTGGGATTTGTCCGTGCGCGAGGCTCACGTTGATGAATCACACGCCTTTTTTAATGGCACAAGCGTTTTTTTAATGGCCGAAGGTTTGCAACACTTGCCGTGCGCTGTAGAGATTCAAGCGCCTCCGCACACCAACAAATGGAAGGCATACAGCAGCATGCCCGTGGCGCCTGAGCAGCGATCAAAGGGAACTGTGGACGGCCTTGGCAGATACATAGCACCCAACTATGACGCGCTTATCGACCACCCATTTGAATTAGGCACCCCGGCAGTCATCACCTTTAAAGCTTGTGGTGTCTTGCATGAAATGGTTTTCACGGGCACCGCCCCTGGCCTGGATCTAACTAGGATTGCGCGAGACACCAAACGCATTTGTGAAGCACAAATGACCCTTTTTGATCCAGCCGAGAAAAAGGCACCTTTTGTTGACAGCGCTTCAAAATATGTTTTCATGACGTTAGTTACAAAAGACGGTTACGGTGGGTTAGAACATCGGGCCTCAACCGCACTGGTCACATCACGCAAAGACTTACCGGTCAAGGCGCATCAAGAAGCACCAGCCGGCTACACCCAATTTTTGGGCTTGGTCAGCCATGAGTACTTCCACACTTGGCACGTCAAACGTATCAAACCCGCTGCGTTTGTACCTTACGACTTGCTGGCGCCCAACCACACGAGCCTATTGTGGGTGTTTGAGGGTTTCACGTCTTACTTTGACGATTTAATGTTGTTGCGCAGCGGCGTGATTGATTTGCCAGCGTATTTGAAATTGCTTGGCAAAACCATTGCGTCCGTTCACGCCGGTGGCGGACGGCACAAGCAATCACTCGCTGAGAGCTCTTTCGATGCTTGGACCAAGTACTATAAACAAGATGAAAACGCCCCCAATTCGGTCGTCAGTTACTACACCAAAGGCGCCTTGGTGGCACTTGGCTTAGACTTGACCATCCGCTTGGCAACAGACGATCGTCGCAGTCTTGATGACGTGATGCGATTGTTGTGGCTACGCTTTGGCAAGCGTTTTTATAGCGGTCGAGCGCGAGGGCTTGATGAGACCGGTCTTATGGCTCTCATCAAACAAGCCACTGGTGTCGATGTCAGCTTGGAACTCACGCAGTGGGTTCAAGGCATGGCCGACGTACCGCTTGCTGACCTACTCGCACGCTCGGGTATTGAATTGACATGGGTGTCAGACAGCGACACACCAGACCTTGGCTTCACCACAAAAACCAGCGGTCCAGATTTGATGGTCAGGCAAGTCTTTGAACACGGCCCAGGCCATATCGCAGGCTTATCGGCCGGCGACCAACTGATAGCGGTCAACGGCCTTAAAGTGGGTAACAGCGAGGCCGCATTCAATGCCCTGCTCAAGCCTTACCAAACTGATCAAGTGATTGATCTGCATGTGTTTAGGGGTGACCTTTTGAAGGTCTACCGATTGCGGTTGGCGCCCCCAAAAAAGAACATTTGCCACTTAAAACCAACGCATTCTTGATGCTTTTTTGGGCGTAACCCAACTTTGAAATCTTTTGACCTGATATCTGACTACCGAGCAATACTACTTAGCGATACCCCAATGCTCGATGTGCGCGCACCGATTGAGTTTGCGCAAGGGTCGTTTCCAAACGTCGTCAACTTACCCTTAATGACCGATGATGAGAGGCAAGCCGTTGGGTTAGCCTACAAAGAAAAAGGTCAAGATGCCGCGATTGCTTTGGGCTATTCACTGGTTAACGGTGCAACCAAAGACATAAGAGTAGCGCAATGGCTACGGTTTACCACTGCTAACCCCACCGGCGTCTTGTACTGCTTTCGTGGCGGCCTACGCTCACAAATCAGTCAACAGTGGCTTGCCCAGGCAGGCATGAATTACCCCCGCATACTTGGCGGCTATAAAGCCATGCGCCAATACTTGATCACCGCTTTTGAAGAGAACGTGGCACAAACCGCTTTCACGGTGGTGGGTGGGCTGACAGGCTGCGGCAAAACCGACGTGATTCGCGCCATTAAAGGCAAGCTAGACCTCGAAGGCATCGCCCGGCATCGCGGCTCAAGCTTTGGTGGTCGCGCCGAAAGTCAACCAACACAAATTGATTTTGAAAACCAACTCTCTATACATTTGCTCAAGTTGCTCGATCAAGGCTTTCATAATGTGGCCATTGAAGATGAATCCAACCTCGTTGGGCGTTGTGCCATTCCGTTGGTATTGCGCACCAAGACACAAAGCAGCCCACTGGTCTGGGTCACCGCTCCTCTGGAAGAGCGGGTCGAGCGCATCTTGCGCGACTATGTCATTGACTTGCACGACGACTACGTCGACGCTTTCGGACAAGTCGCGGGTCGTATTAAGTATCAAGCACACCTCACAAAAAGTCTTTACAACCTTCGAAAACGGCTTGGCTTGGCACGATTCGATGAATTGAATGGTTTCTTAAATGAAGCCTTAAATGCCCAAATGAGTGGTGGTGGATTTGAATTGCACAAGCGCTGGGTTGAACCACTGCTCACCCAGTACTACGACCCTATGTACGCTTATCAGCGACAACAAAAAGCACACAAACCTCACTTCGAAGGTGACGCACAGTCTGTGATTGCTTTTTTGCGACAGCTCCAGGCCAGCCGTTGACTTCGATGGCAGCACTTTGGCGCGACGCAGACCCCGCTTCTGCGCTACGATTTCCGACAGTAGACAAACAGCGCCAACGCCAACAGTTGGGGGGTTGGCGCGCAATGGGAGAGTGATAGTCATGGCAAACGCAAAAGTATTGGTGACCGGTGGTAGTGGTGGGATTGGTCGAGCAATCACGGCACGTCTGACTCAAGACGGCTATCAGGTGATTAACCTTGACCGCGTCAAACCCAAAACACTAATGGCTGGCGAGCAACACATTGCAGTGGATTTGCTTGATCTTGATGATGCCAAGTCAGTTCTGGGACAGCTGGCCAAACAAGGTGACGTGCTCAGGGTCATCAACAACGCAGGTTTCATTCGTCCCGCCACCCTTGAAGACACGACGCTCGAAGACTTCCAAGCCGTGATCAACTTGAACATGCGTGCACCTATTTTGGTGGCACAGACTTTGTTGCCAAGCATGCGTCTAGCCAAATTTGGACGCATCATCAACATTGCGAGCCGTGCGGCCTTGGGCAAAGAGTTGCGAACAGCCTACAGCGCAACCAAAGCGGGATTGCTGGGCATGACCAGAACATGGGCAATGGAGGCGGCCGCCGACGGCGTGACCGTTAACGCCATTGGCCCAGGCCCAATTGCAACCGATTTGTTTTTGTCAGGCAATCCTCTAGACTCCCCAAAAACCAAACAGATCCTTCAGGCGATTCCTGTCAAACGAATGGGAACACCCGATGATATTGCGCATGCTGTTTCTTCATTGATAGATGATCGGGCTGGGTTCATCACGGGCCAGATATTGTATGTGTGCGGCGGAATGACCGTCGGTTTATCGCACACGGCCTAGGCGTTTTTTGTTGGACTCAGGCTTCAGCCTGAGCGCCCAAACCCTGCCAGCTCGGTCGAGGCACATCGATACCCACCAACTCAAGCATACGCACCACCGAATGATCGATCACTTCATCGATGGTTTTGGGCAGGTGGTAGAAGGCGGGCAGCGGTGGGAAAATGATGCCGCCCATTTCAGTGACAGCTGTCATGTTTTTAAGGTGCGCCAAATTAAACGGTGTCTCACGCACCGCCATCACCAGGCGGCGACGTTCCTTAAGCGTGACATCGGCGGCTCGGGTAATTAAGTTATCAGAAAACCCGTGAGCCACAGCCGCCAATGTGCGCATCGAACAAGGCACCACAATCATCCCAGCCGTCGCAAAAGAACCGCTGGCCAGCGTTGCGCCCACGTCACGAATGTTGTAGACGTGGTGGGCCAGGGCCTGAACCTGCGCCCGATCGAGGTCGAGCTCATGCTTGATGTTGAGCACGCCCGCCGGGGAAATCACCAAGTGAATTTCAACATCCGGCAGATCGCGCGCACGTTCGAGCAACCGGACCGCGTAAGCCGCTCCCGTCGCACCCGTTACCCCGATCACCAAACGCCGAGTCAAACTCACGACGTCGCGCCTGATTCCTCAAGCAATGTTTTCAGCTCACCGCTCGCATTCATTTCATTCATGATGTCTGAGCCACCAATGAATTCGCCTTTGACATAAAGCTGCGGAATGGTCGGCCATTGCGAATAAGTCTTGATGCCTTGGCGCACTTCGTCGTCCTCAAGCACGTTCACAGTCACCAACTTGGTCACTCCATTTTGGCGCAAGATCTGCACGGCGCTGCCTGAAAACCCGCACTGGGGAAACTGCACGGTGCCCTTCATGAACAACACGACCGGGTTGTCTGACACGGTGTCTTTAATAAACGTCTGAACATCTGACATGGTGAATTACCTCAAAAAAATCAATCAACAGAACAATCAAAAACGATCAGGAATGGGAACCATTATAAGAACCTCCTGACACTCTGGGATGACCCGCTAGGTCTTGTGAGGTTTTTATTTGCGTAAAACGGGCTTGGGCCAAGAATTGGACGATTGCTTCGGCTTGGTCAAACCCGTGCTCAACCCAAAGCTCACCCCCAGGCTTGAGCCGGCCTGCCGCCTGAAAA
>JAFMCG010000142.1 GCA_017857895.1 Burkholderiaceae bacterium | reverse complement strand
GATCGAGATGGGCGGTTGGCGGTGGCTTTGCTGCCAAGCTTGTCAACCGAAGAGCAGCGTTTAGCGGCTATTGAGGGTTGGATTCTGGGTGTGAACTGAGCCTGGTCAGGACTCATTCTTTTGGTGCGCCTGACGTTGTTGCTCCATCAAGCTGCACCAATCCCAAGATGGATCGGCAACGGTGGTGAGTTGGTCAAGTAATTGTGCAACCACCTCGGTGACAGGCAGTGGCATGCCGAGTTGCTGAGCCTCTTGAAGCACCAAGCCCAAGTCTTTTTTCATGAGCGTGCTGGAAAACCCAAAGTTATATTCGCTATTAAGCATGGCCTCAGAGCGATTTTCCATCATCCAAGAAGTTGATGAGCCCTTGCGCATGACGTCAAGAACCTGTTTGGTGTCTAGCCCCTCGCGTTCAGCGAAGGCGAGCCCCTCGGCAAGCGCTTGACCAATACCAGCCACGCAGATTTGATTGGCCATCTTAGTAAGTTGCCCAGCGCCTGAGGCACCCAACCAAGTGGTTTTACTCGCGTAGCATTCGATGATGGGTTGGATTTTTAGCCATGCCGTCTCGTCACCACCGCCCATGATGGTCAAGCTGCCCGTTTCAGCACCAACGGTCCCGCCAGAAACAGGCGCATCAATGAACGAAACCATTTGGGCCTTGCCTTTGGCACTGAGCTCGCGTGCGATTTGTGCCGATGTGGTCGAATGATCAACCCAGATGGTGCCGGGTGCTAGGTGTTCAAAGCACGTATCCCACACCTGTTGGAGCTGCGAATCAGCGGGCAGTGCTGTCATCACGACTTCAGCCTTGGCGCAAGATCGAGCAAGTGTTGTTGACACCGTACCTGAAAATGTCGAGCACCACGTCTTTGCGGCAAGATTGTTCGGGTCGTATACCGTTACCTCGTGACCTCGGTTAGCGAGATGACCCGCCATGTGCCAACCCATGCGGCCCAAGCCGATAAAAGAAATTTCCATGTGTTATTCCGCCTACCCAGTCTATTGTAATTTGAGTGTAACGGAACGCGTTCGAGGTGTTGCGTACAGCGCCAGACGATTAAAAAATCAAACCCTAACAACACAAGTACACGCGTTTGCATCCACGGCACGCCAATCGAAGACTGCCGATTAAAAATCTTTGAATTGGAGTCCTCGAGATTCGAAATAACTCAGATTTGCAATTTCGGCATTGCATAAGTAATCTCCAATTAGCTTAATTATTCTACGGATCGTTAAGAGAAATTTCTTGCAAATACTTGCATCTAAGATAAGTAACTGGTTTTGGAAAGTTCCAGCCGCTCTTGGTTGATAAACGATCTGTAAAAAAGACATTGGCATCAACAAAAATTCAGTCAAACGCTAATGGCGCCTTTGCAGACAAAAAATAACTGCAGTTGCAATGCAGACTTAAGGTATGGTGTACTTTAAGACATATCGTCTTTGGCTAAACGCACAAAACCGTTTTCGTCTTTGACGCCAAAAGGTCATCAAGCACAGTGGTGGTTGGCATTCTCGACCCAATGTTTTCTGTCTTGCACCTTGCGCTTCCTTCTCATTAACAAAGGTAACCCCTGACATGACAATATCTTTTTCTCGCACGATGCCATCAATGTATCGATGGGCGCCAGTCGTATTGACCACGCTAGTTTTGGCTGGTTGTGGTGCTGGTGCTGGTCTTAGCGCAGACAAACAGTCAGGTTTTCTAGACGGTAGCTACAGTCGTTTGCAGCAGGCACCGAGTCCCGAAGAAGGGGTGAATGTCTATCGTTATAAGAGCCCGTCGTTCAAAATGGCTGACTATAAAGGCGTGATGATTGACCCTGTGCTGATCTATCAAACGGCAACCGCGAACACCGCGGGTAAGGGTATCACCGAAGAGACAATCTACAAGGTGCGTCAAGAGATCGACGCCACACTAACGCGTGGTGCGAGCGAACGATTTAATGTGGTGACTAAGCCAGGTCCAGGTATTGCTCGCGTGAGCATTGCAATCACCGGTGCTGAGGCGCTGGGCGAGGGCTTTAAGCCGCGTAACCTCATGCCAATATCAGCCGTCATGAAAGTCGCCAGCGAAGTCGCGGGCGTCGACAGCAAGAATGCCATGATTGTGGTTGAAGCCAAGGTTCAAGACAGCGTCTCTGGCAAGTTACTTGGCGAAGCCGTTTACACCGTGGCTGGTGAAAGTTTCCGGATGCAGTCAAGTTCTGTCGAGGCGTTCCAATCATTGGCCGCGAAATGGGTTAAGACCGCCTTGCGCGAAGCCGTCGAAGAGAAGGCTCGCATTCAGTAAGCTTTGGCGTTTTTGGGTCAGGCGAGAGTTGTTAGTGCGGTGCGTCGGACGGTGTGTTGGCGCCCGCTAGTGCTTCTACTCGCCTGTCCTTGAGCGCGCCGCAAATAAACAGGTAGACCGTGACGGGCACCAGTATCTGAAACGGGATCAACAAAAAAATCACGAACCAGCCGGTAGACATGAACATGTCGTAGCTTGGACCTTCGTGTGCTGAAAGATAGAAGCCGGCAATCGTCAAACCTGACAACAGGGGCCCGCTACTCACGAGTAACAAACACCAGCGCCAAAAAAAAGGCGGCTGGTATTTTTTTGTGGTGATTACCGGCAGCAGGCTAAACCAGGCAACAAATGACAAGTACAGGGCAGGAAAAAAAAAGCTTTGCATGATAATGACAGCGTCATTTTTAATAGGAGTTAAAAAGCGAGGGTCATGCGGTAACGCAACTAAGATATTAACTTACCCTTAGCCAGTATTTCAGCAAAAGCAACTTTGATCTGTTCATCGCTACGACTGGTTTTTAACGCAAGCCACATGACTAAGAGGCTAAAGACCATGGTGACAACCATGGTTGCCATGAATGAAAGCGTGCCATTGCCACCCAATTCATGGGCACTGAGCTGGCTGATCGCCCAAATGCCACCAAAGTAAGGCACCAGCCACGCAGCCCCTTGCCATTCATAAGCAGCTGATGATTGGCGGCTGATTAAAAAGTGGTAAACAGCGTGTAAAACCACGATTAGGGCGATGATTTGGAACAGAAAACTGACGGTTTCAGCACCCGACCACAAGATAATCCAATTGGCGCTCACGAATGCGACTGGTGCAATCCAGAACGCGCCGCGTAGCCTGAACGGTCTTGGTGCATCCGGAATGGCCCGTCGCAAACGCAACAGCAAGATGGGTCCGATGCCATAAGACAACACCGTGATCGATGAAATGTAGCCCACCATCTTTTGCCAAGACGGGAATGGGAAAAAAAATGCCAAGCCAACCAAGTAAGTGGCGATGAGCGCTACCCATGGCACCCCTTTAGCATTCACGCGCGCAAGTGCTGCTGGCAATGCGCCGGTCTGGCCACTGGCCATCACCACACGTGAGGTCGAGGTGGTGAATACAAAGCCGCAGGCGCCTGGCGAGATAACGGCATCAGCATACAAAATGCTGGCCCACCAACTGGCACCTACGATGGTTGAGAGCGCTGCCAAAGGACCAATCAGCCCTTGCAAATGCAAGCCCGACCAACCGCCTTGAGCGAGCATGGCTGGCGGAATCGCCATGATGAAGGCCCATTGCAGCAGCACATACAGTGCTGTACCAATCACAACGGTGCCAATGATGGCGATGGGTAAGTTTCGTCCTGGGTTATCGGTTTCACCCGCCAAGTCGATCGCTTGCCGAAACCCGAACAGACTAAAGAAGACGCCACCGGTGGCAATCGCCGTAAACACCCCTTCAAAACCGGCGCGGGGTGGGGCAACAGATAGGTTCTCTGGATGCCACGAATACCCCATCAGAATCAGCGCTGTGGCCACCGGCACAAAAAGCTTCCACCACGTGGCCCAAGCGTTCAAGCCCAAAACGGTGCGAATCATTAAAAAATTTAACGCAACCATCAGGCCAAGCAATAAGGCCGCTGCGATCATACCGCGAGTGGTGATTACACCGGTTTGGCTGTCGGTCAGTCCGGGTAAGTAGGCATCGGCATAAGTCACGATAGCCATGGTTTCAATCGGTGCGATAGCCACATAGGCCAGCATTAGCACCCATCCCCAAATAAAGCCTAGTCGTGCACCATGGCTGACATAACTCATGTGGACCAAGGCGCCGCTCAAGGGGAAAAGCGTGGCGAGCTCAGCAAAAACCAACGCCAACAACAGCACGATGACCCCACCGATGACCCATGACCAAATGCTCAAGGGGCCCGCTTGCAGGGCTGTTTCAAGCGGACCGAAAAGCCAGCCCGAACCGATCATGCCCCCCACACCCGCAAATAGCAGACCGAGCAAACCCGCTTGGTGCTTTAGCTCCCGACCTTTTGCAGACATGCTGACGCTTCCCAGTCTAATCAAATGACAGGAATCGTAACAGTGATGCCATGTCAGGGTTGAGAAAAGGCTTAATGGCCTGAATCGGGATGGCAAGACGCCAAAAAATCCATCATTTCAGTAGCGTCTTTGTGTAAGTAAAAGCGAACCATCTTTTCGTTGAAGGATTTCGCTTTAGAGGCAGGCACACTGATCGCATCCATACCAGCCATCATCAAAACGCCATTCATCATGAATCGTGATGTGCGCTTGTTACCGTCAAAGAAAAACTGCTGAAGTGCGCCAAATAAGAAAAATGCAGCAGCCCGTTCAAAAGGTTCAGGAACCTCTTTCTCTAGTGCGAGAATACCTTCGCTAAAAACGAGATTCAGTTCAGTTGCGTTGGCAATCGTTGGTAAAGGTGTGTATCGGCCTTGCTCACCGAGGGCAACGTCTGGCGTGTAAAACTTTTCTGCGCCTTCGCCTCTAAAATGACCCCACTCCAAAACTTCTTTTGCAGCCACCAAAGCATGGAGCTCGGTAAAAGTCGATTTGTCCAATAAGAATCTGCCCGATTTAACCAACGCCAGTAGGTGTTTTGAACTTTCAGCTAGATTAACAGGATGCGCGGAAACCCTCTCCGTTAAGGGGGGAGAATGAATAGCGCGCACACCAAAGGTGTCCTGTCTGTTGGTTATTCTGGTGTTTACTATTGCTCGATGTATTGGCCGATGATCGCTATCGGAGCGCCGCCACACGATGCCGCGAAATAAGACGGTGACCACAACGCGTTGCCCCAGCGTTTCTTTGAAACACTTGGATATTGCTTCAGGCTATTAACCAAAACCGATACAGAAGCCTTGGGCGGGTCGTTGATAAGGCGGTGAACGTGGTCGTGCTCACCATCGAATGCTGTCAACCCAGCTCCAGAATCAAGACAGACCCCGGTGAAGATCGTGCGCAGGTCATCAATCGCCTCTT
>JAFMCG010000141.1 GCA_017857895.1 Burkholderiaceae bacterium | reverse complement strand
TGCCAAAATGCGGCACACACCGAGGATGCAAATGCGCCCACACCGGCTTGCACAATCACGTGTGTGGGTGGCTCGAAATTTAACTGTCTGATCATCTCGCGCGACATCACACCATAGCCATGCATGACATCAATGGGAATGTCGCGGTAGCCCTCATAAGTGGTGTCAGACACTACTGTCCAGGCATGTTTATCTGCCTGCTCTGCGGCGTGGCGCACCGACTCATCGTAATTACCTTCGACCCGAATGACTTCGGCGCCAAACGCGGCAATCGCGTCGGCCCGGCCCTGACTGACGACGGCGTGAACGTATATGAGACAACGACAGCCAAACGTTTGCGCCCCCCACGCCACTGAACGACCGTGGTTGCCGTCCGTGGCGCAGGTGACGGTCAATTGGCTCACGATATCTTGGTATTTGCCACTCAAAATATCATTTGGGCTGGCTAACACCCCGGGATGGGCCTTGGCAATTGCTTGTTGAATTAACCGAAACACCGCGTAAGCGCCACCGAGTGCTTTAAAGCTCTTTAACGTAAAGCGTGTGCTCTCGTCTTTGTAATAAAGGGTTTGGAGACCGAGCTCCCTGGCTAACCCGGGCAACTCATGCATCGGTGTTGGCGCATAACCTGGCCACTGGGAAATTTCTTTTTCTGCGGCATCAAATCCCGCTGTGTTTAACACACTGGCACGCTTGTCCCCATAGGGCGTATCTGGTGACACCGCCATCTTATTGGCATAGACGGTGATCCCCTGTCCTTTCATTATGATTGTCATGCATAAACCTCAAACAGTGAGCCTGATGAGCAAAGCCAACGGCGCACTGTATGCGCCCGGCCACATCGGCCGGGCGTTGTTATAAAAAAACGTGATCGACCAAACCTGAATTTCAACCTACTGCTTGGCTTGCTCGATATTGGCCAACATCGCCTCAAGCATTTCGACACCCTCGGGGCCAAATTTCTCTACGATCACTTCACGCACGGCCGGCTGCGCCTGAGCAGCTAACTTTTGCAGTTCTTCGGGAGCAATCGCATTGATCTCCATACGCTCACCAAGCTTGGGCAACCCTTTTTCTGCGGATGCCTCAATGATGCGTGAAATGCCCATCCCTGAGGTTACCGCTACATCGGCTGCCATATCGACCACTGCCTTTTCTGAATCGGTCAGACCATCGTAGAACGCTTTGTTCATGGTCCAGATATAAGGGGTGATCACGTGGTTGGTAATCGATAGGTACTTTTGCACCTCATCAAACTTGGCAAATGCAATGATGGGGATTGGGTTCATCTGACCGTCAGCCACTCCGGTTTGCAGTGCCGTATAGACTTCGGCCCATGGCAGTGGTGTCGGTTGGCCGCCAAGCGAAGCGATGGTTGCTTCATGAGTAGGCAGCGTCATTGTGCGAATGCGTAAGCCCTCCATGTCGGCTAGCGTTTCAATTGGGCGCTTGGAGTTGCTGATTGCAAAAAAGCCACCCGAATCCAACAGTCCGAGGACTTTAAGGCCGGTTTTTGCTTCAATGTCTGCGGCAAGCTTTTCTCCAAAAGGACTGTCTACGTGAATAACCTCTTGCGCCACGGCAATATTCGGAAAGGCAAACGGCATGTCAAAGACACCAACTAATGGATAGTGTGCTGCCATACCGCCGGACGATGAAATCACTGACTGAATCAAGCCATCGCGCTCTTGTTGGATCACCTCATTGTCTTTGCCAAGCTGACCATTAGGGAAGAGCTCGACTTTCAAGCTGCCATTAGTACCCGTCTCTACCAAGCTTTTGAAGACTGCAGCCATGGCACCAGAGTGGCTATCAAATGGGCTATCGGGATTGAGGTGAGCCAATCGGATGGTTTTTTCCGCAAAGGCCGGTGACGCAACCAAAGCACATGCCGTCAGCGCAGTCAGCGCCAGTTTTTTTAACGATAATTTCATGATTCACTCCTGCTATCGTGTGGTGGGTTTACAAATACCCAACCCGAAAAAATTGAGGGATGGGCACATCGAGGTTAGGCTAACTACTTGGCCGCCAGACCAAACAACCTAGGTATGGTCAGTGTTAAATCCGGCCAATAAGCCACAAGTAACAACACCCCAAGCTGGGCCAACAAAAAAGGCCACAATGACTTGGCAATGCGTTCGATTTTTTCTCCAGTGACAGACGCCAGCACAAACAAACAGGCACCGACGGGCGGAGTCATTAAGGAAATATTGAGTGCCAGCACAATCATGATCCCGGCATGCACCGGATCCATGCCGATGGTTAATGTCAGTGGCGCAAGCACTGGCGCAAGGATTATCAATAAAGCGTTGATGTCCATAAACATGCCAATGGCCAATAACAGCGCCAAAATTAGGGCGATGATCACCGCCGGGTTATCTGAAATGGTAAGAAATCCACTGGCAATCGCCTGCGGGATTTGGTTAAAAGTCATCCACCAGCCAATTATCGAGGCCGAGGCAATGATCAAAAAGATTACGCCCGTAATGCGCGATGTCCGAACCAACATTTCGTAAAGGTCACGCATGCTGACCTTACGGTAGACAAAGACACCCATAATCAGCGCGTAGAACACAGCAATCGAGGCCGCCTCCGTGGGCGTGGCCACACCACCTAGAATTGCACCCAGAATCATCGCTGGCATCACCAGAGCCGCAAGGCTGTCTTTAAAGGCAGTCAAAATGCCTCTGAGGCTCGGACGCTCCGAACCCTTTGGTAGTTTCCAGCGACGCCCGAGCGCTGCGATCACCGCCATGCAAACCAAACAGATCAACAAACCTGGCAAGATCCCTGCAGCAAAAAGCCCGGCGACTGAAACGCCCATGAGCGAGCCGTAAATCACCATCAGATTCGATGGTGGGATGGTGGGACCGATGATGGAGCCGGCCGCTGTCACCGCACAGGAAAATGGTCGCGTGTAACCCTTTTTGACCATGGCGGGCACGAGCGTGTTGCCGAATGCTGCTGCGTCAGCGGTGGCCGCCCCGGACAGGCCAGCAAACATCACTGAGGCGAGCATATTGGAGTGCGCCATCCCGCCGCGCAGGTAACCCACCAATGCATCGGCGAGTCCGATCAGCCTGTCCGTAATACCAGAGCGGTTCATGATTTCACCAGCCAAAATAAAAAACGGCATGGCCAGAAACGTAAATAGATCGAGTCCCGCAAAAAAACGCTCAGGCGCCATGATGAGGTAACGCCCGCTACCACCGATGGTGAGCATACCAACCATGCCAGCCAACCCGAGGGTGTAACCAATCGGCATGCCGACAATCAATAGCACCAGAAAGGTCAACCCCACTGCAGTCATGGGCACACCACCAAGTCGCGTTGTACAGAAAGGCGTAGTTGGTCACGCGATGCCACCAAAGCAAGCTGGACGACAGCAAACGCGGCCGATACTGGGACTGCCGCAAAAGGCAGTTGTTTGGAGATGCCATAAATCATGGTCGTGACACGCGCACCACGCTCGACCATGCCAATTCCATAAAACAACAACAACAAAAAAAACACCAAACCCAATCCATCGACCAACGCCAACAATACTCGTCTGGCTGGCGCGGGGAGCATCACAAACAGCACTTGCATCCCGATGTGCTCGCGTTTAGCAATACAACTCGAGACGGCTAATAACGCTACCCAAATCATCAAGTAGCGAGCGGCTTCTTCCATGAATGTGATGGGTAAAGGCCAGACATAACGGGCAAATACCCCTAGCCACACATCGAGCACGAGTAACACCAAGAGCACCACACACGTGCGATCGGTCAGCCTAGCCATACGCTGACTGACCACATCCAGTTTGTCGCTCAATGCCACCCGTCCTTCAGTTTGAAACATTTTGGCTTCCCCGCCTATCGGCACCACTGTGGTGACTGATGCACTGCTTTAAGTGGTTGCACGCACTGTCTTGATACATTTGTTTCATATTTATAATACTTTAAAAATTTTATTTTACCCATGGTGTACGCTAATCAAGTAATCAGCGTGTCTGTTATTACACTCAGAGCAAATTTCATGCCAGCTTCCCGCGCCAACAGCACATCGCCCTTCAAAAAAAACCTGCCGCTTGAGAAGCGTCTGCAAAATAGCATCGGTGAGATGCCTGCAACCGAAAAACGCATTGCTGAGCTGTTGCTCGAGTCCCCTGGACTGTTAGTGACCCATAACGCTACTGAACTTGCCGCATTGGCCAACACCTCAAAGGCCGCCGTCAGTCGCTTCATACACCGGCTAGGCTATCGATCATTTATCGAGGCCAGACAAGAGGCGCGTGCAGCGCAGGATTGGGGCTCACCGCTGTACCTCGGACAAAACCATCAAGCGCAACCCCGAACACTGACGGCCAAACTGGCTCATCACATTGGCAACGACAGCGCCAATTTCGAAAAAACCCAACGTGCGCAAAATGAAGACACCTTGCGCTATGGTGTTGAACGTCTCGCCCACGCTAGGCGTGTGGTCTGTCTGGGTTATCGCAACAGCGCCTTACACGCCACATACGCCAGCACGCAACTCGAACTGCTCAGGGACAATGTCATCTTGTCAATCGATGCTAGTGACCGTCTAGCAACATCCTTTTATGGGCTGACAGCGGAAGATGTGGTGCTAGTCATCGCCCTACGGCGACGCGTGCCCGTGCTGCTGCAAGCGCTTGATTTTTTGGAACAGCAACGCGTGCCTGTCTTGCTAATCACAGACCCCAGTGGTCTGACAATCGCCAAACAATCACATCACGTGCTGACCTGCCATTGTCAAAGTAGTGGATTATTTGACTCGTATGCCACGAGCATGGGTCTTATGAGTTTCTTAATCAGCGAGACAGCAAAAGAGCTTGGCCAAGCGGGACGCTCCCGCCTACGCGACATTGAAGCCTTACATCAAAACCTTGATGATCTGATCTGAGTGAAACGCCAGCAGGCACGCGCAGCATCAACACAGTTTGTCGTCAAGTTGTCATAAGTCCCAGTCCAGCCCATGTCGCCTTACTCGCTACCCTGACACTTTATGCCGGCTGGGATGGCATGAGCTGGATCATCATGCTGCCCAGTGGGTGCTGGTTTTTTTCACCACAACCTTGAGTAGATTAAGCAGCTGTTATTAGTCACCCCAAGATCTAAAAAGCAATTCAATTCAAAAAAGATAAGGAATGGATCTGCCTTCGAGAACTGTGGGGGCTTCGCCCCAATCGATTGCTTCTAACATTCGTGGTGATTGGTTCGTTGAAAAACGCAAAATGTATATGACTTTTATGCGTCGCGACCTACCCCGCGATACTCAGATAGGATGATGACGTGCATACTAAAGTTGGGTGCATTG
>JAFMCG010000140.1 GCA_017857895.1 Burkholderiaceae bacterium | reverse complement strand
TATTGTGAAATAAAGGCCAATCAAAAGATCTCCTTGTTGGGTGCATTACCATTACCTTTAGCCGAAGCAGATGATTCACCTGAGTCATGCCAGAACGTCGTAAAATCTAAAAAACACTTTTCAAAGACGCCAACAGCCGATGCGACCGCCACAAAAATCGGTAATTTCCACGCCCTTTCAAGAACACGCCCATCTTCGTCGGCGGCGTTGGTATTGGCTAGCGCCTGTCATGGTGCTAGCACTCTATTCGCTGGTGATGGGGGCTTTTTTCTGGTTGCAACAAATCCGCGAAGACAGCGTGATGTTTGTGACCATCGATCAAGAGTTGCGCCAGCAACAATTGCTTTGGGTGGTGATTGCGCTCTCAGTGGTCATCGTTATTGCACTGCTGGCGCTCTGGCGCTACACCAAACACCGCACCCAAACCGAGGCCGCATTGGTTGCTGAAACCGCATTTCGGCGCGCCATGGAAAACTCCATGTCAACTGGCATGCGTGTGCTTGATCTTGAAGGCCGGATCGCCTATGTCAATCCAGCCTTTTGTCGCATGATTGGTTGGAATGAAGCCGATCTGATTGGCCGCAGACCACCCTTCCCTTACTGGGTGCCTGGGCAGCACGAGTCGCATCAGCAAACACTTGACGCCGTTTTGTCTGGCAAAACACCGAGTAGCGGTATCGAGTTGGAAGCACAACGACGTGACGGATCACGATTCACCGCCCGCATGTATGTGTCGCCACTGCTGGCACCAAACGGCAGCCAAATCGGTTGGATGACCTCCATGACCGACATCACCGAGCCGCGTCGTATTCGAGAAGCATTGACCGCTGCTCACGAACGCTTCATGACTGTTCTAGAAAGTCTAGATGACGCCATTTCAGTGACTGCTGACATCGCAGACGGCATGGAGCTCTTGTTTGCCAACCGCACCTATCGAAGCCTATTTGGCGCCCAAACCAATGGGCACCAAGAACTATTGGCCGGTCGACGGGGTCGTTATAGCGACGAGTCCGTTGAGATCTATTCACCGCACGTGGAGCGCTGGTTTGAAGTACAGCATCGAACCTTGGCTTGGACCGATGGTCGACGCGTGCGCATGCAAGTGGCGCGCGACATCACCGATCGACGTCGTCACGAAGAAGCGTCACAACTACAGCAAGAAAAAATTCAGCTCACCAGCCGCTTGACCACCATGGGCGAAATGGCCTCTTCATTGGCGCACGAACTCAACCAACCGCTCACGGCCATCAGTAACTACAGCATGGGAGCCGTGGCGATGGTCAAATCTGGACAGGTCGACCCTGAGCGCCTACTGCCAGCCCTAGAAAAAGCCGCTGCTCAAGCCCAACGCGCCGGCAAGATCATCAGTCGAATTCGGGACTTCGTTAAACGCAGCGAACCCCAAAGACAAGCCGTCGATATTCACGTCATCATCGAAAACGCCATGAGCTTGGCGGAAATCGACGCCCGCAAACGCGGCATTGAAATTCAACACGAGCCGCTTGAAAACCTACCTTCAGTTCTTGCAGACCCTATTTTGATTGAACAGGTTTTGCTCAATCTGATTAAAAATGGCATCGAAGCCATGGATCAAAGTGAAAAACGCCTACTCAAGGTCAACGTCAATCAGCACCAAAACACGATGGAAGTTGCTGTCATTGATTCAGGCCACGGCGTATCTGACCCTGACCGGCTATTTGAGCCATTTTTCAGCACAAAGTCAGAGGGGTTGGGCATGGGCTTGAATATTTGTCGTACCATTATTGAGTCGCATCATGGTCAGCTCTTGGCCACGAACAATCCAGAAGGCGGCACAACCTTCCGGTTCACGCTACCATGTGCATCGATAGACGCTCAAAGCAGAACTTTAGAATCTGTCCAAGCGAATAAAACCAATGAGGAGTCCCACGCATGAACCTGCCGACAACTGCCAGCACTGTTTATATCGTTGACGATGACGAAGCCGTGCGGGACTCGCTGCGCTGGTTGCTTGAAGCCAACACCTATCGTGTCAAAGCCTTCGCCAGTGCCGAGGCGTTTTTATCTGAATACCGTGAAGACCAGCCCAGTGTTTTGATTGTTGACGTCCGCATGCCAGGCATGAGCGGATTACAACTGCAAGAAGAACTCATCAACCGAAAATCACTCATGCCTGTGGTGTTTATCACCGGACACGGCGACGTGCCCATGGCTGTGAACACCATGAAAAAAGGCGCGGTCGACTTTTTAGAAAAGCCATTTAACGAAACCGAGTTGCGCGAAATCGTCTCTCGAATGTTCGAGCAAGCCAACGACAACTTGCAAAAGTTCACTGCTCAGCGCGAGCACGAAGCCATGCTTGGACGCTTGACCGCCCGCGAACAGCAGGTGCTCGAACGTATTGTGGCTGGCCGCTTAAACAAACAAATCGCTGACGATTTGGGCATTAGCATCAAAACGGTTGAGGCCCATCGCGCCAATATCATGGAAAAACTTCAGGTCACGACCGTGGCCGATTTGATGAAAGTCGCCCTCGCCGCTGAGCCCGCCAAATGACAGAAAGCAGTAACAAAACTAACAACGCCAGCACGATCAGCGCCACGAACACAACAAACGCAACCATCATTGATGGCAAACAACTGGCGGCTCAAATTCGAGAGCAAGTGCGCCTTGATACGCTGACACTCAACGGCAAAGGCATCAAACCAGGCCTAGCGGTCATACTTGTTGGCGAAGACCCCGCTTCAGCCGTTTACGTTAAAAACAAAGTGGCCGCCTGCGAAACCGCCGGATTTCATTCTGAATTACAACGCTACCCCGCCACCATCACCGAATCCGAACTCTTGGGTCACATCCGGGCGCTTAACGCCAACAAAAACATCCATGGCATCTTGGTGCAGCTGCCCTTACCAAAGCACATCGACACCCATCAAGTGATCGAAACCATTGCTGCTGACAAAGACGTTGACGGTTTCCATATCAGTAACGCCGGTCTACTGATGACGGGCAACCCGCTTTTTAGGCCCTGCACGCCCTACGGCGTCATGAAAATGCTCGAGGCCTACAAGGTCTCACCTTGGGGTGCTCACGCTTGCATTGTGGGCGCCAGCAACATCGTGGGCAAACCCATGGCCATGCTGTTACTGGCCGCCGGTGCCACGGTCACCATCTGCAACTCAAAAACCCAAGACCTCGCCCATCACACCCGTCACGCCGACATCTTGGTTGTCGCCACCGGCCGCCCCAACATGATCACCGCAGACATGATCAAACCCGGTGCCACCGTTATCGACGTGGGCATTAATCGCCTACCCGACGGCAAACTATGCGGTGACGTTGACTTCGAATCCGCCAAAACAGTCGCCAGCGCCATCACCCCCGTGCCCGGCGGCGTCGGCCCCATGACCATTGCCATGCTGTTGGTCAACACCCTCGAAGCGGCCCATCGATCCCAAGCGGTCTAAGCACAACGCGAAGACAGGGCTCCATCCTCAAACCATCCATTAGCCTCGCATACTGCAGGACAAGTCAGCCGATCAAATCGACACCACTGCAACTAAAGCAGTACCACTCAAAAACCCAATCCCCCGAAACCACCCAGTCGTAAAAGGGTCATGCCACACCGCCCTCAAAAGATCATTACACTTTGGTCACATCACTGCTTTAGCAGCAACAGCAATCTATCAGCCAAACTCAGAAGCCACCGACCCAATGATGCAGACGAACCAAACAACCACCACACACAGCGCCGACCTATCTAACAACCCATTGATGGTGCCGATCAGTCAGCTGATCGACTACTCAGCCATTGAGCCAGCACATGTGGCGCCAGCCATCGAAGCTTTGTTGAAATCAGCACGCGCGGCCATTGATGCGGCTGCTAACCCCAAACTGCCAGCCATTTGGGAAGAAGTGGTCACACCCATGGACAACGCCAATGAACCGCTATCGCGTGCTTGGTCAGCCGTTGGTCACTTGAAGTCGGTGGTTAACACCCCAGAACTCAGACAAGCCTATAACGACATGCTGGGGCCCGTTAGCGAGTTTTCTACTTGGGTTGGGTTACACGAAGGCCTCTTCAAACAATACAAACGCCTGCAAGCGTGCCCAGACTTTCTATCCTGGCCCGCCGTGCGCCAACGTGTCATTGAATTGGCGATCCGCGACTTTCGTCTAAGCGGCGTCGAACTCGAAGGCCAAGATCGCGTGCACTTTGCAGAAAACGCCGAACGCCAATCACAAGTCTCGCAAAAGTTCTCAGAAAACGTACTAGACGCCAATGACGCCTGGTCACACACCGTCGATAACCTCAGCGAACTCGACGGCATCCCCAAAGACGCCATTGAAACCTTCAAAAACGCTGCAGACGCAGACACCGAGATCGATACCTCCCAAGGTGATCGCTACAAAATCACACTCAAGATGCCCAGTTACCTGCCTGTGATGCAGTACAGCACCAATCGGGCGTTGCGCCACAAGCTTTACAAAGCCTACGCCACCTTAGCCTCAGACCAAGGCGACACGCAGTTCGATAACTCAGCCTTGATTGAAGAATCATTGTCTCTGCGCGCTGAAAACGCCAAACTTCTCGGCTTTAACCATTTCGCCGCTTTGCAACTTGAAACCCGTATGGCTGATACCGCCGATCAAGTGCTTAACTTTTTGCGTGAACTCGCCACACGCGCCCTGCCATTTGCCCATCGCGATCTGGAAGAACTTAAAGCCTTTGCTGCCAAAGAACTTCAGCTCGATCCCCTTGAGCCTTGGGACGTTGCTTTCGCCTCAGAAAAGCTGCGTCAGGCCAAATACGCCTACTCAGAAGATGAAGTGAAGCAGTACTTCACCGAGCCCAAAGTCGTCCAAGGCCTGTTTGACTTGGCGAGTCACTTGTTCTCAGTAACCCTAACCGACATTGACATGCCCACCTGGCACGAAGACGTCAGGGCAGCCCGGGTTGAAAGCAAAACCGGCGAGCTGATCGGTCACCTCATCATCGACCTCTACGCCCGAAGCGGCAAGCAAGGTGGCGCCTGGGTGGGCAGCGAACGCAACCGCCAACGCACCGCCACGCACTTAAACACACCCGTCGTATTCCTAACTTGCAATTTCGCCAAAGGCCAAGGCGGCAAACCCGCGCTCTTGACCCATGATGACGTCATCACCCTATTTCATGAGTCTGGGCACGCTCTGCATGCCCTGCTCTCAGAGGTTGATGAACCCGGTGCCAGTGCCTTTGCCGCGGTCGAATGGGACGCCATCGAACTGCCCTCACAATTTATGGAAAACTTCTGCTGGGAATATGACGTTCTTAAAAACCTCAGTGCCCACGTCGATACCCAAGCGCCTCT
>JAFMCG010000139.1 GCA_017857895.1 Burkholderiaceae bacterium | reverse complement strand
GCGGTCGCCATGAATTTGGCAGGGTCAATCGTGGGCCATTGCCGACTGAGGGTAAAATAACTTCACTTGAGCAGCGACTTTGCTCCCAAAGGATAGTGAAGATGTCAAACGCGCCAACATACGACCCAACCATTAAACAAAAAGCGCAAGCCAAAACCGCTCGCATCCCAATTAAAATCGTGCCAGCTGAGCGCTTAAAAAAACCCGATTGGATTCGCGTGAAGGCCGCGCCCGCAGGGTCGCGCTTTTACGAGATCAAGCGGATTTTGCGCGAACACAGTTTGCACACTGTTTGCGAAGAGGCCTCTTGCCCCAACATTGGCGAATGCTTTGGCAAGGGCACGGCAACCTTTATGATCATGGGTGACAAATGCACCCGGCGCTGCCCGTTTTGTGACGTCGGTCATGGGCGACCTGACCCCTTGGATGTCGACGAACCACTGAATCTCGCCAAAACCATTGCGGCGTTAAAGCTTAACTATGTGGTGATCACATCGGTTGACCGCGATGACTTGCGTGATGGCGGAGCTGGGCATTTTGTGGAATGCATCCAACAAGTGCGTCTTTTATCACCCCAGACACGAATCGAAGTTTTGGTGCCTGACTTTAGAGGACGACTTGACCGTGCCTTGGCGGTTTTGAATGGCGGTCCGCCCGACGTCATGAACCATAATCTTGAAACCGTGCCACGCTTATACAAGCAAGCTCGCCCTGGCTCAGACTACGCCCATTCGTTGCGCTTACTTCAAGCCTTTAAAGAAGAACACCCCGATGTGCCCACCAAGTCAGGACTCATGCTCGGGCTAGGTGAAACCGATGACGAAATTCTTCAGACCATGCGGGATTTGCGCGCCCATAATGTAGACATGCTGACTATCGGTCAGTATTTGCAACCGTCTGAGCACCATTTGCCGGTGTTGCGCTATGTCACACCAGAGACTTTTGTGATGTTTGAAAAAGAAGCTTATGCCATGGGCTTTAGCCACGCGGCTGTGGGTGCCATGGTGCGCTCGTCATACCATGCCGATGAGCAAGCACAAGCCGCTGGCGTGGCCATGTAACCAACGCGGCTTGGGTTTGGCGCTTTTTGACCGGGCGCCTAAGCTTTCTGCCAATAGGTGTCGGTGTAACCCAAGGCTTGGTTGATCGTTCTGGCCAATACAAACAACAAGTCTGAGAGGCGGTTAAGGTATTGTTGGGCCAAATCGCTCAGCGGTTCCTGCTCTGCCACCCCCACCACGGCCCGTTCGGCACGCCGACACACACTGCGGCAAACATGCGCCTGTGTGCTGACTTGGGCACCGCCCGGTAAGATAAATTCTTTCAACGGCGCAAGGCTGGCGTTAAAGTGCGCGATGGCTGAATCTAAGTGATCCAATTGTTGTTGCGTTAGTTGGGTGTAGCCGGGAATAGCCAGTTCGCTGCCAATATCAAACAAAGCGTGCTGCGATGGTTTCAATGCCTCAATGACCGAAGCGATTACTGGTTGATTGGCGTTGACCTGCAGTTGCGCCAACAAGCTGCCAAGTTGGCTATTCAACTCATCAACCTCACCCATGGCGTGCACACGGTGATGGGTCTTTTTAACCCGTGAGCCGTCGGCCAAACCCGTGGTGCCATCGTCCCCGGTACGCGTTGTGATGGTGGTAAGACGATCTGCCATGAGGTAAGCCTCGGGTGTGTTGGTGGTTGTTCAGCGTAATGGTGCGCTAAAGCACATAGCGCGCCAAGTCGTGGCTCGCGGCGGTTTGTTCTAACTTGTCGTTCACGTAAGACGCATCAATCAATATGGTTTGCCCTTCATGGGCGGATGCTTCGAACGAGAGTTCCTCGAGTAATCGCTCCATCACGGTATAGAGTCGCCGTGCACCAATATTCTCGGTTTGCTCATTAACATCTGAGGCCAATTCGGCCAATCGGCGAATACCGTCATCAGCAAACGACAGGGTCACGTTTTCTGTTTGCAATAACGCGGTGTATTGCTTTGTTAATGACGCATCGGTTTCGTTCAGGATCTTGACGAAGTCCGCAGCCGTCAAAGAATCGAGCTCTACCCTTATCGGCAGACGGCCTTGCAATTCGGGAATCAGGTCTGAAGGCCGCGACAAGTGAAACGCACCTGAGGCAATGAAAAGAATATGGTCAGTGCGAATCATGCCGTACTTGGTTGTGACAGTCGTGCCTTCGATCAGGGGCAACAAATCTCGCTGCACACCTTGTCTTGAGACATCGGCTGTTGCACCTTCTTGGCGCGCAGCAATCTTGTCGATTTCATCCAAAAATACGATGCCGTTCTGTTCCACTTGAAAGACCGCTTGGGTGCGCAAGCCCTCTTCGTTCACCCGTTTGGCGGCCTCCTCTTCGGTCAGGTGCTTGAACGCTTCCCTAACCGTCATTTTTCGAGGTTTCTTTTTATCGCGCGCCAGACCAGCGAACATGCCCTTGAGCTGCTCAGCCATTTCTTCCATGCCCGGTGGCGACATAATGTCCATCGAAGGTGCTGCCACAGTGAGTTCGATCTCAATTTCCATGTCGTCAATCAAGCCCTCGCGCAGGCGCTTACGAAAGACTTGGCGTGCATTGGAGTCTTCGCGTATTGGGGCTCCATTGGCATCGCGAGGCGGTGTGATCAATACATCCAAAATCCGATCTTCCGCCGCGTCTTCCGCCTGGGCTTGCACACGCTTCATTTCTTGTTCACGGACCTGCTTGACAGCGACTTCCATCAAGTCACGAATAATGGTGTCGACGTCTCGTCCAACATAACCGACTTCGGTAAATTTGGTCGCTTCTATCTTGATGAATGGTGCATTCGCTAACTTCGCCAAACGTCGGGCGATTTCTGTTTTGCCTACGCCCGTTGGCCCAATCATGAGGATGTTCTTGGGATGGATTTCTTGGCGCAAAGGTTCAGGCACTTGTTGGCGGCGCCAGCGATTGCGCAGCGCGACGGCAACGGCACGCTTGGCGGCCTGCTGACCAATGATGTGTTTATCAAGTTCAGAAACGATTTCTTTGGGTGTCATGTTGGAGGCTGACATCTGTTTGGACTAACCCTTTAAAGGACTTCAATGACGTGTTGTTGATTGGTGTAGATACACAAATCACCGGCAATGGATAGCGACGCTTTGACAATCTCTTTGGGTTCTAGCTCGGTGTGTCGCAAGAGTGCCAGGGCCGATGATTGCGCGTAGGCCCCGCCGGAGCCAATCGCGGCCAAGCCGTTTTCTGGTTCCAAGACATCACCATTGCCCGTTAGCACCAAAGTGTGGTCGATATCAGCCACGATTAGCATGGCCTCAAGACGTCGTAACATCCGATCAGTGCGCCAATCGCGCGACAATTCCACGGCGGCTCGCATCAAGTGACCTTGATGTTTTTCTAATTTGGCTTCAAAACGCTCTTGCAAGGTGAAGGCGTCAGAGGTCGCCCCCGCAAAACCCGCCAAGATTTTGTTGTGATAGAGCCGTCGTATTTTGCAGGCCGTGCCCTTGATGATGATATTGCCCAAGGTCACCTGCCCATCGCCGCCCATTGCAACGCGATTGCCTCGGCGCACGCAAACGATGGTTGTCGCGTGAAACTGTTCCATGACTCACCTGCTTTTTTCCCTCACTTGAATAGCGCGGCGTTTCAAGTGAGGATGTTGATAACGCGTGGACGGCTTAGTCCCCGAACATCTTTTGACGCATTTCGCGCCGCTCCTGGGCTTCAAGCGACAATGTCGCTGTGGGCCGCGCCAAAAGCCTAGGTACGCCGATCGGCTCGCCTGTTTCTTCACACCAGCCATAATCCCCGGACTCAATGCGTTTAAGCGACTGCTGAACTTTCTTCAGCAGCTTACGCTCACGGTCGCGGGTCCGCAATTCAAGCGCGTGCTCTTCTTCAATTGTTGCTCGATCGGCCGGATCAGGCACGAACTGCGTTTCCCTCAGGTTCACAGTGGTTGCACCGGCGTTAACCAAGATATCGTCTTCTAATTGACGCAGTTTTGCTTTAAAAAAAGCCAACTGTTGTTTATTCATGTACTCATCTTCAGGCATCTTTAACAATGCTGCTTCGGTGATGAGGGTATCTGTGCCCGCTTCCTTCACAGACTTGTTTTTTTTGGGGGCTGCCTTCGTTACCATGCACTTACTCCGTTGAAGTCACTGGTCGTGATAAGTCACGACGACTATCTCGCAAGACACTGCTCAAGACCTTTGGTGAAAATCTCTTGTGGCAGCTTGCGACCAATGAAAACCATTTTGGTGGTCTTTTTCTCCTTGGGACCCCAAGGCTTACCCGGCTCGGCACCCATCAACATGTGTACCCCTTGAAAAAGCATCCGCCGGTCGACGCTCTTCATGTAGAGAATGCCCTTATAACGCAATAAGTCCGGTCCGTATACCTGCACGACGCCACCCAAGAACTCTTCGAGTCGTTCGGCATCGAATGGTTTGTCGGATCGGAACACAAAAGCACCAATCTCGTCATCATGCGCGTGATGGTGATCGTTTCCGTGATGGTGATCGTGACCATGATCATGGCCATGTTTATGACCGTGATCGTGATCATGCTTGGCATCGGGATGCTGTTCAGCCAAAAAGTCTGGGTCGATATCTAAAATGGTATTGAGATTAAAGCCGCTGATATCGACAATCTTGGTCAGATCAGCCTTTCCAAAATGCACCGCTTCGATTTCAGCGCGAGGGTTGATCCGTACCAGACGGTGACGCAAAGATTCGTACTCAGCATCTGTTACCAAGTCCTTCTTAGATACAATCAGGCGGTCGGCAAATCCAACCTGCTTTTGTGCTTCGGGCTGATCATCCAAGGTCTTCATGCCGTGCTTGGCATCGACCACGGTAATCACGCCATCCAAGCGAAAGTACTCAGCAACACCGTCATCCATAAAGAAGGTCTGACAGACGGGGCCTGGATTGGCCATCCCAGTGGTCTCAATCATCACCCGCTCAAATGAGAGTTCGCCCTTCTCTCGGCGAGCGCGCAAGTCGAGTAACGTGCGCATCAAATCACCACGAACCGTACAGCAGATGCAACCATTAGACAGTTCGATGATTTCCTCATCATGAACTTCAACCAACAAATCGTTGTCGATGCTCTCTGGTCCGAATTCGTTTTCAATCACGGCGATACGCTTGCCGTGATATTCCGTGAGGATGCGCTTGAGCAAAGTCGTCTTACCAGCACCTAAAAAGCCGGTCAGGATTGTCACGGGCACCATGTCTTCGATGGCGATGGGTTTTGATGGTTGGGTCATACGCTTCAATTTCTCAGGTAACGGGCGATTACAGCACACGGAGTCGCGCGGGTAAATCCAAATCGGCAAGGGACGTGTAATACATACAAGCCGCGCTTGAGGGCAGAAGCCACAAAAAGGC
>JAFMCG010000020.1 GCA_017857895.1 Burkholderiaceae bacterium | reverse complement strand
CGCACTCGAACCACAGTAAGCGAATTCAGCCAATTAGGATTAATCGAAATGACGCGCAAACGAACGCGTGACGCGTTGAGCAACCACCTTTGTGAGCCGTGCCCCACCTGCGATAGCCGCGGCCGTATTCTCACAGCCCGAAGTGTTTGCTACGAAATTCTGCGTGAAATCTTGCGCGAAGCCAAACAATTCAACCCCCGAGAGTTCCGGGTTTTGGCCAGCCAATCTGTGATTGATCTGTTCCTAGAGGACGAAAGCCAGCATTTGGCCATGCTAGGGGACTTAATCGGTAAACCAATCACGCTGACAGCTTCAACTGACTGTCACCAAGAGCATTATGACATCGTCTTGTTGTGATCCTTTCAATCGACCTTGAATTGCATCTTATAGAGCGCAGCATAGGCGCCATCTTCAGCCACAAGCGCCGCATGAGAACCGCTCTCGATAATCCGACCATTGTCTAGCACCACGATTCGGTCTGCATTTTGAACTGTGGACAGTCGATGGGCAATCACCAAGGTTGTTCGCCCTTTCATGAGGGTCTCCAGCGAGGCTTGAACCTGGCGTTCAGACTCGTTATCCAGCGCTGAGGTCGCTTCGTCGAGAATTAAAATCGGCGCATCCTTAATTAGGGCTCGAGCGATCGCCAGTCGTTGACGCTGGCCACCAGACAGGCGCGTTGCATTCTCGCCAACCTGAGTATGAATACCATTGGGCAAACCATCCACGAACTCCAACAGGTTGGCAGCCGCCAGCGCATCACGAATTTGGCGCTCTGAGGCGGTATGCAAGCTACCGTAGCCGACATTGGCAGCAATCGTGGCGTCAAACAAAACCACATCTTGACTCACCAAAGACAACCGAGCGCGCAGATGCTTCAAAGCTAGTGATTGAATATCAATCCCATCGATGCGGATCGTCCCTGCCGTGGGATCGACAAATCGAGCCAGCATATTGGCCAATGTCGTCTTGCCGCTCCCTGAGCGCCCCACCATCGCCACGACTTGACCTGGCTTGATATCAAGGCTGACGTCACACAGGGTGTCTCGTTCCGAATCCTCAAAACGATGAACCACGTGCGTGAACTCAATCCGACCCGCCACAGGCGCAGGAAAATCGCGTCCTGTTTCTTTATCTTCACCTTTCTGATCAACCAGATCAAAAACACTTTCGGCCGAAGCCAGCATGCGCTGCATGCTCGTCAGTACGTTGGTCAACCGTTTCACAGGATCAAAAATTTGTGCCAATGCCGCCATAAAAGCGGCAAAACTACCAACCGTCAAAATGCCAGAGTTGGCCTCATGCAAGGCCACACCAATGGCGATAGCGACCGCGATCGCAATAATGACCTGCGCAATGGGACGCAGGGCGGAGTCAGCAATGGCTGCTCGCATTTGATGGCGACGAAGATTTGTATTCACGTCGCCAAACCGATTGTTTTCAACGTCATAACCATCGAAAAGCTTGATCACGCGCTGTCCTTGGATCCCTTCAGAAACCACTTCGGCAAGCTTTGCATTTGTGCTGATCGTCTCGCGATTAATGCGTCTAAGCCGTTTCATGAACAAGCGCGTGATGTAGGCTGAGCTTGGCAAAATCACCACAATAATGAGAGCCAACTGCCAGGACATATAAAACAAAACACCCAACAGCGACAAAACCACCAGTGACTCCCTAATCAAAACCGTCACCACTGATGTCGCTGTGGTTGTGATGTTGCCAACGTCGACGGTGAACCTGTTCATCAGCCGTCCGCTGTCACCCCGCTTGAACTCACTGTCAGGCATCGACAACAATCGATCAAACATGTCTGTTCGTAATCCAACCAGCATGTTGTTGGCAACCCACGCCAAAAGGTAGTCGCTGACAAAAGAACAAATCCCACGCAACAAAACCAACAATATGATCGCCAGTGGCACCTGCCAGACATAATCAGGTTTGGCGCCAGTGAGCCCCTCATCAATGAGCGGCTTCATGGCGATGGCCAAGGTAGGTTGAGTGGCGGCAGCTAACGCCATAAAACACACTGCTGTTAACAGTGCTTTCCAGTATTGACCAACCCGAGCGTAAATCCGGCCCCAAACTTTGTTTTTTAAGGGATGGTCGGCATGAGATGATGTTGCAGACGGCTTCAATGGGATCCTTTCGCAAATTAGCGGGCTAACCCAAGCACATAAAACAAAAAACTGTCATTTAAGGCGTGATGCTAACCTTTAGTCAGCATAAATTGTACCGATTCAAACTCATTGATCGTTCCGCCCTTATTTTGAGGGGCTTTGCCAAGGCTCCAAACTGGTTTATTCTGCGCGCCATGTCTGCTGTTAACGACCCGACTTTTGTCATCGCCGTGCGCCTACCCAACTGGGTTGGAGATGTGTGCATGAGCCTGCCCTGCTTACAGTGGCTAAACGATCAGGGTCACGACTTGGTGATTTTTGGTCGGCCATGGGCTAAACCTCTGGTGCAGCAATTCAATCCATCGGCCTTTGTGGCTCTCAGCGGCTCATTTGGCGCCGACTTAAAAACCGTTAAACAGTTCAGATCAACACAGCGCCAAATAACCCACGGTTTAATCCTGCCAGACTCTCTTTCTAGCGCCGCTCTTTTTCGATTGGCCGGCATCAACAGTGCAGGACACCGCCATGACGGGCGATCCTTACTGCTAAAGTGGCCCGTCCCAAAACCAAATGCTGGCTTGCATGCTTCACAGAAATGGTGGCATCTCGTTAAGGAATCGGCGATGCGTTGGGCACTGCCCACCCCACCCACACAAGCCCCAAGGGTCTTGTTAGCCATTTCGGCTGTCGACGCCCAAGCTTCCAGTCAGTCTATAGACGCAGCTAATTTGACCGGCAAATCATTTATCTTGCTGGCACCAACCGCAACAGGTTTGCATAAGGGTCAGGTGAAAGTTTGGCCACATTTTGCCAGCCTGAGCAAAGCACTAGTCGAAATGGGGCACCAACTGGTCATTTGTCCCCCACCCAACGAAGTGGCGCAAGCGCAGGCACTGGCTCCTGGTGCTACCTTGATTGCCCCGCTAAACCTAGGCGGCTTTGCCGCCCTCGCCAAAAGGTCTGCCTTGGTCATTTGCAATGACTCAGGTGTCTCTCATTTGGCAGCGGTCGCGGGTGCCAAACAAATCACCCTTATCGGTGTGACAGAACCCAGCCATTCGGGGCCTGTGTCTGATAACGCGATCGTCATGGGTAAAATGGGGCAGTGGCCGTCTCTAAAAGCAGTCATTGACGTCGTGGTAGATCAGGTGGCTGTCATTGCCGACCCAAACAACGTTGGGTCAGCTTAATATGCTGACCCAAATCGCCAACAGCCTGCTGTTTGCACCGAACGTGTTGGTCGCAGCCGCAGTAATCGCTTTGGTGCTACTGCTATTCAAACGAACAATCACAGGCGCCATGACCCTGGCGTTTGGGCTATTTTGGGTTTTGGTGTGGTCATTGCCCATTACGACGCTTTACGCTGGTGGCTGGCTCGAAAAACGATACGCGCAGCATCAAAACGTTGAAATGCCGTTAGCTGATGCCATTGTTGTGCTGGGAGGCCACGTTCAGGGCAACCGGTCTAACTGGTTTGAACCCTACGACCGCCAGTCAGTTGTCAATCGTGAGTCACGCGCAGCATCACTGTATTTCGCTGGGCGCGCACCGCTGATTATTTTGTCTGGTGGTGCACTTGAAGGTAACATCAGTGACACAGCAACCATGGCACGTTCGCTACAAAAACTGGGCATCCCAAATGACGTCATCATTCAAGAAACCCAAAGTCAAAACACCTTAGAAAATGCCGAGCTAACCGATCAAACACTGCGCTCACTGCAAAAGAAAAGCATCTTTCTCGTGACCTCAGCCCTACACATGCCGCGTGCCATGCTGGCATTTGAAAGCACAGGCATCAAAGCATGGCCCGCCCCATTGCCGCCACAAATAAGATGGGTTCAAAAAACCAATCAGCGCACATGGCTGCCTAATTTACATGCTTTGCTTGCAAGCCGAAGCATCATCAAGGAGTACGCTGGCCTGTTGGTTTACTGGAGCGAAACTACCTTCAACACCAATTAGCAAGTTAATTCCCACCAGGGGGCCAAGCGCCTATGCTGGTAACATCATAACCAGATTTTAAGACTCAGCCGACCACGATGGACACAAGACTAGCCACATTACGCGCCGAAAACTGGATGGTCTTCGCTCTGGGCGCAGGCCTTTTTGTGTCAAAGCCTGTCATTTATGCCAGCACTGGCTTATTAACCCTCTACTTTTTGCTTCGCTGCTTCAAAGATTCGACCTATCGACGCGCTGCGTTCTCAAACAAATTAATCGTGGCGGCACTTGTTATCTATGTTTTTGGCGTTGTAGCCTGCCTGTTAATGCCAACAACGTTAGAAGACCTTGGCTTCATCGCCCGAAAAAGCCTTTACCTTGTTATTTTTGCACCCTTACTACTGGCTTTTCGCCATCCTTCAAACAGAAACTACGCGCTCGCTGGACTAATGATTGGCTTTTGGATAGCCGCCGTCATGACCCTCCTTCAGATCGAGCAACCACATGAAGGGCGTTTATCAGGTGCGACTTGGTTGGTTGATGTCTGGGGTGTCTTACTTGCTCTATTTTTTGTTTTTTTAACACCGAGAATCTTTGATCAGCAATACTCAACACCAGTACGCGTTTTGTTTGCGATAACAGCCCTGACCGCTTTCATATTTCTCTTGTTAAGCGGAGCGCGCGGACCTTGGCTCGGCGCTAGTTTTGCCATCGGTCTTTACCTTCTTTTTTACCAGCGACGCACGCTTGGCGTTATCTTGGTTATTGCTGTCGTTGCTTACTTCCCGATCAAACACTTTGCCCAAGCGCCAGTTGCGCAAATCGAACAAAGGGTCGCTTCAATAGTTGACACCGAAGAAAACATGTCAAATTGGATTCGACTGACGCTATGGAAATTATCCATCGCACACAGCATCGAAAAATTCGAAACAAATCCAGTTGAGTTGTTGCTGGGATCTGGAAGCACGAGCCATTTTGCAAAGGTCTACGATTTTTTTGAACGAACCGATGCGCTCACGCAAGAAGAAAAAAACAAATTGTCAGCGCCAGATGTTGGCTACCCGTCAAACGACACTCACAATATGTATTTGGATGCGATAGCCAAGCATGGTTTGGTTTGGACACTTGCTAACATTTTTTTATTTCTTGCAATGGCAACGACGGGATTGCGTCGATTCCAACCAACCCACACATCTGTCTTAGCGGCACCCGCGCTGGTGATCTGCTTTCTGTTGACAGGTGTTTTTTACACATTGCTGCCTCATTTCGCAGCCACATTTTTCATATTTTTTTCAGCGCTTGCACTTCGATCGAATGAAACCCAACCAGTCGAAAATACTTCTGTGTCGTGAGCGATCATGCACACAAGACTCATACTACCGATGTTCAAGACTAACAAACACCACTACCCGATGAACCGAAAGCTCGCGCAATCTGAAACAATTTGAATCAGTACACCTCTAGGGGTATAAGCAACTGATTGTTTCGGTCACTTTACATGCCTTGCCCAGCAAACAGATTCGGAATCATCGCTCTTCGTCCAATAATGGATCCGGCCGATCCTCCTTAATAATGCCGAATGGCGTCCAAGCGCGATTCTCTGCTGCTGCCTGATCATAGAAGGACGGGAAGCTTTTCTCGGGCGTCACAGTAGGCAAATGACGTTTGTGATACGAAGCATCAAAATGAATCATTGTTGCTTGGTATCGTAAATCACTCAGCTTAAGTCCGGCTTTCTGGAGCCGCCTTTGAACGTCTGAGTCTTCCGCTCCCCACTGAGTCGAATGGCGTTCGTCAAATCCATTCACCAACAACAGATCTGACTTCTGGATTGAGAAATTACATCCGACAACACCCCACTTCTGAGATGGTAGTTTCTTCAAAAAGCGGTATGGCAAACGGAATCCTTTTTCAATGTTCCGAGCCCTAAAAGTGAGTGACCAAAAAATAAGACGAAAAATGTTCCTAAAAACAATTAAGTCGGGCTGACTGCAATCAAGATGATCAATAGCATCTCTAAAACAGTCAATTCGTCGACCAACTGCACAGAAACCTAACTTGGATGCCCGCACGTGATCATCAACAAAATGAACTTGAGGCACGCAGTCACCATCAATAAAAATGAGTGTCTCACTTACAGCACTTTTAACCGCACGATTCATAACGATTGTTTTTCTAAAACCTTCGTCTGCCTGCCAAAAATGTTTAGAAGGAAAAGAGAAGGCCTTGAGCATTTCATCAACTTGGGCGACAACTTCTGGGGTTGATCCATCATCAGCAATTAAAACTTCGAATTGACCGCGGTATTGATTTTTTAATGCAACTAGCACTAATCGCAACAACTTTATGTCGTTGTAAAAAGCAATGATTATTGATGCGTCAGGCATATAGAAGTGTAGTGGTTTAAAATTGGAAACATATAATCAGTGCCCCCCTACTCAAATTTTTGAAGGACTTGATTCCCACAAATGGATGAAGCGTCGAAGACCAATTCTATTCGAGATCTGGCATTTCGGGAGCGTTACCTTAAGGGTCGCATCATCGATATCGGCTGTGGAAGAGACTTGGTTTGTTCAGGTGCTGAACCCTTCGATTTGCCAGATGGCGATGCACAAGAGATTGCTAGCATCAGGGACAATAACGCATACGATACTGTTCACAGCAGCCACTGCCTTGAACACATGAGAGATCCCGTCCATGCCCTTTCGCAATGGTGGGCGCTTGTAAAACCGGGTGGTCACTTGATTGTCGTCGTCCCCGATGAGGACCTATATGAACAAGGCTTTTGGCCAAGCCGCTTTAACCATGACCACAAAGCAACCTTTCGGCTAAACAGTCCAACCTCTTGGTCACCTGTTTCTCATGACATTAAAGCAATTGTTCAATCACTACCTGGTGCATACATTGTTGAGCTCGAACGTCAAGACCTAAAGTATGACTATTCTCTGCAAGCCAAAGGAATGACGCCTAACCCACTGGTGCCCCTTATTTTTTTAAAATCTTTTAAAAAAATAATGAGAGCTGTTGTTAAACCATTTCCCCTCGCCCGCCAGAGGCTAACATGGCGTATAGAGAATGCGTATTTCGAACGCATGGCATTCCCATTGATCAAACATCTCGCGACGCACTTGCTCAAATACAAATTGTAGCTGCCAAGCGAACCACCAAGAACTAGTTAGCAGGCATTTTCAAGAAGAGCTTCTCGAGCGCCGCATCAAAGCGAGCGTCATCAAAAGCATCAATACGCGTCCCAGCAACAGCATCTGCTAGAAAGGTGATCGCCTGATCAGAGTTAGGGTGCCAACTGTCATAGTTGTTTGTTTTTATCAACGGCGATAGATCAGGAGGGTTGTAAATTGCCAAAAGCGGTTTACCTAAACCCGTAGCAATGTGGACGACGCTTGTATCGACCGAAACAATAGCCTGGCAAGCCCGCACTTGTTCAAAAAACTCAGTCAGTTCCGATGTGGGTCGCAGAAAAACTTTTGAGGTCAAGTCATTGGCTATCAACAAATTGATTAAGCCCTTTTCTTTATCAGGCGTTGCAATCATAAAAACAGAAACACTTAGGCCTTGCTTGGCAGCGACTTTCAAAATACCTCTGATTGCGCTCACAATTTTTGAATCACTAAAGCTTCGGTGTCGGCTCGCACCAAAAGGGCAAAACCCGATAACAAGGTTGTCATGCCAATAAGACATGACATGCTTGTGAGCGGTCATGTTTTCTGGCAGCCAATACTGTCGGTTGTCGACTGGGACAGATAACTTTTCAAGCAGCGGGATGGCTTTTTCAGAAAAATGCAACTTTTCAGTCATAGCACCTAACTTGATGTCGACGCATTTGAGGCCATCGTCTAGGCTAGCGACGTGTCCCGGCCGAATCAAATACAGCAAGAGCAGATCTCGCGCTTTTAGCGCCTGCGATAGGTGGACGACGTATCGGGGTCTCTTAAGCTTCTTGGCGATATTAAAAACGGACCTAAATCCGGGTCGCTTAGGCGATAACACCACCCTATCGAACTCAAAGGTGTGATCAAAAAGCTCAAAAAAATCAGCCCCAGTCGCGACCCAGAGCTTCAAATCAGGCCGATGCTTTTTAAGCTCACGCCAAATCCAAGACAACACAACCGTATCGCCAAGCTTGGCATCCCAACGAACAAAAAGAATAGCGTCTTCAACATCACCTAAGGCATTTGGCGCTCGATCTAACAACACGACCGCTATTGCTCGACGAATACTATCGCGCCAGGCCCTGACGTGATTAGTAAACGATTTCAAAGCCATCGGCATCAACCCAATCGTTTAGCGCTATTAGAAGATCATCTGGCACGTAAACGCACCACTGTTCGCCCAGACGTATACGACATGAAGCACCCGCGGACTGGTAAGTAATTTCCACCGGCATCCCAGCACCTTGTTCGATGGCCCTAAAAGGCGACAAGAGAGCCTGAAGACGATCTGCATCAGCCTTGCCATTCAAGCGAATGGACAAGGCGCGCGCGCGCGCTTCACGCATGGCCTGTAAATCAAAAACATCATCAACCGAAACCCGAAAACCACCCGAATATTCATCAACGGCGACTTTGCCGCAAAGGACAAGCAGCGCGTCCTCTTTAAACCGAGCTCGATTGGCCTCGTACATTTCATTAAAAATCATCACATCAAGCTGCGCAGTGCCATCATCAATGGTTGCAATCAGCATTTTGCCGCGACGAGTCATTTGCGGGCGCAGCGCTGCAATCGTACCGGCAAGCCACTGAACATCTCGCGATGGCGTCACATCATTCAACGAGCGGGGCACCATGCGCCGAACCTCATCGCGCCACGCATCAAACATATGGCCGCTAAAAAAATAGCCCAGCGCCACTTTTTCCTCAGCCAGCTTGCGACGCAAATCCCATGGATCAGCGTTTTCAAGAACACCAGCCACCACATCGCTGCCATCATCACCGAAGAGCGAGACCTGAGAGGCACTGCGTGCGGCCTGTTCAGCCGCTTCCACTGCCGTGGGCAATGACATGAGCAAGGCCGCTCTGTTAGGCTCAATAGCGTCAAAAGCACCCGCTCTAATCAAAGACTCTAGGCAACGCCGATTAACGAGTTGCCGATTGATACGTTGGCAAAACTCAAACAGCGAAGTGAATGGTCCGCCTGATTGGCGCGCTTGGACAATTTCCTCAATCGCAGCCTGCCCTGCCCCTTTGATTGCACCCAACCCATAACGGATGGTGCGAGGTGGCTTGTCCTGAGGATCGTTGTCCTCACGCACCGGCTCAAATCGATAGCCAGAGGCATTGACATCAGGCGGCAAAACCTTAACCCCATTGGCATGGCAATCACGCCAAAAGGTTTGAACCTTATCAGTGTCGTCCATATCGGACGAAAGCGTGGCCGCCAAGAACTCAGCCGGGTGATGCGCCTTAAGCCAAGCCGTGTGATAAGCAATGAGCGCATAGGCAGCCGAGTGTGACTTGTTGAAACCGTAACCGGCAAACTTCTCCATCAAGTCGAACAACTTCACGGCCAAAACCGGATCATGCCCCTTTTGCGCCGCGCCTTGTTGAAACAATTCACGCTGCTGAGCCATTTCCTCGGCTTTCTTTTTACCCATGGCGCGACGCAAAAGATCAGCACTGCCTAATGAGTAGCCACCGATGATCTGCGAAATCAGCATCACCTGCTCTTGATACACAATCACACCGTATGTGCTTCTGAGCGTATGTTCCAGATCGGGGTGGAAATAATCAACAGAAGCACGACCGTGCTTGCGATTGACAAAATCATCAACCATGCCCGACTCAAGTGGTCCAGGCCGATAAAGCGCCAAGACAGCAATCACATCCTCAAAGTTGCTTGGCCGAAGCTTCTTTAAAAGCTCTTTCATGCCCCGCGATTCAAGCTGAAAGACAGCCGTTGTGTTGGCTTCACAAAGCAATTGATAAACCTTGGGGTCATCAAGCGTTAAGGCCATGATGTCAAACCCTGAGAGCTCAACGTTGAACTGTCGCACGTAGCGCACGGCCCAATCCAAAATCGTCAGGTTTCGTAACCCCAAAAAGTCAAACTTCACCAAACCAGCGGCTTCAACATCGTCCTTGTCAAACTGCGACACAGCGCTACTTTCCTGCCCAGGCTGGCAATAGAGCGGGCAGAAATCCGTTAACTTGCCTGGTGCAATCAAGACGCCACCAGCATGCATACCGACATTTCGGGTTAATCCTTCGAGCGGCCTCGCCAAGTCAATCAAAGCGCGGACTTCGTCTTCTTTTTCATAACGGGCTTTGAATGCAGGCTCGTCCGTCAGGGCGCGGTCAAGCGTCCAAGGGTCTGCGGGGCTAAAGGGGATCAACTTAGACAGGCCGTCGCAAAGCATGTAAGGCATGTCTAAGACACGCCCAGCGTCACGAACCACCGCTTTGGCACCCAAAGTACCAAAGGTCGCAATCTGACTGACGGCTTGGCGACCATACTTGTCTTTAACGTATTCAATCACGCGTTCACGATTGTCCTGACAAAAGTCGATATCGAAGTCAGGCATCGAAACCCGCTCTGGATTCAAGAATCGCTCAAACAGCAAATCGTAACGAATGGGGTCTAGATCAGTAATACCTAACGAATAGGCGACCAGTGAGCCCGCCCCTGAGCCACGGCCAGGGCCAACCGGCACACCGTTTTTCTTGCCCCAATTGATAAAGTCTTGAACGATCAAAAAGTATCCCGCAAAACCCATTTGAATAATGGTTTGGCACTCCCAGTCCAATCGCGACTGGTACTTTGGACGGTTCTCGATGCGTAAGGTCTCATCAAGGAACAGTTGTTTTAAGCGGACCTCTAAGCCCTCGTGGGAAAGCTGCACCAAATAGTCATCAATACCAAGTCCAGCTGGCGTCGGAAAATCGGGTAATTTTGGCTGGCCCAAGGTGAGCGTCAAATTACAACGCTGGGCAATGGCGACCGTGTTTTGAAGCGCTGAAGGCACATCACTAAACAATGCTGCCATTTCGTCGGTCGACTTCAGGTACTGATCTTCAGTAAATCGCCGCTCACGCTTGGGGTTGGTCAGGATTTCACCATCCGAGATGCAGACCCTAGCTTCGTGAGCCCGATATTCCTCAGCGCGAATAAACTGAACAGGATGCGTAGCCACCACCGGCACAAATAATTGCTGTGCCAATGCCAACGCACTATCCGTGTATGACCAGTCCGCTTGGTTACCAGTACGCTGCAACTCCAAGTAGTAGCGGCCGGGCAACGCCTGCATCCATTGCTGAGTCAATTGGGCAGCCACATCCGATTGCCCTGCCAACAGGGCCTGCCCCACGTCGCCATGACGGCCACCGGACAGCACAATCAAACCAGAAGCCTGCATAACCCATTCACGCTTTACAGCAGCTTTGCCATGTTGGGTATTTTCCAGCCAAGCCCGCGTGATCAGTTCACACAAGGAACGGTAACCCTGCTCGTTAGCCACAAGCAGTAAAATACGGTAAGGTTTGTGTGGTTCGGACTCATTCGTGAGCCAAACATCACAACCGGCGATCGGTTTGACGCCTTTGGAACGGGCAGCGTTGTAAAACTTGATTAGGCCAAACACGTTCACCAAGTCTGTTAACGCCACCGCTGGCTGTTCAAGTATTTTTGTTTGCGACACCAAGTCATTGATTCGAACAATACCGTCAACCACCGAAAACTCGGAGTGGACGCGCAAATGAACGAAGGGGATGGGGGGCTGGTTGCCTTGCATGCTTAAGATTGTACTCAAGGACTGTCGATACACATTATGAAATGGCTAATTCTATTCACTTGGTTGGGTGCTGTCCTATTTGCGCACTTTAGGGGGCAGGTTCGCTTACCTATTAAGCGCCAACTACTCGACCAGTCCGTACTCTTGGCACCCATCAATGCCCTAATGGTTCTGAACTCGAAAGCCCCCACCACGCCTTATGTGCCGCTTTCACGCTTGCCTGAATTGAGTCTGCTTCAAGACAATTGGAAAATCATCCGCGACGAGGCCCTGCACTTGGCCCAAATACGCGAAATCAAAGCCCCTGTTGCCCATAACGACATCGGATTCAACTCTTTTTTTAAATACGGCTGGAAGCGTTTTTATCTCAAGTGGTATGACGCCAAACACCCATCAGCCGAATCGCTCTGCCCCAAAACCACTGCGTTGCTCAAACAGATCCCAAGCATAAAAGCAGCCATGTTTGCCGAATTGCCACCCGGTGGTCGTTTGAACCCGCACCGCGACCCTTTTGCAGGGTCATTGCGATACCACTTAGGACTTTCCACGCCTAATGACCCTTCTTGCTACATCGATGTCGATGGCATTCGCCACGTTTGGCACGATGGTGAAGGCGTTGTTTTCGACGAAACGTACGTACACGAGGCACAAAACAACTCAAATCAAAACCGAATCATCCTGTTTTGTGATGTCGAACGCCCATTGAAATGGCGCTGGGTTGAGCGCTTTAACCACTGGTTTGGCCGCGTCATGATGTCAGCGGTAAGCTCACCAAACGCTGAGACTGATCAGACCGGTTTCATCAATAAACTCACGCATTGGCATTGGGTCATTGATCAAAAACGCAGTGCTTTCAAGACGGCCAACCGCACCCTTTACAAAGCAACTAAGGTGGCCCTGATAGTGCTCGCGATCTTGCTCTTCTTAGCGATTTGACCAAGACTAACGTTGCAACGCCTCCCATGCCTTGTACAGACGCTTGGCAGACACGGGGTAAGGCGTGCGTAGACGTTGCGCGAAAAGCGCAACACGCAACTCTTGCAACATCCAAAAGAACTGATCTAGCCCAGGTTCCGGCGCGCCTGCCAACGCCTGCCGGGCGCGCCGGTAGTGCGCCAAAAGCGGCGCCATTTCACTCATCCGCTGCTGATCTCGATCCGCATCAGCTCGAAGGCCGTCAAACCGAACGGCAATGGCCTCTAAGTAACGTGGCAAATGCTTGAGTTGCTCATAGGGTGTACGCATCACAAAATCGGAGGGCATCAATTCACTGAGTTGAATCACCATGTCTTTGCAGGCACTTTCATGCACTTTAAACTGAACCAACCGCTTTCTAGCCACCTCTGATTGCTCAAGAATAGACAGCACAAGTCGAGACAACTCTTGCGCCAAAAGCCCTAACCTTTCCTTGGCCAATTCTCGGCTGCTGGCAAAGCTCTCCGCGTCTGTGGGCCATGGTTGCTGCTCGAGCGCTGCACGTGACAAAGCCGCATCAATAATTTGCCCGCGTAGAGACTCCCACGACCCAAGCGGCATATACAAAACACCCAGTCGCAAAGCGTCTGGCAGGTTCTTTTCTAAAAACTTGATTTGCTCTTTCAAACCAATCCGAAGCAATCGCAAAAGGCCGAGGCGGTGGCAGCGTTGCGCGGTTTGCGCATCATCAAAAACATCAATCCGACAGTGCGTACCTTCATCGACCAGCGCAGGATAGCCCAAGATACTTTTACCGGCGCGGCGTATCTCCATGACTTCAGGTAGCGACTCGAATGTCCATTGGGTGATCTGCTCCAATGCCTGATCAGCAATAACCGGCTCACCTTCTGCGGCCATTTCTTGGAAAGTGGCATGCGCTTGATCGCCGAATTGCGCTTTAAGCTGCGACAAATTACGACCTGCTCGCAACATTCGGCCGTGCTGATCAATAATTCGAAAATTCATAAACAAGTGCGCAGGCAACGAATCGACCCGAAAGTCAGACTCCTGGACTTTGACATGAAACTGCTGATCAATGTCAGCAATAACAGCTGCCGTCAAGCTGACCGTCGGCGCAGACATTCGGTCAAACCAGCGTGCGTGAAACGCTTGGGCATAATCGGGCACGGGCACGCAGTGCTTGCGTAACTTTTGCGGCATAGACTTGACCAACCACTGCACTTTTTCTTTCACCATCCCTGGCACCAACCACTCCCAGCGCGGGGTCGTCAATTGATTCAGCAACACGAGGGGCACCGATACCGTGACGCCATCCTTAGGCGAGCCCGGTTCAAAGTGATAATCCAATTTAAGGGCATTGCCCTGCCAGCTCAGCGTCTTTGGAAACACATCGGTGGTAATGCCCGCCGCCTCATGACGCATCAAGTCATCCCTGGAGAGCTTCCAACGCTGTACTTCTTGGTCATCTAGTTGCTTAAACCACTGTTTGAATGCCACTGTTTGACATATCTCTTGGGGCAACAACCGGTCGTAAAATCCCGCGATCAAGGTTTCATCCACCAAGATGTCTGGTCGTCGACTGCGATGCTCAAGACGCTCAATACTCTGGATTAGTTTTTTATTGTGCGTCACAAACTCAAACGGCAAGTCAATCTCACCGGGCACCAGCGCCTCGCGAATAAAAGTCTCGCGGGCACGAGCCAAGTCAACCGGACCAAAATGCACCTGCCTACCGCTGTAGATCGGCAGACCGTAGAGCGATGCCTTTTCTTGAGCCACCACTTGCCCGCGACGACTATCCCAACGCGGATCGCCCCAGCTCTTGGTCAGTAGGTGGGCGCCCACGCGCTCTATCCACACCGGTTCAATTTTTGCAATGCAACGCGCGTACAACCGACTCGTTTCAACCAACTCACCCGCCAGCACCCACTTACCCGCTTTTCGAACGAGCTTCGATCCAGGATGTATCCAGAATCGCAGGTCGCGCACCCCTTGGTAATGGCTGGCCTCTTCGGACTTCAACCCAACCTGCCCGATCAATCCCGTTAACAGTGCTGAATGAACCTGCTCATACGTGGCTTCAGTTTGGTTGACTCGCCAGCGCTGCTCACCAACCATGGCAGCGAGCTGCCCGTGAATGTCATGCCATTCTCTTAACCGCACAGCCGACAAATAGTTTTGCCGCAAAACGCCGACCAGTTTGCGCTGTGAGCCTTTGTGAGCGACTTGCTCGTGATACCAATCCCAAAGTTTTAACCATGCCAAAAACTCTGACTGCTTGTCTGCAAATTTGGCGTGCGCTTGTTCGGCTGCCTCGCGCGCAATCACGGGGCGTTCGCGGGGGTCTTGGACGGCCATGGCAGAGGCAATGATCATCATTTCTCTCAAACATTGCTGGTCGCGAGCGGCCAGTAACATACGCCCAACCCTCGGATCCAATGGCAATCGAGCCAACAGCTTTCCAATACTCGTTAAAGAATGAGCCGAAGCTTGAGGCTGTGAACCAGTACTCGATGCGTTTATATTTAACGCACCGAGCTCTTGCAACGTTTGATATCCATCTGCGATTGCTCGCCCCGTGGGTGGATCAACAAACGGAAACCGCTCGATTTCTGGCAGCCCAAGGGACTTCATCCGCAAAATAACGCCAGCCAGTGACGAGCGTAAGACCTCAGGCTCACTGAAACGCCGCCGACGCTTGAAGTCTTCTTCATCGTAGAGACGGATACAAACGCCTGGACCCAAGCGCCCGCAGCGTCCCGCCCTTTGATTGGCTGAGGCCTGACTGATGGGCTCGATTTGCAGCTGCTCGACCTTTTGTCGCCAAGAGTAACGCTTGACTCGTGCCAAGCCGGCATCAATCACATATCGAATGCCAGGCACTGTTAACGATGTCTCAGCCACGTTGGTTGCGAGCACCACGCGACGAGCGCGGGTGCTTGGCCGAAAGATTTCTTCCTGTTCATTTTGTGAAAGCCGAGAAAACAATGGCAAGATCTGTGTGCTTTGCGGATGATGCTTGCGAAGCGCTTCGCTGGTTTCGCGAATTTCGCGCTCACCGGGCAAAAAAACCAGAATATCCCCTGGCCCATGGCGAGCGCACTCATCAACCGCATCAGTCACCGCGTCACACAAATCCCTTTCTTGAACGCCCTCTTCAAGCTGCCCCTCGATTTCAGCGGCCTGCTCGGCAGGTAGCTTAACCGGGCGATAACGCATCTCTACTGGGTAAAGACGTCCCGAAACCTCAATAATCGGTGCCGCTTGACCGTTGGACGCCGCAAAATGCTGAGCGAACCGATCCGCATCAATGGTGGCAGACGTGATGATGACTTTCAGATCAGGTCGCTGCGGCAGAATTTCTCTCAAGTAACCCAAAAGAAAATCAATGTTTAGGCTACGCTCATGAGCCTCATCAATGATGATGGTGTCATACGCTTTGAGAAGTCGGTCCCGCTGCGTTTGAGCCAGCAAGATACCATCAGTCATCAATTTGATAGCCGTTGTGACATCGGTACGCTGCTGAAAGCGAATTTGATAACCAACCCATTGACCCAGCGGGGTTTGGAGCTCTTGCGCGATACGACGGGCGACCGATGTCGCCGCCAAACGGCGAGGCTGGGTGTGCGCAATCATCGCCTCACGCCCTCTACCCATGGCCAAACAAATCTTTGGCAACTGGGTCGTTTTACCCGAGCCCGTCTCACCGCTTAAGATCACAACCTGATGCGTGGTGATCGCGAGCACGATGTCATCTCGCCTCGCGCTGACTGGCAAATCATCCGGAAAAGCGATTTCGGGCAACGGTCGTGGGGAAATGGCAACGGTTTGGGCCGTCTGCGTGTCTGAAACCAAGTCGACAACCTCAATCTAACGCATGGTAAGCGCATGCATTATAAAATGGACCATGATAGGCATATTGCAAACAATGGGTTAAAAGTTGACCCGACGATTCAGTGAGCGACATGAACACAGAGGTCGAATTACCCACCATTATGACTGACTCGGACTTTTCTGCCACTTCTAATGAAGACACCGTCTCAGCACTAGAAGCGGCCGATTCCGCTGCGCCTCAATTTGTGCGATGGTTTCGCGAGGTTGCGCCCTACGTTCATGCTTTCCGGGGTAAGACGTTCGTGGTAGCTTTTGGTGGCGAATTGGTTCAGGCCAACGCATTAAACGCGCTGGTACAAGACTTATCTTTACTGAGCGCGCTAGGCATCAGGCTTGTGCTGGTTCATGGCTCTCGCCCACAAGTCAACGAGCAGTTAAGCCTCAAAGGCTTTAAACAGCAGTTTGGGCGCGGTATGCAGCCCACCGATGACGCAGCCCTTGAGTGCGCCAAAGAGGCAGCTGGCGAAATACGCCTAGACATCGAAGCCGCCTTCAGCCAGGGACTGCCGAATACACCAATGTCGCACGCTCAAATCCGCGTGATTTCTGGCAACTTTGTCACAGCCCGCCCAACAGGCGTGATCGATGGTGTCGACTATCGCCACACTGGTCAAGTACGCAAAATAGACACCGACGCCATGAAAGTGGCGATCGAACACGGCTCTATCATTGTGCTGTCACCGCTGGGCTTTTCGCCGACCGGTGAGGCATTTAACCTTGCCATGGAAGACTTGGCCACTAGCGTTGCTGTTGCCCTAAGAGCTGAAAAACTGATTTTTTTAACTGAGACCGATGGTGTTATCGGCGCAGACGGCAATGTTGACACCGAGCTGGCTCGTTTAGACGCCGATGCCCTTCTCGCTACGAATGCCCTTGACGAGAACACCGCTTTTTATTTGCACTACGCCTCAAAAGCCGTCAAACGGGGCGTTGCCCGCGCTCACATGATTCCATTTTCGTTAGATGGCGTGGTTCTGCTTGAAATATTCACCCACGATGGTGTTGGCACCATGGTCGTTGAGGACACCCTAGATGATTTGCGCTCAGCCACGATAGACGATGTGGGCGCTATTCTTAGGCTGATAGAACCACTAGAAAGTGATGGCACCTTGATCACCCGAGGCAGAGCGGCCATCGAGCGTGATGTTGAAAACTTTTCGGTGCTTGAGCATGATGGCGTTATTTTCGGTTGTGCCACCCTGCACTACTACCCTGACGAAAAAATGGCTGAAATGGGTTGTTTGATCGTTCACAATGAGTGGCAAGGCGCAGGCGAAGGTGAGTTGTTGCTTCGCCACATGGAGTCTCGTGCCAAGGCGTTGGGTGTGAAGCGTCTGTTTGTTCTAACCACACGCACAGCCCACTGGTTCATGAAACGCGGCTTTGGCAAAGGCGGCGTCACCGATCTGCCCAAAGAGCGCCAAGCAGCCTACAACCGCTCAAGAAACAGCCAAGTGTTTATCAAGCGGCTGTAACCCGATTTGCGTCTGATTTTAGGTGACAGTATGGCAAATGGGCGCACAAAACAAAGGTGAATGGCTAATCAACCGCTAAGCCATCACTACAATACCAAAACATTGATTTAGACCAAAAAAGGGCTGACATGACTCGAATTATCCAATGCACCAAGCTAAAAAAAGAAGCAGAGGGACTAGACTATCCGCCATACCCAGGCGAAGTAGGCACCAAAATTTGGCAGACCATTTCAAAAGAAGGTTGGCAGCAGTGGATGGACGTACAAACGCGTCTCGTTAACGAAAATCGCCTGAACTTAGCAGACGTTCGTGCGCGCAAGTATTTGCGCGAGCAAATGGAAAAATTTCTATTTGAAGATATCGATGTCGAAGCGCAAGGTTACGTGCCGCCCTCTGACTAAGTACCTTCCCGAACCACACGTTCGGCTGCTTTGACGCCTTGGTGCCGCACATCAGCGCCATGAACCATAAAAATCACGCGCTCGGCCATGTTTTTTGAGTGATCCCCGATGCGCTCTAGTGAACGGGCAACAAATAGCAAATCAATACCCCCTGAAATGGTTCGGGGGTCCTCGATCATGAAAGAGATCAGGCTGCGCATCGCAGACTTCCACTCTTTATCCACTTGTTTGTCGCTTCGTACAACAGCAGCGGCAGCAACAGAATCTTGTCTGGCAAAAGCGTCCATCACATCATGCAGCATTTGTGCCACGGCTTTGCTCATGTGTTGAAGCTCAATCTCTGGCACGAATTTTTTCGTGTCATCATGCAAACGGCGTGCCATCGATGCAATCTTCTCGGCTTCGTCGCCTGAACGTTCCATGTCAGTCAACATTTTTGCAACGGCCATCAAGGTCCTCAAATCAATGCCGGCTGGCTGTCTAAGCGCGATAATCGTTGCGATTCGCTCATCCACAGCCACTTCGATTTTGTTGACCTCTTTTTCATTTTCTTTGACGCGATCAATCAAACTCGCATCACCAGTGACCACCGCATCAATGGCATCATTGATCATACTCTCGACGCAGCCACCCATTCTCAGCAGCTCGCTGCAGATCTCATCCATTTCGACGTCATACTTACGGAAAGTGTGTTCGGTCATTTCAGCGCCTATTGCCATTAATTTAGGAGATACACCAACAAAAATCGGCCTATCAAAAGAATTCAACACGTAGTGTAAGAGCAAAATATGACATTTTTATGAATTAATGTGAGAGTCGTGTCTCAACCCCTCGCGGCCCAGCAACCAGCGCAACATCAGCCCGGCGAAGCGCAAAAATGCCATTTGTGACAACACCAGGTAAGTTATTAAGCTCGACTTCAAGTCCCGGGGCGTCCAAGATCTTAAGCCCTGCCACGTCAACAATCGGATTGCCATTATCAGTCATAAACCCAGTCCTTATGCTCGGTTGACCACCCAAAGCAACCGCCCGCCTCATGACGCTAGCGACAGCCATCGGTAAAACCTCGATAGGCAAAGGAAACCGGCCCAGCCACTCAACCTGCTTAGAAGCGTCAACAATACACAGGAAACGCTCAGCCACTGAAGCGACAATTTTTTCTCGGGTCAAGGCCCCTCCTCCACCCTTGATCATCTCGAGTGCTGGATTAATTTCATCAGCACCATCAACATAGACAGGCATCGACGCCACGTCATTGAGAGTAAGCACCGTCACACCACCTTGGCGCAAGCGCTCCGCCGTGCGCTCTGAACTGGCAACAGCCGCGCGAAACGACTCACGCTTTAAGCACAAGGCGTCTATGAATAAATCAGCAGTAGAACCCGTGCCTACACCAATCACCGCATCCGAGGTGAGCCACGGCTCTATATAGTCAACTGCAGCTTGAGCCACGGCTTGCTTTAATGCTTGTGGATCCGTTGTCACGCTTTTTCATCCTTTTCTTCAATAAATGGCCGACTGATTTCAGACAGCAGGCCCCCCTCAATCTCATCATCCTTGCCACTTGGCAGTGATTCGACTGCACTTAAACTTCGCAGCATGACTCGCGTACGCGTTTCAGTCTTGCCTATTTTATTGGTCGCAGACTCAAGCGATCGTTTCACATCAGCCAAAGACTGGCCAAACTTACCAAACTCGGTTTTGACGCTACGCAGCACCTGCCAGACCTCGGAAGATCGTTGCTCGATGGCTAGCGTACGAAACCCCATTTGAAGGCTATTGAGCATCGCAGCCAAGTTTGCTGGCCCTGCCACATTGACCCTAAGTTCGTGCAATTTATCGAGCACCCCGGGCAACCGTAGTACTTCGGCATACAAACCCTCGCTGGGCAAGAACATAATGGCAAAGTCAGTTGTGTGTGGCGGCGAAATATACTTGGCCGTGATTAACTTGGCTTGCACCTCAATGGCTCGACCTAATGCTGCAGAGGCTTGGCGCACTGCATCGATATCAGCAATATCCTGCGCATCGTGCAACCGCTCATATTCCTCTTTGGGAAACTTCGCATCGATTGGCAGCCAGACAGGATCCTCACTATTTTTTTGACCTGGCAGGCGTATCGCAAATTCAACAACGGCATCACTTCCCGGCACAGGCTTGACATTACAGCCATACTGGTCAGCGGTCATGGTGTCTTCAATCAAGCGAGCCAATTGCACCTCGCCCCACGTGCCCCGAGACTTGACGTTGGTCAAGACCCGCTTGAGATCGCCCACACCCGCAGCCAATGTGTGCATTTCGCCCAAACCTTTGTGCACCGCTTCCAAGCGATCGGAGACCAATTTAAAGGATTCACCCAAACGCTGCTCAAGCGTTGCGTGCAGCTTTTCATCAACAGTTTGCCGCATTTGCTCGAGTTTGCTGGCGTTGTCGGTCTGCATTTGTATCAACCGCTGCTCAACCATGCTTCTTAAGTCAGCCATGCGTTGTTCATTGCTGAAAAACATGTCCTTTAGGCGCTGCGCAAATCCTTGTCCGAATCGCTCCAAAGCCTCAGCGGCTTCCTGTCGCCCACTGGCGGCATCACGAGACACCATCGAACGAAACTGCTCATCAGCGTTAGCCAGTTCCATACGCAAAGCTTGATGAGACTGCGCCATTTCGGCTCTCAAAGCCCTCTGGCCATCGGCGAGTTCTGTACGCCAACTGTGTTCTAACCGTTCTTGCCCTGCTAACAACTGCTGCATCTGATGCGAATAGAGCGTATGGCGCGCGCGCCACAGAGCCAACACAAAACCCAACGCAAGCACAACGAAGAACAATGTCGTGGCGGCAACCGCCAACAACAGCCACTCAGTGGCAAGCAAATCCTTCACATTTGATCCTGATACTGCTTGAACTTCTTTTCAGAAAAACCACTGATGACCGTGCCATCAGGCAAAACAGTCAGTGGGCGCCGAGCAAGCGCAGGAAATTGTGCAATCAAGGCTAGCCACTGCTCATCAGTTACCGCTTGTCGTTGAACGTCAGTCAATTGGCGCCAAGTCATCGACGCACGATTAACCAACTTTTCCCAACCGCCGAGGGCTTGGGCGAATTCGCAAAGAGCTTCGGGGGGCAAAGGGTGATCTCGATAGTCGATCAGTTGGCAAGCCACACCCTGAGTGGACAACCACGCCAAAGCCTTTTGGCAAGTACTACATTTTGCTAGGCCATATAAATGAATCATCGGTTAGCCTCCTGCCTGCGTTGTAGTGCATTGACAATCAAAACAAACAAAGCCACACCAAGCACAAAGACAGTTGCCAACGCATTGACCTCGGGCTTTACCCCTAGTCTAACGCGCGAGAAGATCTCTGGTGACAGCAAGGTCGCGCCTGGGCCCGATAAAAACGACGAAATCACCACGTCGTCCAACGACAGTGTGAAAGCCAGCAGCCAGCCTGAAACCACAGCAGGCATGATCAAAGGCAATGTGATCACGAAAAAAACCTTCAGCGGCGATGCCCCTAGATCAAGAGCGGCCTCTTCCAGAGATCGGTCTAGATCACGCACCCTTGACTGAACAATGACTGCCACAAACGCCATGCATAATGTGGTGTGACCTACCCAAATGGTGAACAAACCCCGTTCGCCAGGCCAACCAAACAAAGCATCCATCTCAACGAACAACAGCAACAGCGAAAGACCTAAAACCACTTCAGGGATAACCAAAGGCGCACTGACCAAGCCCACGTACAAGGCAAATCCCTTGAATCGCCCTTTGCGCGCCAAGATGTAGCCCGCCCACGTGCCCAAAGCCGCCGCCGCGGTAGCAGTCATCAACGCAACCTTGAAGGAAAGTCCTGCGGCACGCAAAAGCGCTTGATCATTAATGAGTGCCTCATACCAGCGAAACGAGAAACCAGCCCAAGAGGTCATCATGGCTGAATCATTGAATGAAAAAACAATCAACGTCAAAATCGGTAAATACAGAAAAGCAAACCCAAGCCCTAACGCCAACCAGCGCCCAAGGGCGCTAGGCTGTTGCGTTGTCGACATTGATGTGTTTGCCATTTGGGCTAAACCTCCCGCTCAAAGCGCTGCTGCTGATTCAGCTGAAACACGATCAATGGCATCAACAACAAAAGAACCATCACCACAGTGACCGCTGAAGCCATGGGCCAATCCGCATTGGTGAAGAACTCGTTCCACATCACGCGGCCCATCATGAGGGTATTCGCCCCACCCAACATTTCTGGAATCACATACTCACCCACCGCTGGGATAAAAACCAACATTGAGCCTGCGACCACGCCGGGCATAGATAGCGGCAAGGTGATCGCAATAAATGCTCGCCAAGGCTTAGCGCCCAAGTCATAGGCGGCATCCAACAAGCGCAGATCCATTTTCACGAGGTTGGCATACAAAGGCAAAATAAAAAAAGGCAAGTAGGCGTAAACAAGACCTATGTAGACCGCGATATCCGTGCGATAAATTTCAAGTGGTGCATCGATCACCCCGACGTACATCAATACATTGTTAAGCACGCCATCGTTACGCAAAATACCCACCCACGCATAAACCCGTAACAACAACGAGGTCCAGAACGGCAGAATCACGGCCAACAAGAGTAAATGTCTAACCGATGGCTGAGATCGAGCAATGTAGTACGCCATGGGGTAGCCAACAACAACACAACAAAGCGTGGTGATCGCCGCTATCTTTAACGAATTGAGATAGGTGTCGATGTAGAGCGAATCAGAAAACAAAAGAATGTATCCCCGCAGATGAACGGTCAGATCAAGCACTTGATCTTTAAAGCTCACCAGGCTTGTGTAGGGGGGGATACCAAACTTTAAATCAGCCAAGCTGATCTTCAGAACCAGAAAAAATGGCAACAACAAAAAAAGCACCAACCAGACATAAGGCGGTGCGATTGAGGCAATCGCCGACCACCTGGCGCGCCAGGGGCCTACCATCATGATGACAGTACCGTCACGCTGTCATTGCCCCAACTGACATACACCTCGTCATCGATGCCCGGTAGCTCACGCGTTGCCAGCACCTGACTTGGCACGCTCGCTTCAATGGTTTTGCCTGAATCCAAGCGAATCTGGTAGAGCGCATAACTGCCCATCCAAGCGAGGTGGCTGACCATGCCATGGGCCCAGTTGTGCTCCTGCGCAGGGGCAACACGAGCAACACGAATTTGCTCGGGCCGTAGCGAAACAGATACTGCCATGCCGAGTGGTTCACTAACACCATGGTCAACATAAAAAGCCCGAGGTAAATCCTCAGACTCGATCTTGATATGACCGGGTTGATCTACGCTAATAACCCCTTCAAACAAGTTCGTTGATCCGATGAACCCAGCGACAAACCTAGAATTGGGGTAAGCATAGACCTCTTGTGGAGTGCCTATCTGTCGAATTTGCCCCTCTGTCATGACAGCCACACGATTGGCCATTGTCATGGCCTCTTCTTGATCGTGGGTCACCATAAAGCATGTCACACCGAGTTGCTCAAGGAGGCGAACCAATTCAATTTGCGTGGTGTGTCGAATCTGTTTATCCAGCGCCGACATCGGCTCATCAAGCAAAAGTAGCTTTGGACGCTTGACCAAACTGCGCGCTAACGCCACACGTTGCTGTTGCCCACCCGACAGTTGGTGCGGTCGGCGTTTGGCGAAAGGTGACATCTGAACCAGTTCAAGCGCCTCGTACACCCGCTCGTGGATTTCAGAACTTGGTACTTTTTCTTGCTTCAGACCGAAGGCCACGTTGGCCTCAACACTCATGTGCGGGAACAAGGCATAAGACTGAAACATCATGTTTACAGGACGGGCATAGGGTGCTAGATCAGTGATGTCCTCACCGTCTAAAAAGATCTGTCCAGAAGTCACCGGCTCAAAACCCGCGAGCATCCTTAGCAACGTTGACTTGCCGCAACCGGAGCTGCCGAGTAGTGCAAAGATCTCTGTGCGTTCAATCGCAAGATTAACGGACTGAACGGCCACCGTTTCACCAAAGATCTTGGTCACATCCTGCAGGCGAACAAAGGCCTGCGCATCGCCAGAAAGATCACTCAGATGGCCTGTTGCCTCGCCCATGGTGAGTTAACGGCCTGACTTTAGTTCAGCCCAAAGCCGAGTCTGTAGCCGCAAAATATTCAAAGGCTGCGTTTGAATAATAAACAATTTGCTGGCCACTTCAGGCGGTGGGTAAATGGCTGGATTGTTGGCGACTGCGGCCACAACCAGAGGCCGCGCTGCTTTGTTGGCGTTTGGGTAGAACATATTATTGGTAATGTCGGCTGAAACTTGTGGCTCAGAGATGTAATTAATAAATTCAAACGCCGCTTTTGGTGAAGGCGCATCAGCTGGCACAGCCATGGTGTCAAACCAGGCAGGTGCGCCGTTGTCGGGCAAGAAAAAATCAATGGTGTACGGACGATTTGCTTGCTTGGCCCGGTCAGCGGCAATCAGCACATCACCCGAATAACCATAGACCAGACACAGGTCGCCAGATGCCAATTCGTCAATGTAACCAGAGGAGCTAAATTGACGAACGAAAGGACGTATCTTTTTTAACAGCGCCAAAGCTTCTTTGTAATCGTCAGGATTGCTGCTGTTGGGGTTCTTGCCCAAATAGTGCAAAGCAGCAGGAAAGACCTGTGCGGCCTCATCAAGAATCGAAATGCCACAGCTGGCAAATTTTTCGGCTTTGGCAGGATCAAAGAGGATCGACCAGTCGTTTAGTTTGGTTCCAGCCCCGAGAATCTCTTTCGCCTTGGTGATATTTAGACCAAGCGCATTGGTGCCATAACCCCATGGCACCAAGTACTGATTACCCGGATCGATGGGCTCGAGCACCGCCATGATTTGAGGGTCCAGATTCTTCCAATTTGGAATCAACGACTTATCAAGCTTTTGAAACAGCCCCGCCTGGATTTGCCGAGCCGCATAATTGGTCGTTGGGACCACAATGTCGTAGCCTGACTTGCCGGTTAATAGCTTTGCTTGCAGCGTGTCATTATTATCGTAGGTGTCGTACTGTACCTTAATGCCCGTCTGGCGCTCAAATCCAGGAATGGTATCGGGTGCTGTGTATTCAGCCCAGTTATAGACATTCAACGTTTTTTTGTCTTGCGCCTGAGCCGGCGCCATCGAACCTAAACCACAGAACAGCATTAACGCAACCAATACTGTACGCATTTGAGCCTCCGCAAATTCATTTGACGATCATCCCAAGGTTCCCGGCACTTAAGGCCACAAAAACCGATGGCGAACACCATAAAAAAACCCGCTTCATGCAGCACAAAACGGGAATAATGGGAATTCTAAAGCCTTTTTCAGGCAATGCGAACGCAGGCGCTATACATCAATCCAAAAATTTGTTAAATCTCACCTCTCTGTGCGCCTCTGACCCTTTTTAGCACCAATTTCATTCATTTCTCAGGATGAGCAAGGGCGGCGTTCGCAGCACGCCGCGCAGCACCACCGATCCGGCCAGCCAAGCTCCAGGCATACAAACCGCCAACCCGAGAACCCAAGGGGTAAGCGACCACTGCATGGCAAATTGAAACACCCAGACTGAAAGGGCCCAGGCCGCCAAGGTGGCGCCAGCCGCGGCCATCAAGCCTGCCAAAGCGCCAATCATCAAGAGTTCAATGCGCTGCGCCCGGCTTAATTGTTGGTTGGTTGCCCCAAGCGCCCTGAGTAACGCCGATTCCCTAACCCGCTCATCTCGGCTGGCACTCAGCGCGGCCGCAAGCACCACGACGCCCGCCAAGATGGCAAAGCCAAACAGTGCCTGGATCGCCACTGACACCCGATCGAGAACCGATTGCAGTTGCGCAATCATCGCGCCCACATCAAAGACTGTTAAGTTCGGAAATTGTTTGATCAGCGTTTGAGTCACGGCCGATTTTTCAACAGGCACGTATAGCGACGTAATGAAGGTTTGCGGCTCATCAACAAGTGCTTTGGGACTTAACAGGGCAAAAAAGTTGGGCTGCATGCTATCCCAGTCAACTTTACGAAGACTGGTGACGGTTACCACCACGGGCTCTCCGGCCACTTCAAAGGTAATTTGGTCGCCAATCGACAGGCCCAACAACCGCGCCACATCGGTCTCCATCGAAACCTCAAAAGCCTCAGGATTAATCGCACGGCCAGCCACCACCTCGCCATTACCCTCAAGGGTTGGGGCATAGGAAAGATTAAAGTCCCTTTGCAACAAGCGCTGTGCCCTAGGTGACTCAAAGTCGTCGACTGAGACCGATTTATCGTTTAGCGCAATCACTCGGCCGCGTATCATCGGGTAAAAACTCAGGTCGCCGAGCTCAGCAGCCACTAGTGCTTGCCTAACAGGATCAACCTGATCGGGCTGAATGTTAATTAAGAACCGATTGGGCGCATCTGGCGGCAACGTTTGCTGCCATCCATCCAATAAATCGGTACGCACGATGGTCAACAACAAAATCGCCATCATGCCCACTGCCAAGGCACTGATTTGAGCAATTGACGAGGACTTGCGCCGGACAAGCCCCGCCAGCGCAAAACGCCAGGTGGGCCGATGCGTCAGGCGATGGCGAATCACATCGACCAACTTCAACACCATTAGCGCCAGCAGCCCGAAGGTGATGGCAGCCAATACAAACCCTGCCGCCAAGCCGAAACCGTACTTCGGGTTACCTGCTATCCACCACATGAGAATCGCAAACCCCAAAAAGGCGACCAAATAGCCTGCGACGCTGTGTAGCGGAAATGCCGGTACTTCTTGCCGCAAAATTTGTGCAGCAGAAATCTGGCGCAGTGACTGCACCGGTGGCAAAGCAAAAGCTAAGAGCAACCAAAAACCAGCATAAAGCCCTTGGGCAGCGGGCTGCCAGCCCACGCCCGGTAACTCATCGGCA
>JAFMCG010000138.1 GCA_017857895.1 Burkholderiaceae bacterium | reverse complement strand
GAGCCGCCCACAATCGCCACCATCGGCCGTTTCGGATTTTGCAAGGCTTGGCCTAGGGCTTGAAGCTCTGCAGCCAACAAAGGCCCGGCACAGGCCACTGGTGCAGCAAGTGCCAAGCCATGGGTTGTCGCCTCAGCGCGGTGAGCGGTTCCAAAGGCGTCATTCACATAAACATCGCAAAGCGATGCCATACGCTGAGCAAGCGCCAGGTCGTCTTTTTTCTCGCCAACGTTAACGCGGCAGTTCTCCAACAATACGACCTCGCCAGGGGCCACTGTCACGCCGTCAAGCCAGTCCTGAATCAAGCGCACCTCTTGGCCCAACAGCGCCGACAGACTTTTGGCAACGGGTGCCAAACTGTCTGCAGGGGTCAGTTGCCCCTCTGTGGGTCGCCCCAAGTGCGAGGTCACCATCACCGCGGCACCGGCTTTCAAGGCCATCTGAATGCCGGGTACCGAAGCACGAATACGCGTGTCTTCAGCGATCTCGCCGGCATCATTAAACGGCACGTTAAAGTCAGCTCGAATAAATACACGCTTGTCTTTTAACTCGCCGGCTTGGGCCAAGCCGGCGAGTGTCTTCACAGTCGCTGCCATCGCTTATTTAGCGCCCATCAAGGCAACAGTGGTGTCGAGCATGCGGTTGCTAAATCCCCACTCGTTGTCATACCAAGAGGACACTTTGACGAGCTTGCCCGACACCTTGGTCAAGGTTGCATCATAGTTACTCGAAGCAGGATTGTGGTTGAAGTCGATAGAAACAAGCGGATCGGTGTTGTACGTCAAAATACCTTTCAAAGCCCCTTCAGAGGCTTCTTTTAAGACCGCATTGACTTCGTCAACAGACGTATCGCGTGACGCGATGAACGACAAATCAACAATCGACACATTGATGGTTGGCACACGCATGGCGTAGCCATCGAGCTTACCGTTCAGGGCTGGCAACACCAGTCCAACGGCAGCAGCTGCACCGGTTTTGGTGGGGATCATGCTCATGGTCGCTGAGCGAGCACGCCGCAAGTCTTCATGGTAAACGTCGGTCAGAACCTGATCGTTGGTGTAGGCGTGAATGGTGGTCATCAGACCGGTTTCAACGCCAATTTTGTCATGCAAAGGCTGAACCAATGGCGCCAAGCAGTTGGTGGTGCAAGAAGCGTTGGAGATCACGGTGTGCTCAGCCTTCAACACACCTTGGTTAACACCGTACACAATCGTGGCATCAACATCGTTGCCACCAGGTGCTGAAATGATGACTTTTTTAGCGCCACCCTTCAAATGTGAAGAGGCTTTTTCTTTACTGGCGAAAAACCCAGTGCACTCAAGCACCACGTCAACACCCATTTCGCCCCATGGCAGTTCGGCTGGATTGCGGTTGGCCAAAACACGAATCTTGTCACCGTTAACCACCATGTGGTCACCCTCAACACCGACTGTGCCCGGAAACTTACCGTGTGCTGTGTCGTATTGGGTTAAGTGCGCATTTGTTTTGGAGTCACCCAAATCATTGATCGCAACGATTTCAATATCGTGCTTTTTGCCACCTTCGTAATGGGCACGGAGAATGTTCCGACCAATACGACCATAACCATTAATCGCGACGCGAATTGCCATGACACCACTCTCCTTGTTTACGAAATCTTTTTAACGCTATCGACCACCGTTTGGGCGGTTAAACCAAAATGCTGAAACAAAACACTGGCTGGGGCGGATTCACCATATGTATCAATCCCAACCACGGCGCCGTTCAAGCCGACATATTTGTACCAGTAATCACTCACACCGGCTTCAACAGCCACGCGTGGCACGCCTTCAGGCAAAACCGCGGCCTTGTAGGATGGGTCTTGCGCATCGAACACTTCGGTGCATGGCATTGAAACCACGCGAATGGCAACACCTTCTTTTTCTAGCGTGGCCTGAGCCTCAAGGGCGAGCGCCACTTCAGAACCCGTGGCAATCACAACCGCCTTAAAATTTGGGGCGTCCGACAAAACATAGCCACCGCGGCCAACCTGCGCCAAGGTATTTGCATCGCGCGCGACAAACGGTAAGTTTTGGCGCGACAACAACAGCGCCGAAGGCCCACCTGCTCGCACGGTCATGCCTAAGCTAGCTGGTCTAGAAACCGCTGAAATCCAAGCGGCAGCCGTCTCAACGGTGTCACAGGGACGCCATACCGACAAATTGGGAATCAATCGCAAGCTAGCGGCCTGCTCCACTGACTGGTGAGTAGGGCCATCTTCACCCAAACCGATGGAGTCGTGGGTAAACACGTGAACCACGCGAAGCTTCATTAACGCTGCCATACGAATGGCGTTGCGTGAATAATCAGAGAATGTAAGGAAAGTGCCACCAAACGGCAAAAATCCACCGTGTAACGCCATGCCGTTCATCATGGCCGCCATGCCAAACTCACGCACGCCATAGTTGATGTGACGGCCGCCATTAACGCCGTTATCGTCAGCGCGCAAGGCTTGTACGCCTGGCCAATCGGTAAAGTTCGAACCGGTCAAGTCTGCTGAGCCGCCGAGCATTTCGGGTAACACAGCGACTAGCGACTCAATGACTTGTTGTGACGCTTTTCGTGTGGCGACAGTCTTGGCCTGTTCGTTAACTTGCAGCATTAAGGCATCGGTAGCGCTGGCGAAGTTTGTTGGCAATTCGCCCGCCATGCGGCGCTGCAGCTCAGCGGCCTCGCTCGGGTACTTGGCCTGATACGCATCAAAAAGAACAGTCCATTGCTTTTGAATAGCAGCACCAACGGCTCTGCAATCCCAAGCCTCTTGAATGGCTGGCGGAACCTCAAAAGCACCGTGCGACCAGTTCAGTGCCTCACGTGTGGCCGCGATTTCAGCCTCACCAAGCGGTGCACCGTGGACTTTTTCCGTCCCAGCCATGGTCGGTGCGCCCTGCCCAATCACTGTTTTACAAACAATCAAGGTCGGACGTTGTTGCGTTTGGCCCAAGGCTTTGGCTTGTTCGATCGCCGCACTCACTGCGCTGGTATCGTGACCGTCAACGTCGCGCACCACGTTCCAACCATAAGCTTCAAAGCGTCGGGCGGTATCATCTTTAAACCAATGTTCAACGTTGCCATCGATAGAGATGCCATTGTCGTCATACATCACAACCAATTTACCGAGGCGTAAGGTGCCTGCCAGAGAGCAGACTTCGTGAGAGATGCCTTCCATCAGGCAGCCGTCACCCACGAAAGCATAGGTGTGGTGATCAACAACAGCCAAACCATCACGGTTAAATTGAATGGCGAGCACCGCTTCGGCCAGCGCCATGCCAACCGCATTAGACAAACCCTGGCCAAGCGGACCAGTCGTTGTTTCTACACCGGGCGTCACACCAACCTCAGGGTGACCAGGCGTCTTTGAGTGGAGCTGACGGAAAGCTTTCAGTTCTTCAATCGGTAAGTCATAACCACACAAATGCAAGACGCTGTAAACCAACATGGACGCGTGGCCGTTGGACAAAACAAAACGGTCGCGATTTAGCCAAGCAGGATCGGCAGGGTTGTGACGCAAGTGCTGCTTAAAAAGCACTGTGGCCATCTCGGCCATCCCCATGGGAGCCCCTGGGTGGCCTGACTTGGCAAGCTGGACTGCATCCATCGACAATGCGCGAATGGCGTTGGCCATCTGGGTGGTGATTGGAGCTTGATTTGCCATAACCGGACACAGCCTTCTACAAGTGGGATTAGATCGCCAAACAGTGACGCAAAACAAGTGAACTGTAAGGGAAACCCCGAATTTTAGCACCTGCACGCACCACCCTCGAGCGAGCAAGGCTTTGGGCCAAGCCTCGAGTCGGTTAACATGCCACGCTATGAAGACGCCTCGTTTCTTTTGTGATGCTGAGCTGACCGCTGGAGCTGCGCTCGAATTGCCAAAAGCCGTCGCACACCACATCCGTGTTCGACGGTTAAAAGACGGCGAAACCGTGGTTTTGTTTGATGGCTCAGGGCGTGAGTTCGAAGCCCACATCGCCTTTGATAGCCAAGGACATTGCACCGCCAAACTAGGCCAAGCGCAAGACGTTGATCGCGAGCGTTTGGGTCGCATCACGCTCGTACAAGCACTCGCAAGCCAAGACAAAATGGACTGGGTCATTGAAAAAGCGGTCGAACTCGGTGCCGCCTCAGTGATCGTAGTACCCGGCGCCCGCAGCTTGGTTAAACTTTCCGACGACCGCGCCAAAAAAAGAATCACCCACTGGTCAGGAATCGTTCGCGCGGCAAGCGAGCAGTGTGGTCGCAACCGCTTGATGAACGTCGAAGCCGCAGCGTCCTTAAAAATAGCCCTAACCGAGCTGGGTAACACTCCAAAGTTGGTTTTTGCCCCAGCAGCGGCCCAAAGCTTGGATGACCCGGCATTACTTGCAAAAATAAGTAACGCCAAACAAGTCGTGCTCTTCATTGGCCCAGAAGGCGGTTGGGATTCTCGTGAAGTGGAAACCATCGTGGGCCACGGTGGCACCTCTGTCGGACTCGGCCCTCGCGTGTTGCGGACCGAGACCGCTGGCCTCTATGCCATCGCCAGCTTAACCACACTGCTGCGCTGGTAGCCGATCATTCAGTCGCATCACTCCAATTGCGAACCACGCCAGGCGTGTCCTCAGGATGTTTACCGCTGTGATTAATACCGTAAACAAAAACCTTGCCTTGGTCTGATGCGTGCGTAACAACATCTTCAAGCACCTGACTCAATTCGGCCATGTCAGTCTCAAGCGCAGGGTCTGACGAGTGCAGTTGATCAAAAAGCAAGACGAGCCCTGTCTTTTGATCATCAACCGAGTCGCGCAAGCAATCATAGAGGCCGTCGAAGCGACTGCCAAAGAACTGTGGGTAATCCACCGCTTTAACCACCGCCCTAAAAAATGCCGAGCGATTGCGTGCTTTGCTGCAGTCGGCCACGCACAAAGTCAACTCGGCGTCAGTGACCGACTGCTTAAACTCAGCATCATCTTGCGTCGGCTCAAAGGCCCCGCCCTTACTCAATAACTTCTGAACTTGCCGACGCGCCTGACTACTCATGGCCAGTACCTGCCTAAAGATGATTCAAGATCCAATGCGCGAATCGTATCCACAATGACGGGTTGAATCAATCTCAAACTGTGACTTATTTGAAACAGCCCGAAACATTTGTAAGCGACCCCGCTCTAAACTAATCCAAATGATTGGCTTTAACCACTGTTAAGGCCGTCATATTGACAATCCGACGCACCGTGGCGCTAGAGGTCAATATGTGTACTGGCGCATCAACGCCCAACAAAAATGGACCCACTGCCACATTACCACCTGCAGCAGTCTTCAGCAGGTTATAGGCGATATTACCGGCATCAACGTTCGGACAAATTAATAAGTTAGCAGAGCCTTTGAGCGTCGAGTTTGGCAGCACTTTAAGCCGTTGTGCCTCATTCAAAGC
>JAFMCG010000019.1 GCA_017857895.1 Burkholderiaceae bacterium | reverse complement strand
GAAGGCAAGGGCGGCAAGGATCGGTTGGTGCCGCTTGGTGGTGAGGCTGCCCACTGGCTTGATGATTACCTTAAATCAGCGAGGATGTCTTTGCTTGGTGCCAGAACGAGTTCGGCGCTTTTTGTTACTGCGCGGGCACAGCCCATGACGCGGCAGTCGTTTTGGTTGTTGATTAAAAAATACGCTGTGATTGCTGGCGTGCGTGCCCCGATGTCGCCCCACGTGTTGCGCCATGCCTTTGCGACTCATTTACTCAACCACGGGGCGGACTTGCGAGTGGTGCAGTTGTTGCTTGGGCATGCTGATATTTCAACCACGCAGATTTACACCCACGTGGCCCGCGAGCGGTTACAGCAATTGCACGCGAAGCACCATCCACGAGGCTAGTACGCCACAGCGCGCGTCTTGTTGCTAAACTTGCGAACTTGCCGCCGTAACTCAGTGGATAGAGTACCTTCCTCCTAAGAAGGGAGTCGCACGTTCGATTCGTGCCGGCGGCGCCATTTCCTTTCAGCAGGACTTGATGTCTAACACGCAAGGTCAAACGACCGTCAACATGCCGCCGATTTTGATCGGCACCCTCATTGTGCTCATGGCCATGGGTACACGCGCCACCTTCGGATTGTTTATCCAGCCCATGGGGGTCGAGTTTGGGTGGTCGCGCGAAGTGTTTTCGATGGCGTTCGCCCTACAAAACTTAACCTGGGGTGTTGGGGCGATTGCTGCGGGCATGATGGCCGATCGTTATGGTACTGGTCGCACTGTTGCGTTGTCGGCTTTTCTGTATGCCATGGGTTTGGTGGGCACACGCATGGCAGGCACAGAAATGGAGCTCTATCTAACGGCGGGTTTGTTGGTAGGCCTCGGTCAAGCCGGCACCACATTCGCCGTTATTTTGCCGGTTGTGGCGCGCTCGGCGCCAGCGAGCTATCGCAGTACGGCAATGGGCATCGCTAGCGCTGGGGGGTCTCTGGGCCAATTTTTAGTGGTACCCACAGGCCAGGTTTTGATTGACACACTAGACTGGACGGGTGCCTATTGGGTGTTATCAGTCTTTTTGGCTTGTGCCATTCCCATGGCTTACTACCTGCGCGGCAAACCGAGTAAAGGTACTGGTATTGAACTGTCGATGCGACAAGCGATTGGGCAAGCACTCAAGCACCGCAGTTTTCATTTTTTATTTTGGAGCTACTTCGTTTGTGGCTTTCACACGGCTTTCATCACATTGCACTTGCCATCGTTTGCCATTGACGGTGGCTTAAATGCGAGCACAGGCGCAATCGCCATTGGCTTGATTGGTTTGTTTAACGTCTTTGGGTCTTATTGGGCTGGGCGTCTGGGCGGTAAATACAGTAAGAAGTACCTTCTCTCTGGGATTTACGCTTTGAGAGCGATTGGCATGCTGTGGTTAATGCTGCTGCCGCTATCGCCTTGGGTGATTTACGTGTTTGCGGCTTGGATGGGCATTTTTTGGCTGGGCACGGTACCGCTGACACAAGGCTTGATTGCGCAAATCTATGGTTTACGGTTTGCCGCGACCTTGTCAGGCATGGTTTTTTTGGGCCACCAGATCGGTAGTTTTACAGGCGTCTGGTTGGGCGGAAAAGTGCAAGCCATCACGGGCAACTATGATATTGTTTGGTGGATGGGCATTGCTTTGGCTTTGATTGCCGGTGCGTTATGTTTGCCCATTCGCGAACAGCCCTTGGCTCAGCCACAGGCTGTGGCTCAACCAACTTAAATGGCGGGAGCACTCAGTGTCAGTCTCACCCTCATCCTTACAGTCATCGACACCAGATCAAGCGACAGAGGCCGCAAAGCCCAAGGTCCACTTGGCGTGGCGCATGGCGGGTTGGTCTCTTTTCGTTGCTGTGATGGCTGTTGGATTTCTGGGTTATCTAACCCCAGGCATGCGCCTGAACTGGGAAACGATTGCCGCTATGTGCGGTTTCTAAAGCATGGCATCAATCGATTGGGTTCGTTGGGGTATCGACGACCTCTTGGTTGGGCCTGCGGCTGACGTTTTGGTGCTAACGGCGAATAACCGCTTGACCCGAACAGTGACCGCGCAACTTGCTGACACCTTAACTGACCAAACAATTGAACTGCCACGTATCCAACCGTGGTCGGCTTGGCTTAACGGCATGGTCTTTGAACGTAGCTTTGCTGCTCGCGCGACTCAAATGACCCGTGTGCTCGATGTCTCGGCGGCGCGTTTGCTGTGGGTCGATGTGATTGCGCAAGCGGAGTCAGACGATGGGCTGATTGATATTGAACAAGTGGCTTTGCTGGCGCAACAAGCCGATAGTCTCCTTTGGCAATGGCAGATTCACGTGCCCGAAGCGGTGCAAACACCGGATTACATTCGTTTCTTGGCGTGGCGTGAGGCCTACGAGCGACGGCTAAATGACCTTGACGCCTTGGATACAGATCGCTTGGCCGATCAAGTCAGGCAATGGATTGCAAATGGCGAAGTTTCTCTGCCGGCGACAGTTGTTTTGGCTGGCTTTAACGAATACTCGCCACAGATGAGAGCCTTACTTGAGCAGTGCCAAAGCGCCTCGGTTCAGCTCGTCGAGCTAACCGGGGCGCCACCCGCAGGGCCTGTTGGTCAGACGCCCACCATTGTTCGGGTTGGATTTGAGTCCGTGGCTGAGCAATGGCAAGGTGCGGCTCATTGGGCTCGTGAGCAGTTGGCAGCGTACCCACAAGGCCGGTTTGCCATCGTGGTGCCAGCGCTACAAAGCGAGGCCTCTTTGGCCCGACGGGTACTAACCCGCGTTTTAGATGGCCTCACCTTTAACGTTGCAGTGGCACCGCCCCTAGCCCATTGGCCGCTTGGCCGAGCCATGTTGAATTGGTTGTCCTTGACTGTTCAGCTGCAAACTGAGGGTGAAGCCAAGCCCACGCTCGCGGGTCAAACCTTGACCGGTGGCGGTTGCGTCGGCGTGGAAAGCGAGGCCAGTGCTCGCGCATTGATTGACGTTCAGTGGCGGCGTTGGCAGGTGACTGGTGTGACCACAGCGCGTTGGCTGTCAGCCATTGAATCAGCGCCGAAGTTGTCCCAAGCGTGGTCGCAAGTCCAAGCGATCTGGCATGACAAGCTAGGCCCTACAGCGCCGTGGTTTTCTTGGGCCAATCGCTTTCGGCAAACGTTGGTGGCACTTGGGTTTCCAGGCGACACCACGCAAAGCTCAGCGGCCTACCAAGCCACACGGGCACTGGATGCGTTGTTATCGCGTTTGGCGAGTCTTGATGATTTATTGCCTGCGCCCACGGTTGGTGAGGCCTTGCAGATGCTCAATCGGCTGACGCGTCAGACAGCTTTTCAGCCACAACGTGACCGACATGCGCGGTTGGATGTTTTGGGTTTGCTCGAGGCCGAGGGCGGCCGGTGGGATGGGGTCTGGGTGATGGGGGTAACCGATGAGGTCCTGCCTGCCATGGCCAGTCCCAACCCCTTGATTCCGCTGCCAGCATTGAGTCAAGCCGGCGCACCGCGCTCGACACCGGCGCGCGAGTTCGAGTGGGCCAAATCGTTGTATGCCGCGCTTTGTGAATTGGCGCCAAACATGTTGTTTAGCTGGCCAGCCCGAGACGGCGATAGTCCAATGCGAGCGTCCCCGCTCATTGCTGACTTACCCATTGAGTCAGCTGACCAATGGATGGCTGGTCGTGACCAAGATGCGGCCCCTATTGTTTTGGAAGCGTGGTTAGACGAGCCACAAGTGGCCTTGACACCGAATGAAATAATTGGGGGTGGCGTATCTGTTCTTGAATTGCAGGCGATAAACCCGTGTTGGGCGTTTTTTAGACACCGATTAGGCGTTGACGGATTAGCCGCGCACGCGGTGTTGCCCAACACATCAGTGCAGCGGGGGATGTTGCTGCACAAGGTGATAGAGGATGTTTGGCTGGCGTTGGGTTCACAAGCCGTGTTGCTTGAGCAACAAGCCAGCGGTCAATTGTCAACCTTGGTTGAGCAGCGGGTGCTTGAAAGGGCGGGGCATTATTTGGCTGATTGGCCAAGGGCTTTGCGCTTGTTAGAAATGAAACGCAGTCAAACAGTCATTTTGGATTGGTTGTCGTTTGAGGCAACGCGTCCGCCGTTTCGAGTGGCTGAGTGCGAGCAAAGTCATCAATTGATACTTGGGTCGCTTGATGGATTGTCCTTGAAGGTGTCCTTGGATCGGCTCGATAAGTTGCCCGATGGTCAAAGCCTACTGATTGATTACAAAACAGGTAAACACTTGCCCGATCCAGCCAAAGATTGGATGGGCCCGCGGTTAAAGAATGTGCAATTGTTGGCCTATGTTCAGGTTTTGAGTGAGGCGGGAGAACCGCCCTCGGCCTTGCTGTGGGGTCAGTTACATGCCGGTGCCGTGGCATTGCGCGGCTTGTCTCAGTCTGAAACTCAGATTGAAGGCGTGTCTGTGCTGTCAGAACAAGCCTGGAGCTCGCTTGATTGGTCTGAGCAATTGCTAGAGTGGCGAGCTCGCTTAACGGATTTGGGACAATCATTCACGCGCGGCGACACCAGTAACGTGGTTTGGCATCACAAAGACATGAGCTTTTGCACGATTCGGTCGCTGTTGCGATTGCATGAGGAAAGTGGCGATGAGTTTGACTGAACGCTTGCCTGATGATGCCGATCAGCGTGCTTTGGCCGTTGATCCGACACGCTCGTTTATCGTGCAAGCGCCAGCTGGCTCAGGCAAAACGTCATTATTGACTGATCGAATTTTGGCATTGTTGGCGCGCGTCGATCGTCCTGAGCAAATCGTAGCCATGACTTTTACGCGCAAAGCGGCCGCTGAAATGCACATGCGCGTCATGGAGAAGTTAGCGCGCGCGACAGACGAGCAAGCACCTGAAGATGCGCACGAATACCAGGGGTGGTGTTTGGCGCGCGCGGCTTTGGCTCGCGATCAAGCGATGTCGTGGGGCCTGTTATCGCATCCAGCGCGTTTGCGAATTCAGACCATTGATGCGTTTTGCGCTTCGTTGGTTCGCGCCATGCCATGGTTTTCTGGGTTAGGGGGTATGCCACGAATTGTGCAAGATGCCCCGAGTCTCTATTTAGAAGCGGCCAGGCGAACGCTGTTGATGGGCAGCCAAGAGAGTGTTGTGCAACAAGTTTTGACGCACTTGGATTTGGATGTTGAGGCCGCCTCACAAGCCTTAGCTGACATGTTGGGCAAGCGCGACCAGTGGTTGCCGTTGTTGGGTGATGGCGATGACACCGATGTGCTTGAAGAGAACTTATGGTCGGTATTAACGGATGATTTGACGCAGCTCGCTCAAGCCATGCCATTGGGTTGGCAGGATGCGCTGGCACCGATTGCAAGGTTGGCGGCACAGGCGCTTAGTGAGGAAAAGCAATCGGCACAAACGGTTCTACAGCCTTTAGAAGACTGGATGCCTGGCGAACTGTTGCCAGACCCGAGCCACATCGCACAGTGGTGTGCCATAGCTGATTTATTACTCACCAATCCCGGTGGGGTACGTGTACAAATTACCAAAGCGATTGGCTGTCCAACCAAGTCTGCACAAAAGGCCTTGTTGCAGCAGTGGCTAGCGCCATATGTTGGGGTCAAGCCTGCAGCCCCATGGGCGGCGCGCTTGCATGCCGTGCGTCTCATGCCAGAGCCCGAGTTGACAGGCCAGCAAGCCATCATTCTGAAAGCGCAATTGGGGTGCCTGCGCTTGTGTGCTGCGCAACTGCTGACGCTGTTTGCGCAGCGCGGGGAAGTTGACTTTATTGAAGTGTCGCAACGGGCTGTTCAGGCTTTGGGCCGGGCTGATGACCCCAGCGATTTGCTGTTAAAGCTCGATGCACAGTTGGCGCACGTGTTGGTCGATGAGTTTCAAGACACAAGCTTGCCACAATTGCGTTTGCTCGAACTTTTGACTTCGGGCTGGTTGCCTGAGGATGGGCGCACCGCTTTTTTGGTGGGTGACCCCATGCAGTCAATTTATCGGTTTCGTAAGGCTGAGGTTGGTCTGTTTTTGAAAGTACAAAAAAAGGGCTTGGGGCACGTGCCGCTTGAGCGACTGACCCTGACGGCAAACTTTCGTTCGCAGGGTGGCATCGTGCGTTGGGTCAACCAAACCTTTACGCAGCTGTTCCCCGCGAGCAATGACGACGATATGGGTGCGATCACTTATTCGAAGGCTCAAGAATGGCATCCGATAAGCGACGCGCCAGCGGTGAGTTGGCACCTGCTCGATGATCAGCCGGCAGCTTGGAGTCGGGTGGTTGAGCTGGCGCAATTGGCTTGGGAAACCCACGCACAGTCGTCTTCACCAATGGCGATTTTGGTTCGTTCTCGCTCACATTTGGGTGCCGTGACCCGAGTTTTGCGGGCGGCAGGCTTGCCCTGTCGAGCCATTGAATTGGTAGCGCTTAAGCAACAGCCGGTGATCAATGACGTTTTGCATTTGGCGCGCGCTTTGTTGCACTTGGGCGACCGAGCAGCATGGATCGGTGTTCTTCGCGCGCCGTGGTGCGGCCTGACTTTGGGGACCTTGCATCAGTGTTTGATGGCCACCCCTGGGTTGACTGTGGCGCAGTGCTTGGCTCGCGTGGTTGGTAGCGAGGAGCTGGCCAAAACGGTTGAGGCCTCACAACGTGCGCGGTTGCTCTCAGTGGCACAGGTGTTGTTAAAAGCCATCGATGATGATGGTGTAATGCCTTTTGCAGCGCGACTAGAGCAGACTTGGCGGGCATTGGAAGGCCACCGTCTGGTGGGAGAAGGGAGCGATCAAGAAGATGTTCAAGCGCTGTTGCGTTTGATTGAAAACATGGCCGAGCACAGTTTTTTGGATGTCGATGCGCTCGAGCGCCGGCTTCACGCCTTGTATGCAGAGCCGGCTGCAAGCGCGCGAGCCATTGATGTGATGACCATGCACAAGGCCAAAGGTTTGGAGTTTGAGTCGGTCGTGCTGTTGGGGCTTGACCGTCAGCCGCCACCAGACCGGGTGCCTTTGTTGCGCGTTGAGCAATCTGAAGCGCGGGTGTTGTTTGGACCCGTCAAGCCTAAAACAGAAACAGAGCAGGATCGGTTGGCATTGTTTTTGGGGCGTCGCGAAGCGACACGCATGGCCTACGAGACGGATCGGCTCATTTATGTGGCGGCAACCCGCGCGCGCGAGACGCTGCATCTGGTGGCTTGTCACGGACTTGATCCAAAGACGGGGGATTGGCAAAGCCCCAAGAAAAATAGTCTGTTGGATCGATTATGGCCTTATTGCCCTTTGCCCCCACCGAGCGCTGAGCAGCCCGCCGTGGTTCAGGGCACAACAGATTTTGGGGCGCAACCGGTATGGCGATCACCAACGATGTGGCGTCGAGAACACGCAATGGCTTTGCCGCTAAAGTCGACATCAAATATTTCGGGCGAGGACCGTTACGGTTGGGCGGTGTCTGAAACCGCCGAGCGTTTGGTCGGTGTGTTGATTCACGCGTGGTTGGCTCATTGGGCAACCGCTAAAGATGCTGGTTTGGCACTGCCGGGCGCACCCTTGGTGCAGTCGCAGTTGCAAGCGCTCGGTTTGCCAGGGGCTTTGCGTACAGCCGCAGCAGATGAGGTGCTGTCTGCCTTGGCGGCCATGCGCGACAGCGAGAAGGGGCGCTGGTTACTGAGTCAACCGCACCGTAAAGTGGAATGGGCGTTGCTTGATGCACGCCAAACGGTCTCGATTATGGATCTGGCCATTGAGCGGGCAGACGAATGGCTGGTGGTGGACTACAAAACAGCACGCCCAGGTCCCCAGGAATCGTTGGGACAATTCGAAGCGCGCATGTTGGCGCGATATCGTGGTCAATTGCAACGTTATGTGGCGCAATTGCAGGCGTTTGACGACAAGCCTGTGCAAGCTGCCCTTTACTTTCCGCGCGATGACCTTTGGCTGACAGTGTGAGCGGCTTGAGCCTGCTAGAATGACACTGGCGGGCCCCTTCGCATGGTTCGGCGGTTAATCTGGTCAGGTCGGGAACGAAGCAGCCACAGCCGTGCAGAGTCAGTGCCGAAGTAAGGCTCGTCATTTTGTTGTTCGGCGACAAATCACTTAACGCAGGACATGGGTTCACATGAGTTATTTGGTTCTTGCCCGAAAGTGGCGACCGAAAGATTTTGAAGGCCTCGTGGGTCAAGAGCACGTGGTGCGAGCCTTGTCGCATGCGTTGTCGACCCAACGGTTGCACCACGCTTGGCTCTTTACGGGCACACGCGGGGTTGGCAAGACCACCTTGTCACGCATTTTGGCCAAGTCGCTGAACTGTGAAACCGGCATCACCCCCACACCCTGCGGAAAATGTCGAGCGTGCACAGAAATCGATAGCGGTCGGTTTGTCGATTATGTTGAACTTGACGCGGCCTCTAACCGCGGCGTCGATGAGATGACGAGCTTGCTTGAGCAAGCGGTGTATGCGCCTGTCATGGGTCGTTTTAAGGTTTACATGATTGACGAAGTCCACATGCTCAGTGGCCACGCATTTAATGCGATGCTCAAAACGCTTGAAGAACCGCCACCGCACGTAAAATTCATCTTAGCGACCACCGATCCACAAAAAATTCCTCCGACCATCTTGTCGCGTTGCCTGCAGTTCAATTTAAAGCAAATGCCAGCCGACTCGATTGCACAATATCTCGCACACGTGCTCGAACAAGAGCAGGTCAGTTTTGAGGCGGGGGCGCTTTCCTTGATTGGTCGCTCGGCCTCTGGCTCGATGCGTGATGCACTCTCATTGACTGACCAAGCGATTGCTTACAGCGCTTCTAACCTCACGCTTGAAGCCGTGCAAGGCATGTTGGGTAGCGTTGATGAGACGCACCTCATCCGCTTGTTGCAGGCCTTATGTGATAACGACGCGCCAGAAGTGCTGGCGGTGGCTGATGCCTTGGCCACGCGAGGCTTGTCATTTAAGACGGCCTTGGGTGACTTGGCGATTCTTTTGTCACGTTTGTCGATCCATCAGCACGTGGGTGTCATTGACGATGAGGAGTCAACCCTTAATCCGGAGGTTGGGCAGCTCGCGCAATCGCTTAGCCCCGACTTGGTTCAGCTTTTTTACACAGTGGCAGTGCATGGTCGGCAAGAGTTGAGTTTGGCGCCCGATGAGTACGCCGGTTTCGTGATGGTTTGCCTGAAGATGCTGTCGTTTTCAGCGAATCGCCCCGCGGCTGAAAAAAAAACCCTGAAATCTGACCCCAATTCGGACAGCCCCTCAGGACCCATCAGTCAATCAGCGCCAGTACTCCCCCTTGAATCGATCAAACCGAATAACGGGGCTGTTGTTGCCACGGCGTGCGAGTCAGCGCAAGAACCAGAACCTGTATCAGCGCCAGTGCCAGTGCCATCGGTTCAAGCTGCCCCTGAGCCTGAGGCTTTTTCGGCGGTAGGCTCAGGCGTGGATGATTTCGTGGGCCAGTGGCCAGTGCTGGCACCCCAGATGCCACTCTCAGGCATGGCGCAGCAATGTGTTTTACAAGCGGCTTGTTTGGGCTTCTCAGGCGATGAGTTGCGTTTGCTTGTGCCAACAGATGCATTGGCCAAAGGACCACACTTGGATCGTGTCAGACAGGTCTTGACCCAAAGCTTCGGCGCTGAGGTTAAGCTTACGGTAAGTGTGGGTGAAGTTGCTGCGGGTCTGTCAGCGCAATGGTTCGCACAGGAGGTTGAAAAAGCACGGCTAGCAGCAGCGGTTCAAACATTGGATGAGGATCCGTTTGTCCAGGCTTTGATCCAGTCGTTTGGCGCGCAAATCGTTCCAGGTTCAATCAAGTCAGTGACTTCAACACCACACACGCCAAACAATTAAACCAACCGCTCTAACGAACACTCAACACAAAGGAACAACAGTCATGATGAAGGGACAAATGGCAGGCCTCATGCGCCAAGCTCAACAAATGCAAGAGAACCTCAAAAAAGCGCAGGATGCGTTGGCTGAGGTGCTGGTTGAAGGCGCGGCTGGCGGTAACTTGGTCAAGGTAACGATGACATGTCGTCATGACGTCAAGCGCGTGGTCATTGATCCGAGTCTTTTGACTGAGGACAAAGACATGCTCGAAGACTTGGTGGCGGCTGCGTTTAACGACGCCTTGCGCAAGGCTGAGGCGACATCACAAGAGCGGATGTCGTCATTGACAGCTGGCTTGCCTTTGCCACCCGGCATGAAATTGCCCTTCTAAGACCGCCACAGACTGATGAGCCCGCACTTGCCCGAGCCACAGCCTTTGGTGGCGCTCGTGGATGCTTTGAAAGCGCTGCCAGGCGTTGGGGTCAGGACGGCTCGCCGTATGGCATATCACTTGTTGCAGCACGATCCGCAGGCTGCTCAAGCGTTGTCTGAGGCGTTGCACCAAGCGTTGACAGCCTTGTTGCATTGCGAGCAGTGCAACGGTTTTTCTGAGACAGCTGTTTGCGTGACTTGTAGCAATGAGCAGCGCGATCAAAGTGTGCTCTGTGTGGTTGAAACGCCAGCTGACCAAAACACGATCGAGTCAACGCACAATTACCGCGGCCTCTATTACGTTTTGATGGGGCGTGTCGCACCCCTTGAGGGGTTGGGTGCTGAGCAAATCAATCTTAAGCGGCTGGTTTCTCGGGCCACAAGCGGTCAAGTTGAGGAAGTGATCTTGGCGACCAATTTTACAGCTGAAGGTGACACCACGGCGCACTATTTGGGCGAGATTTTGCGCCAGAAAGGCTTGAAAGTCACCCGTATTGCCCGTGGTGTGCCGGCGGGTAGCGAAATTGAGTACGTTGACGCGGGGACTGTGGCTTGGGCGCTCATGGAGCGCAAAGCGACTTAACCCGAATTTTTCTTGTCGATCAGCTTAATGATGCTTGAGAGATCGAGATCACCATGCCCTTGTTGCGCGTGCAACGCAAAAAGGTTGCGAGCTAATTCGCCCATTGGGGTGGCCCGGCCACTTTGCAAGGCAGTCAGTGCGGCTAAGCCCAAGTCCTTGAGCATGTGATCCACCGAAAAGCCGCCTTGATAACCATTGGCTGCAGGCATATTCGTGTTGAGGCCAGGCCACGGGTTTTTGTGGTCTAAAGCCCAGTTTTGGCCTGAGCTGAGCGTCATGATTTCAGAGAGTACTTTGGGGTCCAGGCCGTTGGCCACACCTAGGCTTAAAGCCTCAGCGGTGCCCACCATCATGATGCCGAGCATCATGTTGTTGGCGATTTTGGCGGTTTGTCCTGCGCCAGCATCGCCAGCATGAAAAATGTTTTTACCCATGGCGTTAAGAACCGGTCGTGCCCTTTGAAGATTGGTTGCCAGTCCCCCGACGATAAAGGTCAGCGTGCCGGCTTGAGCGCCAGTGGTACCACCAGAGACCGGTGCATCAAGTGCCGCCAAACCCAACCCATCAGCAGCGTCATGTAATCGCCTAGCGCTCGCTGGCGCGATCGTGCTGCAGTCGATTATGAGCGTACCGGGTGTCAGGTGTTGTAAAAGTCCTGTCGCACCCAAATAGAGCGATTCAACGTGTTCACTCGCAGGCAACATACTGATCATGATGTCGGCATTGACGCTAGCGCTGTGGGCATTGTTGTGGTTCGTCGCGCCAGCGCGCACGATGGGGTCAGCCAAGTCACTGAGGCGGTCAAAAACCTGAACCGCAAAACCTGCTTTCAGAAGGTTTAACGCCATGGGCGCTCCCATCTTGCCTAGGCCAATAAAACCAACGGTTTGCATGCTGTCGATCTCCAAGTAAGGTAACCCGATGAGAGGCGGTGGTGGGGCCGGCTATACCAATAAAGTGTCTAGTTTTTTGGCGTCGTTGACAAAAACGCGAATGCCCTCGGCGAGTTTGTCTTGGGCCATGGCGTCTTCGTTCATCATGAATCGGAAGCTCGACTCGTTAAGCGCTAACGCCGGTGTGGCTTGGGCACGGGCAAAGTCGGCCGTTAAACGGGCGTCTACCGTGCCTTCGGTGCTTTCGAGCGCTGCCAATAAGTCAGGACTAATGGTTAAAAGGTCGCAGCCGGCGAGCGCTAAGATTTGGCCACTGTTTCTGAAGCTTGCACCCATGATTTCTGTATTGATGCCGTGTGTTTTGTAGTAGCTGTAGATTCGAGCGACCGACTGCACGCCAGGGTCGTTGGAGCCACTATTGGCCGCTTCGTCCCAGGCACTGCCAGCGGTTTTTTTGTGCCAGTCGTAAATACGACCCACAAAAGGTGATATCAGGGTTACGCCCGCGTCAGCACAAGCTATTGCTTGGGTCAGGCTGAACAATAGCGTTAGATTGCAGTGGATGCCCTGTTTTTCAAGGATTTGAGCCGCGGCAATGCCTTCCCAAGTGGCGGCTATCTTAATCAAGACGCGTTTTGGGTCAATGCCCGCTTGGCCGTACAGATCGATCAAGCGCCGGGCTCGCTCAACGGTGGCTTGGGTATCAAACGACAAGCGGGCATCGACTTCAGTCGAGACGCGTCCAGGCACTATTTTTAAGATTTCCGTGCCAAAGGCAACCAAAAGTTGGTCAACCACGGCCTCGGTTTGACCGGCGGGCGCGCGACTGACGCTACTGGCAAGCAGGCCCTGGTAAGCTGGGAGTTGAACCGCCTTCAGAATAAGCGAGGGGTTGGTGGTGGCATCTGTGGGCTTGAAGCGACGCATGCCTTCAAAATCGCCGGTATCGGCCACAACAGTGGTGTTTTGTTTGAGAGCGTCGAGCAAAGTGGACATCGGCGTTATACTTCCAAGGTTTGCATACTGATTCTAAGACCGGGGTTCATAAGCGTGCTGCCATTTCTCTTTCCCGGGGATGTTAACCAACATCCTCCCGCCATTCTAGCCTTGGCAGACGGAACTATCTTCCGAGGCCAGTCTATTGGCGCCAATGGCCACAGTGTGGCCGAGATTGTTTTTAACACCGCCATGACGGGTTATCAGGAAATCCTGACCGATCCGAGCTACAGCGGCCAAATTGTCACCTTGACTTACCCCCACATCGGCAACACAGGCATCAACGACGAAGACGTTGAGTCCAGTAAAGTGCATGCCGCGGGTTTGGTGATTCGGGACTGCGCCTTGCGCGTGTCGAATTTCAGGTCAACCCAAACACTGCCTGAGTACTTAAATGCCCAGGGTGTCGTGGCAATTGCTGGTATCGACACGCGAAAGTTGACGCGCATCTTGCGAGAGAAGGGCGCGCAAGGCGCTTGTATTTTGGCCGGTGACGATGCTGACCAAGCGCTCACTTTGGTACAGCAGTTTGCCGGTATGGCGGGTCAAGATCTCGCCAAAACGGTTTCAACCATGACGCAGCATGACTGGGTCGGTTCGACTTGGCAACTGGGCAGTGGGCATGGCACGGGGTCGGCTGATGGTCCACATGTCGTGGCGTACGACTTTGGCGTGAAACATAATATCCTCAGGTTAATGATTGAACGCGGTTGCCGTGTCACGGTGGTGCCGGCGCAGACCACGGCTGATCAAGTACTGGCGATGAAGCCTGATGGGGTGTTTTTATCAAACGGCCCGGGCGACCCTGATCCGTGTGACTACGCGATTGAGGCCACTCGCGTTTTTCTCAACAAAAAAATCCCGACCTTCGGGATTTGCCTTGGTCACCAAATCATGGGTTTGGCTGTTGGTGCTAGCACGGTGAAGCTGAAAACCGGACATCACGGCTCAAACCATCCCGTTCATGACTTGGCCACTGGCCGAGTCTTTATCACGGCACAAAATCACGGGTTTGCGGTTGATGCCAAGACATTACCTTCCAATGCGCGCGTAACGCATGTCTCTTTGTTCGATGGCACCTTGCAAGGCTTTGAGCTGATCGATCGGCCAGCCTTTTGTTTCCAAGGGCATCCCGAGGCCAGTCCCGGTCCGCGCGACATTGTCGTGTTGTTCGATAAATTCATGGGCCTTATGGCCAACGCACCACAAAACTGAAGATACTATGCCCAAACGTACTGACATAAAAAGCATTCTCATCATTGGCGCGGGCCCTATCATCATTGGGCAGGCATGCGAGTTTGATTATTCAGGTGCACAAGCCTGCAAAGCCCTCAAAGCTGAGGGCTACCGAACCATACTGGTCAATAGCAACCCAGCCACTATCATGACCGATCCCGAGACGGCAGATGTCACCTACATCGAGCCCATCACTTGGGAAGTGGTTGAAAAAATCATTGAGAAAGAAAGGCCAGATGCGCTACTGCCCACCATGGGCGGGCAAACGGCTTTGAATTGTGCGTTAGACCTTGATCAGCGCGGCATTTTGCAGCGTTTTGGTGTTGAGTTGATTGGCGCCAATGCGGCTGCGATCGAAAAAGCTGAAGACCGGCAGAAATTCAAAATGGCCATGTCAGCCATCGGATTGGAGTCTGCTAAGTCAGGTGTGGCGCACACCTTAGAAGAGGCACTTCTTGTCCAGCGACGCATTGCTGAAGAAACGGGCAGCATGGGGTTCCCCATGGTGATTCGTCCAAGTTTTACGCTTGGTGGGTCGGGTGGTGGTATTGCTTACAACGCTGAAGAGTTTGAGACGATTTGCCGGCGTGGCCTAGAAGCTTCGCCCACCAACGAGTTGTTGATCGAAGAGTCTTTGCTCGGCTGGAAAGAGTTTGAAATGGAAGTGGTCCGTGACCACGCTGACAATTGCATTATCGTCTGCTCCATTGAAAACTTAGATCCGATGGGCGTGCACACGGGTGACTCGATCACCGTTGCGCCAGCGCAGACGCTGACGGACAAGGAATACCAGATCATGCGTGATGCTTCGATCGCGGTGTTGCGCGAAATCGGGGTGGATACGGGTGGCTCGAACGTGCAGTTCGCGCTCAATCCACGCGACGGGCGTTTGATTGTGATTGAGATGAACCCTCGCGTGTCGCGCTCATCGGCCTTGGCTTCTAAGGCCACAGGATTTCCGATTGCCAAAGTGGCAGCGCGCTTGGCCGTGGGTTACACCCTTGATGAGCTGCAAAACGAAATCACTGGTGGCGCCACGCCAGCGTCATTTGAGCCCACCATTGATTACGTGGTCACCAAGATTCCCCGTTTTGCGTTTGAAAAGTTTCCACAAGCTGATGCCCGATTGACCACGCAGATGAAGTCGGTGGGTGAGGTCATGGCGATTGGTCGTACTTTCCAAGAGTCTTTGCAGAAAGCCATGCGTGGCCTAGAAGTGGGTGTCGACGGCTTAAACCAAAAAACAGTTGACCACGAGACCATTCAGGTTGAGTTGGGCGAGCCGGGTCCAGAACGTATTTGGTATGTTGGTGATGCGTTTGCGCAAGGTTTCACCCTTGATCAAGTGCACGACCTCACCAAAATCGATCCATGGTTTCTGGCGCAGATCAAAGAGATCGTTGATATTGAGCTAGCGCTAGAACAAAAGACGCTTTCTGATCTCGATGCATCAACGATGCTGCAACTTAAGCGACGGGGGTTTTCTGATCGGAGGCTGGCTTTTTTGCTTGATACCAACGAGTCTGAAGTTCGCAAGCGCCGGCACCAATTTAACGTGCGTCCAGTCTTCAAGCGTGTGGATACTTGTGCGGCTGAGTTCGCAACGGACACGGCTTATCTTTATTCCACCTACGAAGAAGAGTGTGAGGCCGAGCCCACCAACCGCAAAAAAATCATCGTTCTTGGCGGTGGCCCAAACCGTATCGGCCAAGGCATTGAGTTTGACTATTGTTGTGTTCACGCGTCCTTGGCGTTGCGCGATGATGGCTATGAAACCATCATGGTTAACTGCAATCCAGAGACAGTATCGACGGATTACGACACATCAGATCGCCTGTACTTTGAACCACTGACGCTTGAAGACGTGCTTGAGATTGTTCACATTGAAAAGCCCGTGGGCATGATTGTTCAATATGGTGGTCAAACGCCGTTAAAACTGGCCCGTGATTTGGAAGCCAACGGCGTGCCGATTATTGGCACAAGCCCAGAGTCCATAGACATGGCCGAAGACCGTGAGCGCTTCCAAAAGTTGTTGCACAAGCTGGGTTTGCGTCAACCCGCCAATCGCACAGCCCGCACTGAAAGTGAGGCCTTGGCCCACGCGCAAGAAATCGGTTACCCGCTGGTTGTGCGTCCGAGCTACGTGCTGGGCGGTCGGGCGATGGAAATTGTTCATGAACAGACAGACCTTGAGCGCTACATGCGGGAGGCCGTCAAAGTCAGCAATGACTCGCCAGTACTTTTGGACCATTTTTTGAATCACGCCATCGAAGTCGATGTGGATTGTTTGTATGACGGACATCGCGTGTTTATTGGCGGCGTGATGGAGCACATTGAGCAAGCGGGTGTGCATTCGGGTGATTCAGCGTGTTGTTTGCCACCGTACTCGCTTCAGACCGATGTGATTGAAGAAATCAAGCGTCAGACCGCCTTGATGGCCAAGGCGCTGAACGTTCGGGGTTTGATGAACGTTCAGTTTGCGGTCCAAGACGGTGATGTTTATGTGTTGGAAGTCAATCCGCGTGCGTCACGCACGGTGCCGTTTGTCTCGAAAGCAACGGGTTTGCCACTCGCCAAAATCGCTGCTCGCGCCATGGCTGGTCTCTCTTTTGACGACCAAGGTTTGGGTGCTGAGGTGGTGCCGCACTTTTTCTCAGTCAAAGAGGCGGTGTTCCCATTCTCGAAATTTCCGGGTGTCGATACCATTCTTGGCCCTGAAATGAAGTCTACCGGTGAAGTGATGGGTGTTGGTGAGAGTTTTGGTGAGGCGTTTGTGAAGTCGCAATTGGCAGCCAGCGTTAATTTACCTGAGTCGGGCACGGTCTTTATCAGCGTCAAAGACGAAGACAAGCCTCGCGCCATTGAAGTGGCTGCCCGCTTGCATGAGCTTGGGTTTAAGCTTTCTGCCACGCGTGGTACAGCAGCCGCCATCATCAAGGCTGGTCTTCCGGCGGTGGCTGTGAACAAAGTGGCTGAGGGTCGTCCGAACGTGGTTGATTTGCTCAAGAATGGTGAGGTGGCATTGGTCATCAACACGGTTCAAGAGCGGCGCAATGCCATCTCGGACTCGCGTGCTATCCGAACACAGGCCCTTGCCAATCGGGTGACCTACTACACCACCATCTCGGGTGCTTGGGCAGCCGTTGAAGGCATGCATTATTTGCGCCAGGGCCGAGGGCTACAGGTTTACGCTTTGCAGGACCTGCATGCTTCATTGAAGCGCTAAGGCGCGGGGTACGACCATGGCTGTCTTTATCACCGGTGCCAGTAGCGGGATAGGGCAAGCCTTGGCTTGGCATTATGCCCGTGCCGGTCACACCTTGGGATTGGTGGCTAGGCGAGGCGAGCGCTTGGCGCAACTCGTTGAGGCATTGCCTGGACAACATTATTCGTACGTTTTGGATGTGCTCGACCGTGGCGCACTGCATCAGGCTGCGCGTGAATTTGAAGCGGCAGTCGGTGCTGTGGATGTGGTGATTGCTAGCGCTGGTGTCAGTGCGGGCACCTTGACGGAAACGGTTGCAGACTTTGAGGTCTTCGAGCGCATCTTCGCTGTCAATGTGATGGCCACCATGGCCACCTTTGAGCCCTTTATTGCGGGCATGTCCGAGCGGCGTTCAGGAACGCTCGTGGGCATTTCTAGTGTGGCCGGTGTACGAGGTCTGCCTGGTGCTGGTGCCTACAGCGCTTCGAAAGCAGCGGTGACCACCTACTGCGAGAGTTTGCGCCTCGAGTTGAAGCCACACGGGGTGTCGGTCGTCACCATTGCGCCAGGATATGTCCGAAGCGAGATGACCGCAAAAAACCCCTACCGAATGCCGTTTTTGTTGTCAGCCGACGTCTTTGCGGCACGAGCGGCTCGCGTCATCGGTGACAAGCGACGCTATGCGGTTATTCCATGGCAAATGGCTATCGTTTCACGGTTGATGCGCATATTGCCCAACGCCCTCTATGATCGATTAGCGGTCAATGCGCCAAGAAAACCGCGTAACGAGTCCTGATGAAGTTAGAAAGCACTGGATCTTGTTGTGGCTCAGTGCCCGAGATCGTTGTCGCTGTTGCTCAAATGATCGACATTGCCCCATTCCACCATTGACCACTTGAAAGTCGGTGGGACAGGTGTCAGCGAAATGCGGTTGACACTGGCGTTGAGCAATATGGCTTTTCTGGGGGTCTGCAAGTCGATGCCCATCGCCTGGCGCCAAATGATGTCCATGGCGCCGCCGTGGGTCACCACCACCACGCGTTCCCCCGGATGTTGAGCCGCGACCTTGTGCAGGCTGTCAGTGACACGCTGATGGACCTGTCGCAATGTTTCACCGTCAGGAATCACACCGTCGGGGTGGCGTTCAGCCCATACTTTGGCGAGATCAGGGGCGTGCTCATGCATGCGGTCAAAGGCAATGCCTTCGAGCACACCATAGTTTCGCTCGCGTACACCTTCAATGAGAGTTAGGGGTAGGGCCAGTGCGTTTGCGACGACTTGAGCGGTCTGTTTTGCGCGCAAGAGGTCACTGCTATACACCGCATCGATGGTCTGTTTTTGGTGGCTGTATTGGTGGTTCAAGTGTTTGGCCAAAGCATCGGCTTGGGCGCGACCATTGTCATTGAGTTCGATATCACGCCAGCCTTGAATACGCCGTTCAACGTTCCATGGGGTTTGGCCATGCCTAACGATCAAGATTTCTGTGGTGCTCATGATGATTGGGGTGCTTCTTTCGTTGAATAGGGGTTTGTATGGCTTACCGTGCGTAAGACCGCATCGACGACAAATGATTCCCAGTGCTCATAGGACTTGGGTGCGTTCAGCGTTTCGCCCAAGAAAGCCGATAACGTGTACTGGTTGGATTGGTAGAAGTAACCCATGGCGGAAATCATCAAATAAACATCGCGTGATTGGACCTCGGCTCGAAACACACCTTGCTGCTTGCCTAGGCTCAGTGCTTGGTCAACCAAGCCAATGGCAGGTTTTGAGAATTGGCTGGCCAGTAAAGACTGGCTGATGTGTTTGCCACGGTACAAGTTTTCGCTGTTGAGCACCGTGACAAATTCGGGGTGGTCGCGAAAGTAGCGCACAAAAAACTCAATCGCATGGGTCAGCGCTTTGGTTGGGTTCGTGGTGTCAAGAATGACAGCTGCCTCAGCTTCGTTGTAGCGCCGGTAGATTTCTTCAAGGGCAGCAATGAATAATCCCTCTTTGTTGCCAAAGTAGTAGTAAATCATCCGGTCATGCGACTGTGCCAGTTCAGCAATACGAGAAACGCTACCACCGTGCAAGCCGTGGGTCGAAAACACCGCAATGGCCGCTTCTAGCAGGCTTTGCTGAGTAGCTTGGGCGCGGGCCTGGTGCGCCGGGCGCCGGGTTCTTTGCGTCACTGCTCAGCGAATGCGCGTTCTATCACAAAATCGCCAGGTATAGAGGTGTTGCCCTCTTTGAACTGACGCTGCTCGAACATCGATTTCAAATCGCGCAAAACCGCAGGGCTGCCGCAAATCATCACGCGGTCCACGGCGGGATCAAGCGCAGGCGTGCCCAAGTCTTGAAACAGTTTGCCTGATTCGATCAGGTCTGTGATCCGGCCTTGGTGCTCAAACGCTTCGCGCGTCACGGTAGGGTAATAGCGCAATTGCTGCTTAGCCATGTCACCCAAGAATTCATGCTCGAGTAGTGTTTCTGTCAAGAATTTGCGATAAGCCAGTTCTTTGACTTCGCGCACACCGTGCACCACGATGACTTCTTCGAACTTTTCATAGGTTTCAGGGTCGCGCACAATGCTTAAGTACGGTGCTAAGCCAGTGCCCGTACCGAGCAAGTAAAGGCGCTTACCCGGTAAAAGGTAGTCAATCAAAAGCGTGCCAGTGGGTTTTCTGCCGACGACCACCGTGTCGCCAGGTTTGATGTGCTGCAGGCGTGAAGTCAGTGGACCATCAGGCACTTTGATGCTTAAAAACTCGAGGTGTTCTTCATAATTGGCGCTGGCAATGCTGTAGGCACGCAGCAGTGGTTTGCCATCTAGACGAAGGCCAATCATGGTGAAATGACCATTGCTAAAGCGCAAAGAAGGGTCTCGGGTGGTGGTGAAAGAAAAAAGACTATCCGTCCAGTGGTGAACGGTGAGAACCCGCTCTTCGTTAAAAGCACTCATGGCATTGTTCCAAAATTAAAAACAACGCAGGCGTGTTCAACCGCAGCCTTGCGTTGGTCGCGTACTTCGTCTATAGTCTGCATTAAATGTAGTATTCACTACATTTAATGCACTGGTGGCATGGCATCAATAAACAACAGGTTACTGAGGTGCCACTTTAACCGCTGACTGACAGCTTGTCAGCGTCAGAGGGATGGCCACAAGGGGAAAGATCAAGTGAAAGTCAAATTAACAGTGCGACACGCAGCGGCTTTTCTATCAGCGTTGACTGTTGGCACGAGTTGGGCACAAGAGCCGATCAAAATCGGTGAAATCAATAGCTATAAAGCCTTGCCGGCGTTTCTAGAGCCGTACAAAAAAGGCATGGCGTTGGCGCTCGATGAAATTAATGCCGCCGGCGGAGTATTGGGACGGCCTTTGACCTTGATTACCCGAGATGACAGTGCCAATCCAGGCGATGCCGTAAGAGTGGCACAAGCGCTCTTAACGCGCGACCGGGTCGATGTGTTGGCAGGAACGTTCTTGTCTCACATCGGCCTGGCCGTCAGTGACTTTGCCAAGCAAAAAAAGGTTTTCTTTTTGGCCAGTGAGCCACTGACTGACAAGTTGGTTTGGGATAACGGCAACCGCTACACTTTCCGGCTTCGGCCATCAACCTACATGCAAGTGGCCATGTTGGTGCCTGAAGCGGTGGCCATGAATAAAAAACGTTGGGCGCTGGTCTACCCCAACTACGAGTATGGGCAGTCGGGTATCGAAACCTTTAAAAAGCTCATGCTCGAGGCCCAGCCTGGCATTGAATTCGTGGCTGAGCAGGCTGCTCCTTTGGGCAAAGTTGACGCCGGCAGCGTGGTGCAAGCTTTGGGTGATGCCAAGCCTGATGCGATTTTCAATATGCTATTTGCTGCTGATTTGGCTAAGTTTGTGCGCGAGGGCAATACACGCGGTTTGTTTAATAACGTCGAGGTGGTTAGTTTGCTGACCGGTGAACCTGAGTATTTGGATCCTTTGAAAGCGGAGACGCCCGAGGGTTGGTTGGTCACAGGCTACCCTTGGTACGGTATCGAGACGCCCGAGCATGAGGCGTTTTTGAAGGCATACCAAGCCAAATTTGACGATTATCCGCGTTTGGGTTCTGTGGTCGGTTATGCCACGATTGCTTCATTGGCAGCAGGTATTAAAAAAGCGGGCAGTGTGGACACCGAAAAGCTGGTTGAAGCGTTTCGAGGCCTGACGGTTAACACGCCTTTCGGCATGATCACATACCGCCCAGAAGACCAGCAATCCACCATGGGCAGCTTTGTGGGGCGAACCGCACGCGTCGATGGTCAGGGGGTGATGCAAGGGTTTCGCTACATTGATGGCGTTGACGTTTTACCGCCTGCCAATCAGGTTCAATTCTTGCGACCGCTTCAATAGCAATTAAAGGCAAACTCACCGGTGGATGATCTAGCCAGTTTTACGCTGCAAATCTTAAACGGCTTGGCTAGCGCATCTTCGTTGTTTTTGGTGTCGGTTGGTTTATCGCTTATCTTTGGTGTCACGCGCATTGTTAATTTTGCACATGGCTCTTTTTTTATGCTCGGCATTTATGTGGCTTACAGCACCGTCGGTTGGTTGATACCAGTATTTGGTGGGGCGGGTTTCTGGGTTGGTGTTGTGGTGGCGGCCGTCTTGGTTGGTTTGAGTGGCGCGCTTGTAGAAATATTGCTGTTGCGCCGAATTTATCGCTCACCTGAGTTGTTTCAGCTGCTAGCAACCTTTGCTTTGGTTTTGGTGATTAAAGATCTGGCCCTCTGGACATGGGGCCCAGAGGAGCTTTTGGGGCCACGCGCGCCGGGCTTGGAGGGCGCTGTGATGATTTGGGGTCGTGCGTTTCCGACCTATGATCTTTTTCTGCTGGCCATGGGACCGCTGGTTTTGATGGGGTTGTCGCAGTTACTCAAGCGTACCCGCTGGGGGCTGTCGGTGCGAGCAGCGACTCAAGACCGTGACATGATTGGCGCCCTCGGTGTCAATCAGGCTTGGCTGTTCACCGCGGTATTTGCATTGGGCACGGCTTTGGCTGGTTTCGGTGGGGCTTTGCAGCTGCCGCGTGAGCCCGCGAGCTTAGAGCTTGACTTGTCCATTCTCGGTTCGGCATTCGTGGTGGTGGTGGTCGGCGGCTTGGGCTCGTTGAGTGGTGCTTTTGTGGCGGCGATTTTGGTGTCCGTGATCAAAGCCACCTGTATCTGGTTTGGGATTGTGACCTTGTTTGGGATTGAGTTCGCTTTCCCAAAACTCACCCTCGTGGCTGAGTTTTTGGTGATGGCGGCAGTGCTGATATGGCGGCCTTGGGGCTTGTTCGGTCGCCCACAGACGGCTTCGGCGCACACCACGCCCGAAGCGCCGTTGCTTTCACCGGGCCGCTGGCAACGGTTAATGAGCTTGGTATTGATTTTGTTTCTGGTGGCTTTGCCAGTGGTCGACCAAGCTTTCCCTTACGCGCTGGTGCTGTCGATCGATATTTTGATTGCAGTGCTATTTGCCGCGAGTTTGCATTTCATCATGGGACCAGGGGGGTTGCATTCTTTTGGACATGCCGCCTATTTTGGTTTGGGCGCCTATGGGGCTGCTTTGTTGGTGACTGGCCTTTCCTTACCGATGCCGCTGGCATTGGTGCTGGCGCCATTGGCTGCGACGGCAGGCGCATTGCTGTTTGGTTGGTTCAGTGTCCGGTTGTCGGGGGTGTACCTGGCTATGTTGACCTTGGCCTTCGCGCAGATTGTCTGGGCCATTGCTTTTCAGTGGGATGCGGTCACGGGTGGCAGTAATGGGATTACTGGGCTTTGGCCTAGCCCGTGGCTGGAAAGTGATCGTGCCTATTATTGGCTCGCCTTGGCTTGCTTGTTGATTGGTCTGTGGGTGCTTAGGCGTGGCCTATTTTCTGCGTTCGGTTATGCGCTAAGAGCAGGGCGTGATTCGGCGCTGCGCGCTCAGGCCGTGGGTATTGACGTGCATCGCATTCAGTGGATGGCGTTTGTGGTGGCGGGCACGGTGGCAGGGTTGGCGGGCGCTTTGTTTGCCTTTTCTAAGGGCAGTATTTCGCCCGACGTCTTGGGTGTGGCACGTTCGATTGATGGCCTGGTGATGGTGTTGCTTGGCGGGGTACAAACCTTGGCGGGTCCAGTGGTTGGGGCGGCTGCTTTTGTCGGGCTGCATGATGCAGTGTCGCAGTACACCGATTACTGGCGTGCAACGCTGGGTGCCATTATTTTGTTACTGGTCTTGTTGTTTCCGCAAGGCATCGCGGGCTATGCCGTTTGGCTTGTTGATCGCTTGAAATGGCGTTTTACGGGTAAGCCGGCATGACGCATTTGGTTGTTCACCAGGTCCATAAGTCATTCGGTGGGGTGAAAGCTGTCGATGAGGTGACATTTGTGGTCGCGCCCGGTGAGTTAGTGGCTTTGATTGGACCCAACGGGGCGGGTAAGTCAACGACTTTCAATGTCATCAACGGGCAATTGCCACCTGATTCAGGTGACATCCGTTTGGAGGGTCGGTCTCTGGTTGGGTGCACACCACAACAGATTTGGCGTTCGGGTGTTGGTCGCACCTTTCAAACGGCCGCTGTGTTTGGTTCAATGAGTGTGTTGGAGAATGTCCAAACCGTGCTGATGTCCCGAGACCGTCGTTTTTTTGACTTGTGGTCAAAAGTCACAGGGTACAAACGGGTAGAGGCGCTGGCACTGATTGAGCAAGTGGGATTAGCTGAAATGGCTCACCAGAGCTGTCAGGCTTTGGCTTATGCGGACGTCAAACGGGTTGAATTGGCTTTGGCCTTGGCGAGCGCACCGCGCTGGCTATTGATGGATGAACCGACCGCGGGTATGGCACCGGCTGAACGCCAAGCGCTCATGACACTCACCCATGCGTTAGCCAAGCGACAGCGCATTGGGGTTTTGTTCACTGAACACAGCATGGATGTGGTGTTTGGCTACGCGGATCGCATATTGGTCATGGCCCAGGGGCGCTTGATCGCACAGGGCACACCAGCCGAAATCCAGTCAAACGAACAGGTGCAGGCGGTGTATTTTGGCCGCCAGCGCCCCGTAGTGGGTACGGCAGCGCTAAAGGGGGCGCCATGAACCCGGTGCTAACAGTCCAAGGTCTAAACGCTTGGTATGGCATGGCTCAAGTGTTGTTTGAGGTTGATTTGACAGTCAATCGCGGTGAAGTCGTGGCTTTGATGGGGCGCAATGGTGCAGGCAAAAGCACTTTACTCAAAGCCGTGATGGGGCTGCTTGAACGCCGGCAAATGCAACTTGATTTGTTTGGCCAACCGGTTGGGCTCTTGCCCCCCTATCGGATGGCCCGATTGGGGGTCGGGTACGTGCTCCAGGACAGGCGAATTTTCACTGATCTGACTGTCATGGAAAACTTGCTGGTGGCCCAGCGACCAATGCACCATTGGCCAGACGGTGCCCCTGGCCCCGTCTGGGCTCCTGAGCGTTTGTTTGATTTGTTTCCAAATTTGGCTCAACGCCGTGATCATCGGGCCTCGCAAATGAGCGGTGGTGAGCAACAAATGCTATCCGTTGCGCGCACCTTGATGGGCAACCCGTTGGTTTTGTTGCTCGATGAACCCTCAGAAGGGGTGGCGCCGGTGATCGTGGATCAAATGCAAGCAATGGTCATGACGCTCAAGGCTCAGGGCGTGAGTTTGTTGTTGTCAGAACAAAACTTGGGTTTTGCCCAAGCCGTCAGTGACCGTACCTATTTACTGGAGCAGGGGAGTGTGCGATTTGAGGGGGCAATGAGCGAACTCAGTGCGCAAACCGAGCTGTGTCAGCGTTATTTGGGCATTTCTATGGCGGCCTGACCTTTTGCTTCAGCGCAACCCAAGCCGCGTGATGGATTTTCTGGTGGCACAAGTTAACCACTTGCAAAGTCTCACAACTTCCCACAAAATATGGCTTATGTTGTGCCCCGGATCACTGTCGACCCGGGGTTTTGTTTTTTAGGATTTGTTATGTCTGGTATTCCATTGACCGTTAAAGGTGCTCAACGCCTGCGAGAAGAACTTCACCAACTCAAGCACGTCGAACGTCCGGCCGTGATTGAGGCAATTGCTGAAGCGAGGGCACAAGGCGACCTTTCAGAAAACGCTGAATACGACGCGGCGCGCGAGCGGCAGGGTTTCGTGGAAGCTCGAATTGGTGAGTTGGATGGTGTTTTGTCGAACGCGCAACTCATTGAACCAACTGAGCTTGAGGCTGATGGCCGGGTAGTGTTCGGGGCAACGGTCAAGATCGAAGATCTCGAGAATGGTGAAAAGGTGGTCTACCAGATCGTGGGTGATTTAGAAGCGGACATCAAACAAAACTTAATTTCGGTTTCAAGCCCTGTTGCTCGGGCGCTGATTGGCAAGTCTGAAGGTGATGTTGTCGAGGTCAAGGCACCTTCAGGTGCCAAAGAGTTCGAAATTTTAGAGGTCAGCTACCGCTGAGTTGGATATGGCAGGTAACCCGAAGGGCTTGCCTGCGAATCAAAGTGATTATTTATTCAAGCCGCGGCGAGCGCCGGCGCGCAAAGAAAGCGCACTTTTTCTGGCGGGCCTAGCGGTTGTGCTGGCAGCGCGTGCGGGTCGGGTGGCGCGTTTGGTGGCTGAGCGTTCAGACTTTTCAGCGGAGAATGCCCGAATCGCTGAGGGCTTACTGGGATCGACGGCTTTAACCGCTGGGCGTGATTTCTTCTTGACCCTTTTACCAAGGGCCGCCATTTTCTTGGGTGTGTGCGGCTCGCTGGGTTTGCGTTTGGGTGGCATCACAATGACGCCAGTTTGTTCACTAAAAGCGGGCTTTTTGCCAACTCGGTACACAATGAATATCTTACCCAAATGAGCGACTGAAACGCAGCCGAGCTGGTAGCAGATCGTTTCCAGCATACTATCTCTGTCTGCGCGCTCTTTACCGCTGACGCGAATCTTAATCAGTTCGTGCGCCGACAGCGCAACCTCAATTTCTTTGAGCACCGCTGGCGACAGGCCAGAGTCACCGACCATGACCACTGGACGCAAGGGATGGGCGGCCGCGCGCAGTGCGCTACGGGCTTGGCTCGAAAGAGCGGGGTTGGGCTTTGTTATCGACATCATGAGATTGTACGGGAATGGCGAAAAAGAAATTTTCAAAAGAGTGGGTCATGCAACATATTAATGACCCTTACGTTAAATTAGCCCAACAAAAGGGTTATCGAGCCCGTGCGGCGTTCAAATTAATTGAAATTTTGGACACAGAGCGCTTACTTAGGCCGGGTGACCGAGTGGTTGACCTTGGGTCAGCGCCTGGCAGTTGGTGTCAAGTGGCCCGCGAGCGGATGCTCGGGCGTGATGGTGTCATCAATGGCCAGGTCATTGCCCTGGATATTTTGCCGATGGATCCCGTTGAGGGCGTGACGTTCATGCTAGGTGACTTTCAAGAAGACAGCGTGTTGGCGGCGCTGTCGGCCCAGTTAAAAGGGCAGCCGGTAGACCTTGTGATTTCGGATATGGCCCCCAACTTATCAGGGGTCAGTAGTGCGGATTCGGCTCGAATCGGTCATTTGTGTGAAATTGCCCAAGCGTTCGCGGTTGATCATCTCAAGCCCGAAGGGGCCCTGATCGTTAAAGCGTTCCATGGCAGTGGGTTTTCACAAATCGTAGAAGGGCTCAAGCGCCAGTTCAAACGCGTGGTAGAACGCAAGCCGAAAGCGTCTCGGGACAAATCATCAGAAACTTTTTTGGTTGCCAGGGGCCTTAAGTAACTTGGGACCTTTTTTGTTGGGCCCATTGTTAAAAGCAGTTCTAGGCGATAGTTTTTTTGTTTTGTCGTCATAGTTGTTTCTTAATATCCGTTAAGTACCGATTGATATAGTCTTTTGGGACCTGCAAAGCAGGTAAACTTAATCATGTTGATCAGAATCAGTGAATGGCTCTTTGTATGGTCAAAGGGTCAAGCATGTCCAGTGGGAGATAGGCCGTGAACAGTTCGTTCTCTAAAATTGCCGTGTGGATGGTTATCGCACTGGTCCTCTTTACTGTTTTTAAACAGTTTGATAGTCGCCCTGCTGCGAATGACGCAGTGACTTACACCGAGTTCATGAATGACGCGACAGCGGGCAAAATCCGCAAAGTCGACATTCAGGGCGATGTGTTGCATGTCACGCCTGATTCTGGCCGTCCTTACACAATCACTTCACCAAGTGACATTTGGATGGTGTCTGATTTGCTGAAAGCGGGTGTCCAAGTGTCAGGCAAGGCTCGTGAAGAGCCGTCGCTTCTCATGAGCATCTTTGTGTCTTGGTTCCCGATGCTTTTGTTAATCGGCTTGTACATCTTTTTCATGCGCCAAATGCAAGGTGGTGGCAAAGGTGGCGCGTTTAGTTTTGGTAAATCCAAAGCCCGTATGCTTGATGAAAGCACCAACAACACGACTTTTGCTGACGTGGCGGGTTGTGATGAGGCCAAAGAAGAAGTCCAGGAATTGGTTGATTTCTTACGCGACCCGACCAAGTTTCAGACCTTGGGTGGACGCATCCCTCGGGGTGTTTTGATGGTTGGTTCGCCTGGCACAGGTAAAACACTGCTGGCACGTGCCATCGCAGGCGAAGCAAAAGTGCCTTTCTTTAGCATCGCGGGTTCTGATTTTGTCGAAATGTTTGTCGGTGTCGGTGCAGCGCGTGTGCGTGACATGTTTGAGAATGCCAAAAAGCATGCCCCTTGCATCATCTTTATCGATGAAATTGATGCTGTCGGTCGTCAGCGTGGTGCTGGCCTTGGCGGTGGAAATGATGAGCGCGAGCAGACCCTAAACCA
>JAFMCG010000018.1 GCA_017857895.1 Burkholderiaceae bacterium | reverse complement strand
TCAAGCGATTGAATTCTTCTATCGACTTCGTAGTTAAAAATGATTTTTATAATTCGCACGGCTCCCCTAAACTGCGTTCAGAGCATCGTTGATCGACAAATTTTGGTCAATTGATAGTTCGATTTTCTTCTAACCGCTAGGAGTCATTATGCATCTCAAAGGTTCCAAGACTGAAGCCTGTCTGAAAGAGGCTTTCGCCGGTGAGTCACAAGCTAACCGCCGCTATTTGTATTTCGCGAACAAAGCTGACATTGAAGGTCAGAATGATGTCGCATCACTGTTCCGTTCGACTGCTGAAGGCGAAACAGGTCACGCACACGGCCACCTCGAGTTCCTCGAAGCCGCGGGCGATCCAGCAACTGGTATGCCATTTGGTTCGACAACGGACAATTTGAAGACAGCAGTTGCTGGCGAAACGCACGAGTACACCGACATGTACCCAGGCATGGCCAAGACCGCTCGTGAAGAAGGTTTTGATGAGATCGCTGATTGGTTTGAGACCTTGGCAAAAGCCGAGCGCTCACACGCCAACCGTTTTCAGAAAGCCCTCGACACAGTCGTCGAATAAGTACCCCGTATTAACCGACTGAAACAGTCGGATGCGTGCCCCGCGCTCGTTGCTTCGGGGCACGCTACGCTTTAAACGCGTATGTTTTACCCCCCCCGACTGAAGAACACCATCAAGGAAGCGGCACATGTCCACACGCGAAGGCAATTTAGAAGCCCCGACACGGCACCCATTGGATTGGAACAATCCTGACTTTTACGACGAAGCGAAGCTCAACGCGGAACTCGAGCGCGCATTCGACATTTGTCACGGCTGCCGTCGTTGTGTTTCCTTGTGTGGTTCGTTTCCAGCCCTTTTTGATCTCCTCGATGAGACCGAAGACGGCGAAGTTCACGGCATCGACAAGGCCGATTATGTCAAAGTCGTAGACCAGTGCTTTTTGTGTGACGTCTGTTACATGACGAAATGCCCTTACGTCCCACCACACCCCTTTGACTTGGACTTTCCACACTTGATGTTGCGTGCCAAAGCCGTCAAGTTCAAGAAAGGTGAGACCACGATGCGCGACAAGCTGTTGTCGTCAACCGATACCATGGGTAAGTTTGCCGGCATCCCAATCGTGACAGAGTCAGTCAATGCTTTGAATAAAACCAAGGCGATGCGATCAGTCATGGAATCCACATTGGGCGTTGATAAAAACGCGTGGATCCCTGAGTACGCCAAGAAAACCTTCCCTCAAATTGCTGAGAAGTCAGCCGCCTGGCCGGTGCGCAACGGTGACCGTACGCAAGGTAAAGTGGCCATTTTCTCGACTTGCTACATCAACTACAACGAGCCTGGTATCGGTCAGGACTTGTTGGCAATTCTCAACCACAACGAGATTCCTTACGTTTTGGTCGAGAAAGAAGCCTGCTGTGGTATGCCCAAGCTGGAACTCGGCGATCTAGATGCCGTGGCGGCTAACAAAGAAAAGAACATGCCAAAGTTGGCCAAGCTTGCCCGTGAAGGCTACGCTATCGTGACGCCAATCCCGTCTTGCACGTTGATGTTTAAGCAAGAGCTGCCATTGATGTTCCCGGATTGCGAAGACTCTCAACTCGTTAAAGCGGCGATGTGGGATCCTTTTGAGTACTTCATTGCTCGCAATAAAGAAGGCTTGCTCAAAACTGACTTTAAACATGAGTTAGGTCATGTGAGCTATCACGTGCCTTGTCACTCGCGAGTTCAAAACGTTGGCAAGAAAACCGCTGAGATTTTGAACTTGGTGCCAGGCACTGAGGTCAATGTGGTTGAACGGTGTTCGGGTCATTCTGGCACTTGGGGTGTGAAAAAGGAATATCACAACATGGCCATGAAAATCGGTAAGCCGGTGTTCAAAGCCATGGCCAACAAAGAGCCCAATTACATCAGTTCAGACTGTCAGCTAGCGGGTCACCATATTGCTCAGGGCATGCGTGAGAACGGCTTGAAAGAAGCCGAAATGGCTCACCCATTGACATTGATTGTTAAGGCTTACGGTCTCTAAAGCTGATACTTTTACGAAACTATTCACTGGATACAAAGAGGTACTAATATGGGCAAGATTACGCGCGAAAGCCTCATGTCATTAGAGGCTTATCACAAAGCCCGTCCAGAAATGCGCCAACAAGCGATGGCGCAACGCCGGACTAGGTCAGTTCACTTGGGTGAGCATATTGTGCTCATTTTTGAGAACGAATTACTGATGCGCTACCAGATTCAAGAAATGTTGCGTGTGGAGAAGGTCTTTGAAGAAGAAGGCATTCTTGAAGAGATCGAAGCCTACGGTCCTTTGGTACCCGATGGTTCGAACTTCAAAGCCACCATGCAAATTGAATATATCAATGAAGCGGATCGCAAAATTGCGTTGAGTAAGTTGGTGGGCGTTGAGCACCGGATCTTTGTTCAAGTTGAGGGCCAGGCTCGCGTCTATGCCATCGCCGACGAAGATTTAGAGCGTTCAACGGACGTAAAAACCGCTGCTGTGCACTTCTTGCGGTTTGAGCTGAATGAAGAAATGAAGAAGTCACTCAAGAGTGGCGCACAACTGATGGTTGGTTGTGACCACAAAGAGTACCCCATGCACGTGGATACACTGCCTGACGCGACCTTGGCCTCACTGGTGAGTGATCTTAGTTAAACGCTTTTTGTGATAACCAAGCGGCGCCACGAACGCCGCTTGAATCACCGTGCTTGGCTCTCAAAATCCTGGTTTGAACCGATTGGCTGAATACGAAGCGCCCGAGCTCACTTGGCAGTTTTTCGTAAAGCCCTGGCATTTGACTTAACCCCCCTCCCAACACAATACAGTCTGGATCCATCACGTTGATGACGGTGGCTAGCGCTGCCGCGAGCTGCGTGACGTAGACGGTCATCGCTTGCTGCGCTTGGGGCTCACCTTGCACGTACCGATTTGCGATGGTGTCAGCACTGGCTTGTTTGGGCCCAATATCGGCGTAGGTTAGGCTCAAACCGGGGCCCGATAAGTATGTTTCAATGCAGTCGTGTTGACCGCAATAGCAGGCCCGATTAGGCCGTTGGACTGTTGTCGCCACACTTGCAAAAGTGGGTAATGGGTTGTGTCCCCATTCGCCGGCAATGTGCTGGCGACCCGTGTGCAAGTGCCAATTGATAAACCAACCGCCGCCGACCCCTGTGCCCAAAATCACGCCAAACACGGTTCTGTATTGGCTTGCCGCGCCATCGGTGGCTTCAGACAAGGTAAAGCAGTTGGCGTCGTTTTCTAAAAAAACAGGTATTTCAAGCAAACGTTGCAAATCGATGGCTAGCGGCTTGCCAATGAGGCAGGTGGTATTCGCATTTTTGAGTTGACCTGACTCAGGCTTGGGCGCCCCGGGGGCACCAATACCGAGCGCTTGCGCGCGAATACCGGTGGCACTTTGCGCGCGACTCAGCAGGTGAGCAATGTTGTGCAGAATCGCATGGTAGTCATTTGCCGGCGTTGGGCGGCGCTCACGATGCAAAAACTGACCATGTGAGCCAAGCACTGCGATTTCGGTTTTGGTGCCGCCTAAGTCAATCCCGAACAGCAGGTCGCTTTGCGCGCGCGGCGTGTTGCTAAAGTTCATCGGCATGGCTACGGTGCCAATGGGTGACCAACTCAAAGCGATCAGGGATGTAGAAGTTTCGCGACGCACTCATCACGTTACCCTCAGCGTCAAGGTAGATTCGCGTCATTTTTAAGGTTGGAACGGTGGCGGAGACACCGAGCTCGCGGGCCGCAGCAGTGGGAATCTTGGCGGCTTCGATACGTTGAATCACGGCGTCTACTGGGATCCCAAATAGGTCACGGTGGAGATTAAAGATACTGGCGTGATCGCCCTTGAGCTTGCTGGCGATTTCAGCATAGGCCGGTCGCAAATAAACCTGACTGTATGAGATGGGTTCCTTGCGCCTGACCTGATGGCGATAGGCGTGAAGCATCAGCCAATTGGAGTTAATCTCAACGCCCAGTGCTGCGGCCTGAGCCTTTTTAAGGCTCACGGTTTCTTGTCCGAACACCACCAGTCGGGTGTTGCGGGTGTAGTCCATCAATTCTTTCATCGACCCTAGTGCGGCGACATAGGGCTTGTCAACGGTGGGTGCTTTGCCAATAACGATTGTTCCAAGGCTGCGTCGACGGCGGATGAGACCGTTTTCAACGAGCAGTCGGGTGGCCTCTCTTACGGTATGACGGCTGACTTGGTATTGAGCGGCAATCTGCTCCTCAGTGGGGAAGTGACTGCCAACGGGAAATTTGCTGGCCTGAATGTCTGCTAACAAGCAGTCATGCAGCCAGAGATATCGAGGGCCCGTAGGTTTGAGGGATTGAATGTCCGCGGTCATTGTTTATGTTTAAAAGGCGATGAAATAAGTTTAATGCATAGTGGTTTATACGGATAAAAGAGAGGCTTGCCAGCCTCATCATTGTCCGTACAATGGATTGTAAATTAACTTTTGTACGGACAATGATCTTGCATTTTTGTCCAAGGGGCTTCAGGTCAAAACATGAGCAATACCGACGCCAACACCACAGATCAAACGCTTGGATCCGGCCCGTTTGCCGGTCTTACCGTGGTCGAGATCAGCAATAGCGTCGCAGCCCCATTTGCGGGACAAATCTTTAGCGAGCTCGGTGCGCGTCTCATCAAAGTAGAAAAACCCGAAGGCGATGACGCGCGCGGCTGGGGGCCTCCGTTTTGGGAAGGGGCGTCAGCCTATTTCCAAGCGCTCAACAGAAACAAATTATCGGTTGTTTGTGATTTACGAAACAGCGAGCAGGTGCAAAGCCTGGTTGATCTGATCGTGGCTGAAGCCGACATCGTGATCCAGAACCTGCGCCCAGGACAAGTGGAAAAGCTGGGTATTGATGCAGACACATTGCTGGCATTAAAGCCCTCGTTAATTTATTGCAATTTGGGAGCGTTTGGGCGTGATGGACCGCTAAAGGACAAGCCCGGCTACGACCCCTTAATGCAAGCCTTCAGCGGCATCATGAGCACCACTGGTGAGCCCGGCAGGCCAGCTGTTCGCGTTGGCGCATCTTTGGTTGATATGGGCACAGGCATGTGGGCGGTTATTGGAAGCCTTAGTGCGTTGCTGGAACGCAAAGAGACTGGCAAAGGCAAAGTGGTAGATGTTTCGTTGTTTGAAACAGCCTCATGCTGGGTGTCGTTGATGGCTTCTCAGTTTCTGGCTAGTGGTAAGTTGGCCGAACGTCAAGGCTCCGGCGCCTCGGGGATCGTGCCTTACAAGGGCTATGTCACCAGCGATGGCGAAGTGGTTATCGCGGCTGGCAGTGATGCACTCTTTCGTAAATTATCTGCCGTTCTCAATCATCCCGAATGGGCACAAGACCCAAGATTTATTGATAATCCAAGCCGCGTTCAGCACCAAGCCGTTCTTTATGGACTGATTGAAGAACTGATTGCCAAACAAACCACCGATCATTGGGTCGAAAACCTTGAGCAGGCTGGTATTCCTTGCTCACCGGTCAATAACCTTGCCCAGATGCTCGATCACCCACAAACAGAAGCCCTCGGGCTCATACAGGCTGTGCCAGGAACCGAAATGCGATTTCTTGGCTTGCCATTGAGTTTTAATCGCGTGCGACCAACGCCAAGAAGAGCACCCCCGAAGTTGGGCGAGCACAACAGCCTTTTGCAAAGGAGTAGCCAGTAAATGGATGCATTTCCCACTTACGAAACTGTCGCCATAGAGCGGGTTAGTAACCATGTTTTACAGGTGACATTAAATCGAGCCCATGTTGGTAATGCCATTAATACCCAAGCTGGACACGACTTGCTGGATCTATGGAATCGCCTGACCGCTGATGCAGGCGATATTCGCTGTGTGATTTTGACAGGTGCTGGTGAAAAGATTTTTTGTGCGGGTGGCGATCTTAAAGAGCGCAATGGTATGACCAAGCGCCAATGGACCTTGCAGCATGAACTTTTTGAGAGGATGTATTGGACGTTGGTTGATCTGCCGGTACCGATCATTGCCGCTGTCAACGGCCACGCCTACGCAGGTGGACTTGAGCTTGCCCTGTCGTGTGACTTTATCTACGCCAGTAAGTCCGCCCGATTCGCGTTGACGGAAGTGACCTTGGGCATCATGCCGGGTGCCGGCGGCACACAAAACCTACCCCGTGCGATAGGTGAACGACGCGCCAAAGAAATCATCATGACAGGCAAGCCATTTGATGCAGAAAAAGCCCATGACTGGGGACTGGTCAATGAGATCTGTGAGCCGTCTGAGGTTTTGGGTCGAGCCATGGAAACAGCCGAGATCATCGCTGGCAATGCGCCATTGTCAGTGCGCCAAGTCAAGAAGTCGATCCGCTACGGCGGGCAGATGGAATTGCGAACAGCGCTTCGATTTGAAGTCGAGGCTTATAACCACCTGGTTGATACCGAAGACCGTATGGAGGGCGTGCTGGCCTTCAATCAAAAGCGTAAGCCCAATTTCAAAGGGCAATAGCGCCGCGCCACCCAATCCGATAGCGTTAGGAGAGTTTGCGATGAGACAAAAAATTATTTTGCGTGAAGTAGGACTTCGAGACGGTTTGCAGATTCACCCCACGTTCATGGCGACCGATCATAAGCTGGCGTGGGTTGCTGCAGAGGCGGCCGCAGGCATCAGTGAAATCGAGGTGACCTCATATGTGCCCCCAAAGCTCATTCCTCAATTCGCCGACGCCGCTGAAGTCACCACTGGGTCGTTGCTGATACCCAATTTATTGGTGGCCGCGCTTATCCCTAACTTGAGAGGCGCGCAGCGTGGGATTGAGTTGGGCGTACAAAAGCTCAATTTTGTGATGTCAGTGAGTCACACACACAACCTAAAGAATGTGCGGCGCGAACCCGACGAGTCAGTCGCTGACTTTAAAAGCATCGTGGCACTTATCAAAGAGCAGCCTGTGGGCAAACGACCGATCATCACGGGCGGCTTGTCAACGGCCTTGGGGTGCTCTTATGAGGGGCGTGTGGCGGTTTCAGCGGTGGTGAAGCGGGCTGTTCAGTTGGTTCAGGCAGGCGCCGACGAACTGGTGGTGGCCGATACGGTGGGTTATGCCGATCCCATTCAGGTTCGTGATGTTTTCCAAGCGGTACTCAAAGAGGTAGGCCACGTGCCCGTGGCAGCCCATTTTCATGACACCCGGGGCACCGGCTTGGCAAACGTCAGTGCCGCCTTGGATTGTGGTGTCACACGCTTTGATGCTTCGCTAGCAGGCCTCGGTGGATGTCCTTTTGCGCCTGGTGCAAGTGGCAACATTGTGATGGAAGACCTCTGCTTTATGTTGGACTCAATGGGTTACGACACGGGCGTTGACCTTGGTCAATTGGTGCAGGTGCGCGAGATTATTGCGCAAGCCTTGCCCGATGTCGCCATGCAGGGTGCGATTGCGCGTGCGGGATTGCCGCACAACTATCAGACGGCAGCCCAACGGCGTGCCGCCTAGGGCAGCGTTGAGTTAATCAAAGAGACAATGATGACCACTATCAATGATTTGAGTATCGCCTGCGGTGAAGATTTTCCTGAAATTCGTGAAAGCGTGCGCCGTGTATGTGCCGACTTTCCCGGCCGCTATTGGCGCGACCTTGAAGAAACAGAGGCGTACCCCACCGAGTTCGTCAAAGCGCTCACGGATGCCGGCTTCTTGGGTGCCTTGATTCCCGAGGCCTATGGCGGCAGTGGGATGCCTTTAAGGGCCGCGATGGTGATTCTGGAAGAAATTCACGCGTCTGGTTGTAACGCTGGCGCATGTCATGCACAAATGTACACCATGGGCACAGTGTTGCGCCATGGCAGTGACATCCAAAAAGAAAAGTACCTGCCCGAAATTGCTGCTGGTCGGTTGCGTTTACAAGCCTTTGGCGTGACCGAACCGACCTCAGGCACAGACACGACCAAGCTTAAAACACGCGCGGTGCGTGACGGCGATGAGTATGTGATCAATGGTCAAAAGGTGTGGACCTCGCGTGCGCTGCATTCTGATTTGATGCTGCTCTTGGCTCGCACCACGCCGCTAGAGGAGGTCAAGAAAAAAAGTGAGGGATTGTCTGTTTTTTTGATTGATATTCGCCATGCGCGCAACAAAGGGCTTGAGATTAAGCCCATCAAGGCGATGGTCAATCACAACACAACAGAGGTGTTTTTTGACAACTTGCGTATTCCTGCTGACAGCTTGATCGGTGAAGAGGGCAAAGGATTTCGCTACATTCTTGATGGCATGAACGCAGAACGTATTTTGGTATCTGCCGAAGCCATTGGCGATGCCCGGTGGTTCACTCAAAAGTCAGTTGCATACGTCAACGAACGACGCGTCTTTGACCGACCCATCGGACAAAATCAAGCGGTTCAGTTTCCCGTGGCCCGAGCCTATGCTGAAGCGCAAGCGGCTGACCTCGTGTTGAGACGAGCAGCGGCAATGTTTGACCAGGGACTGCCGTGCGGCGATGACGCCAACATGGGTAAGTTGTTGGCTTCTGATGCGGCCTGGCATGCGGCTGAAGCCTGCTTACAAAACCACGGCGGTTTTGGTTACGCGCGTGAGTATGACGTCGAGCGCAAGTGGCGTGAAACCCGTTTGTTTCAAATTGCACCAATCTCGACCAACTTGGTGTTGTCTTATATCGGCGAGCACATATTGGGTATGCCTCGCTCTTTTTGATCTAAAAATGGAAAAGATTATGACCACGACGCATCACTTAACAAAATCGCTGGCCCAATACGTTGCCAAGCCGACCTTTGGTTCAGAGCAAGCGCAAGCACAAGCAATGGCTATCGCTAATCTTGGATTTATTGACACGATTGGCACCATGATGGCGGGTTCAAAGGAGCCGGTTGTTCAGTTGCTGATGGCTCATTACGAAAAATATCAAACGCCGCAAGAGGCTCCCTTGGGGTTTGCCAATGTGTTTAAGCCTGCGCCGATTGCCGCTTGCATCAATGCCACGGCTGGTCATGCCTTGGACTACGATGACGTCGCCATGTCAGGGCACCCTAGCGCCGTTTTGGTACCGGCGATTTTGGCAGAAGGCCATTGCTTGAATGCGAGCGGTGAGCAGGCGCTGCAAGCCTACGTGGTGGGTTACGAGGTGTGGTCTGAGTTGGTTTATCGTGAGCCGGGTAAATACCACCTGAAAGGTTGGCACCCCACAGGTGTTTTGGGTACGGTCGCTGTCGCCGCGGCAGTGTCCGTTTTGCATCAGCTCAATGAAGAGCAGGCGTCCAATGCCTTGGCAATCGCCGCGAGCATGGCGAGCGGGCTGGTTGCCAATTTTGGCAGTATGACCAAACCCTTGCATGCGGGTCGAGCGGCCGCAAACGGAATTGAAGCGGTCCGATTGGCCAAGATCGGTGTCACCGCATCACCGGACGCCTTTGAACATCCGGCTGGCTATTTGAACGCGTTATCAGTTAAACAGGATGCCGACCGGCTATCAGCCGCTGACCGATTGGGTCAACAACCCCGTATTTTAGAAACAGGCCTGTCGATCAAACGTTACCCCATCTGTTATTCATGTCATCGCGCTGTTGACGGCATGCTTGACTTGGTCGCTGCACACAATCTCACGCCATCGGATATTGATCACATTACGTGCACGATAGGCCCTGCGCAGGCCTCGATGTTGCGCAATCACCGACCGCAGACAGGACTTGAAGCGAAGTTTAGTATCGAGTTTGCCATGGCCAGTGCGGTGGTCAAGCGTGATGTTGGTTTGCGGCAGCTGACCGATGAGTTTGTGCTGCAGCCAGCCGTTCAAGCGTTGTTTGAAAAGGTCAGCGTACAAATCAATGAAGAGCCTTGCCCGCTTGAGCCGTCCTCAGCTTTAACGGACCGTGTGGTGGTGACCTTAACGGATGGCCGCTCTTTGGATTCTGGTCCCATTCGATTCCCACTGGGTAACGCTGGTAAGCCGTTAGACGAAGCTGGCATGCGCGCAAAATTCATAGATTGTCTCGAATCTGCAAAAGCCCTGGGTGTCGACTTGCCGTTTACGGCACAAACGTTATACAGCCGAGTGTCACGATTGGAATCCATTCGTAGTCTGAAATCGATTTTTGAGCGTTAAACACGTGGCGACTTAATTGCATCTCTATCTTTTGATCAAAGAGGCCTGTCATCGATAAGCCAGTCACTATTGATTGGTCTGCTGGCTTACACACGTTGGCAGACCGTTTTGAGAGCGCCATCGCGGTATCCGATGGTGAGGGGTGTTGCCTGACTTACCGCGAATTGTGTGATCGAGCGCACCAATTGGCGATGATGCTCTTTGCCCAAGTTGATGCCCGAGCAGGTTTGCCCATTGCCACGCTTTTGCCCAACAGTGTCGGCGCTGTGGTCGCCTCCTATGCGATTCGCATAACAGGTGCTGGTGAAGTGCCGATCAGTTGGTACAGCACTGAAGAAGAAATTGATTGGTGCGCCAAACTGGCAAAGGTCACGCATGTGCTGACGCTAAAGGCGCGTCAGGCAGCACTTGGAGGGTTGGGTCTTAATGCTGTCTGTCTAGATACAATCGCCGCGAGCACAGCGGTTCCCCCAGAAAAAAAAGGGGTGTTTGCAGGGGTTCAAGCAACGCTGGTTGGTCGAATTCTCTTTACCTCTGGTACGACGGGCAAGCCCAAGGGCGTCTTGTATCGGCACATGGATCGTTGGTTAGGAGAGCAGATGCTCAAAGCATCTTTGCCGTTTGTCCCAAGGGTTGGTGACAAAATCCTATTAATGACTCCTTTTGTGCACGGCTCTTCCTTGTTGGCATACGCCTGGTGTGATCTTGGCGGGCACGCTGTTTTGCTCGATGGGGTCGTCATTGAAAAAATACGTGAGCAGCTAAAAGATCCTCGGTTGAGAGCCATCTTTGCACCACCGACTGTTTTAGCCAAAATCACAAGTGTTTTTGAAGGGCAGTCTTTTAAGCAGGTGGAATGTATTTTTACAGGTACGCAACCGTTGACAGCGCTGCTATACGCACGTGCTTGTGCGATGTTTGGTCCGGTCGTCCGAGTGACTTATGGTAAGTCAGAGTGTGTCAATCCAATCACGGTATTGTCTATGACAGACACACATGACTATTTCTCGGCACCAAACATACCCGCGGGTGCGTGCGTGGGCCACCCATCCCCGGGCGTTGAGCTACGGATTGAAATGGGTCATCAAGATAGCAGCGAAGAGAGTGACAGCAGTGATGGCGAGGTCTGGCTCAGGGCGCCACACATGTCATGCGGCATGATCACGCCCAATGGCTTTGTCAGCCATGAACCTGATGGCTGGCATCAAACAGGTGACTTGGGCCATATCGACGCGGCGGGCCGGTTGGTGTTAACCGGACGATTAGCCGACGTCATCAAGACAGGTGGTTTTAAGGTCAACCCAGACGAAATTGAGGCATTGCTGTCAACACTCGGTGCCTCAACGCAAGTGTGCGTGACTGCTGTGCCGTCAGACTATTGGGGTGAAATCATTGTGGCAGTGGCTGAGTTGGCCTTTGAAGGCTGGGAGTCGGTGGCTCAAGAACGGGTGAAACCACTATCTCGTCACAAACACCCAAGACTCTTTCTATCTGTTGAGGCCTTGCCTCGAAATCCTCAGGGTAAAGTCAGTCGTCGTGCGGTCAGAGAGCTGATTTTGAGAGCGTATGAATTGCTTGACGGCCCTTACCCGAAAATGATGCGACGCTAATAAGCCGCTTCAAACAGAGCCACAAAAGCAGCATGATCTGTTGGCCTTGGATTCCATTGGGTGTAATTCGCTTTGACGCAATCAGCGGCCATGGCCTCGATGTCCTGTGGTTTGGCGCCGACGTGGCGCAGCCCGCTAGGGATCCCAACGTCCCGACACAAAGCCGCAATCGCTTGGACGGCCCGTTGCGCCATGGTCTGCTCGTCATCTTGCTGACTTAAAACACCCATCGCTTGAGCGATTTGAGCATATTTTGTGGGTTCAGCGACGCGGTTGAAGTCTGCGACTGCTATCAAACACAATGCATTTGAAAGACCGTGTGAAACATGATACTTGGCGCCGACAAAGCGAGCCATACAGTGCACATTGCCCAGACCGGTTTGACCAAATGACATCCCTGCCATGGCCGAACCTAGCAACATGTTCAGTGCGGCTCGTTGGTTACTTCGGTCTTTGACAAAGGCTCGTAAATCATGACTGATTAGGGCGATAGCCTTTAGGTTTAAAGCGTCGGTGATGGGGGTGGCTTTTAAAGAAGTGAATGATTCAAGCGCGTGTACAAAAGCGTCTAGCCCGGCGTGCGCCGCCACCGTGGCGGGCAAAGTGACCAGCGCATCGGGGTCTAGTAGTGCAAAGCGCGCCGGATTGAGCTGGGCATGTCGAATCGACATCTTGCGATTTGTATCGGTATCCGTGATGACGCAAGATCCTGAAACCTCGGAACCGGTGCCCGCCGTTGTTGGAATGGCAATAAGTGGCAATCCGGGTTGGTCGAATGTCTCGGAACCCTCGTAATCGTGGATTTTTCCGCCGTGCACCATTAGGATGGCCACCGCTTTGGCCACGTCTATGGCGCTGCCGCCACCGATCGTAAGCACACTGTCAGCTTGATGTTGTTGTGCTTGTTCAAAGGCGTTTTGAACGGTGGACGAACTTGGGTCTGGTTCGATTTCACTAAATAAGACGGTATTGGTGAGGCTGTTATCAAGGATCGTTTTGACAGATTGATAAAACGGGGTGCTCAACAGCGCTGAATCAACCACCAGAAAAAGCGTCTTGGTGCCAAGAGTGCTTAGAAGGGCTGGCAGTTGTTGAATAACACCCGATCCGAAATGGATGGTTGTCGGGCATAAAAATTTGGATGTGAGCATGATTTCGTTAAGGTTGTGGTTGCGCGTGATTGTGGGGTATCGTCAGATTGTGTTTGATCTTCCATGAAGGCGGCTTCATTGTCAAAGCCAGTGGATCGGTTCAGGGGGTATCGCCACCAAAAAATCCGAAGTCGTGTCAAGCCGATGACGAAGGAGGTTATCTGGTAATGAAAATGCTGCGATGGCTAAATGGCTTGGCTTGCCTAGGAATTTCGCTAACGGCGTCTGCTACCTCAATAACGCCTGAAGTGGTTGCCAGTGGCTTGCAAAACCCTTGGGCTTTGTCCTTTATCGACCAAAATCAAATGCTCGTCACCGAGCGCGCGGGTCGCCTGCGGGTGGTCTCCACTGATGGGCAAGTGGGTGAACCGATAAAGGGCTTACCGCCGATTCAAGCTGGGCGCCAAGGGGGTTTGCTTGACATCATCACTGATCAGGATTTCAAGAATAATCGACGCCTGTACTTTTGCTATACGGCGCCAGAGGGCGACGATAATAATCAAGCGAATAACTCAACAGCCCTGGCCAGTGCGGTATTGTCAGCTGACAATCGCCAGTTGGATGATGTACGGGTGATTTTTAGGCAAAAGCCCACTTATGCTGGTGGTTTCCATTTTGGTTGTCGGTTGGTGCAACAAGCCGATGGCACTTTGTTATTGGGCATGGGCGACCGATTTCATTTGTCGCAGCAAGCGCAAGTGCTTGATCAGCACATTGGTAAGGTGGTCCGTCTAAATCCAGATGGGAGTGTGCCGTCGGACAACCCTTTCGTCAGCCAAGTGGGTGTCGCCCCAGAGATCTGGAGTTATGGCCATCGCAACATTCAAGGGGCGGTGATTGCCGCCGATGGCACGCTGTGGATGCACGAGCATGGTCCCCAAGGCGGCGACGAATTGAACCGGATTAAACCAGGTGTCAATTATGGCTGGCCGGTGATTACGTACGGGGTTAACTATGGGGGGAGCACGATCGGTGCTGGCCTCACAGCAGCGCCCGGCATGGCCCAGCCGGCGATCCATTGGACCCCATCGATTGCGCCTTCTGGCATGGCTCAAATCACCAGTGATCAGTATGGCCCCGAATGGCGGGGTAACTTTCTGGTGGGCTCATTGAAGTTTCAACATTTGGTGCGCCTGACCTTGGATGGCAACCAAGTTAGCAGTCAATCTGTAGAGCTACCCAACCTCGGTCAGCGCGTCAGAGATGTGCGTCAAGGGCCTGATGGTTTGATCTACATTCTGACAGACCGCACTGACGGACAATTGATCCGGTTACAGCCCACCTAGTAGCGTCGCACTCGGTGTCGTCATCAGTTGAAGGTCCACTTACCCCAAATAAACAGGGCATTGCCGTCGTTGTATCTTCGACTCAGGAAATAGGCCGCTAAAATTTAGGTTAAAAAAGCACCTCATCTGGGCTGACAAGACCCTGCCATTGTGGCTAAATATGACTTTCTCGCCAATGCCCATTGCTTCTAATGAATCCATCACAGGATCGCGTTGAGTCAAACGCCGATCTCGCCAAGCCCGAGTCGTTAAGAGAGTTGTTTGTTTTCTTTAGCTTATTGGCGCTACAGGGCTTCGGTGGCATTGTCGCGTTCATTGAGCGGGGTCTGGTCGTTCAAAAAAAATGGATGACCCGCGAAGAGTTTCTTGAAGACTGGGCGGTTGCTCGAACCATGCCAGGGCCACCCGCCATCAACATGAGTATCGTGATTGGTGCCCGGCATTTTGGGGTGATTGGTTCGATTGTATCTGTGTCTGGTATGTTTTTGGTGCCAACGGGCGTGGTGTTGGTACTGGCTGTGCTCTACGCTCAGTTCAATGACCAGCCTCAGGTGGTCGACGCGTTAAGAGGCATGGGATCGGTGGCCGCTGGCCTCATCATTGCCACCGGTTTGCGTTTGTTAACGGCTCTGCGATCCAATGTCATGGGTGTCACCGTCTGTGCGGTGTTGGCAGTGGTCAGCTTTGTGCTGGTCGCGCTCTTACAGTGGCGCGTCATGTATGTGCTGTTGTTGCTTGGCATCGTGGCTTGTGGTTATGCGTACTGGTGCATTCGAACCCGAGATCGGAGCGCTTGATGGGGACGCTTTCGATTGCCATGTCATGGGACGATTGGTTCACCCTTATTCAAAACTTTCTGCTGCTCTCGGCCGTGGCCATGGGTGGCCCTTTGGTGCTGTTGCCTGAAATGCGCCACTTATTGGTCGATACCCACGGTTGGTTGACCGACGATCAAATGAGTGCCTCCGTTGTCATTGCCCAGGCCGCGCCAGGACCCAACGTCTTGTTTGTGGCGCTTTTGGGTTGGAACGTGGGTTTGAACAATGGTAGCTATGGTTGGGCTTTTTTTGGGGCGGCTGCTCTCATGATTGCGATGTTGTTGCCCTCCTCACTGATGGTGTTTTCTACTGCGCATTGGATTCATAAAAACGGCCACAAAGCGGGCGTGCGCGCCTTCAAGCAAGGCATGAGCCCGATCGTTGTGGCGTTGTTGATTGCCTCGGGCTGGACGCTGGCCGCCACCGGCACCTCGTCGCTTGATGATTGGCCCTTTTGGTTGGTGACTGCAGTAACCGTTAGCTTGGTGCTTTGGGGCAAGATCCATATGTTTTGGCTGTTGGCCATTGGCGCATTCTTGGGGGCGACAGGGCTGCTATCGTAGGCGTAAAATGATCGCTTTAAAAGCAATGATTCAGGAGCGGCCATGAGCCAAACAGCACCCCAAGTCACAAGCCTAGTAAAAACATCAAGCAGTCAGTCGTCTGTTGGTCTTGTGGGTGTGGGCATGATGGGTCACGGCATCGCTCAAAATCTTTTAAAGCATGGCCACCAGTTGACCTTTCTTAATCACCCGGGCAATCAGCCTGTGGGTGATTTGCTGGCCTCAGGCGCTCAAGCGGTTGGTGACTTGACCACGCTCGCACAAAATGCTGATGTGATCATCCTTTGTGTCACGGGTTCGCCTGAAGTGGAATCGGTGCTCTATGGCGATGGTCTGCTGGCAGCGCTCACTTCAAGACACGTCCTGATCGATTGCTCAACGGCCCTGCCTTCTTCAACGGCCAAAGTTTCACAAGGGGTTATTGCCCAAGGTGCTCAGTTTCTCGACTCCCCCATGACACGCACACCCAAAGAGGCAGCCCTAGGGCGCTTAAACTTAATTGTGGGTGGTGATCGTGCGTTGTTCGAAGCGCACGAGCCTTTGCTGCAATGCTTTGCTGAAAACATCACCTATGCTGGCCCTATTGGGGCTGGCCATCAGATGAAGTTGTTGCATAACTTTGTGTCAATGGGATTCGCCGCTGTCTTGGCAGAGGCGGCAGCCTGTGCGGCTCGCATGGGCGTTTCGAACGAGGTGTTTGTTGAGATTCTCGCCAAAGGGGGCGGTGATAGCGTGGTGTTAAACCGCCTGCGCCCATACTTGGAAAACGAAGACGACTCAGGGTTTCGGTTTGCTTTGGCTAATGCGGTCAAAGACATGACCTATTACCGCACCATGGTTCAACAGGCCCAAGCCCAAGGCACCATGGCGCAAGCCGTGAAAGAAACGTATGAAACAGGGCTGGCACGAGACAGTCAGGCGACCATCCCGGCACTTATCACCCTCTTGGCACGCGACTAGCCAATTAGCTGTCCAAGCGCTGCTTTAAAAGGTCGTTGACTTGGGCAGGGTTGGCCTTGCCTTTGGCCAGTTTCATGACTTGACCCACCAAAGAGTTAAAGGCCTTTTGTTTGCCTGCACGATACTCTTGGACAATGGCGGGTTGGCTGGCAATGACTTCGTCAACCATGGCCCCGATGGCACCACTGTCGCTGATTTGCTTTAAGCCCTTGGCCTCGATGATGGCATCAGCATCCATTGTGTTGCTGGTCCACATGTCAGTAAAGACGTCGCGCGCGATTTTGTTGGAAATCGTGCCGTCTGAGATTCTGAGCAAAAGTTTAGCCAAAGCAGCCGCCGATAGGGGGCAGGCATCGATCTCTTTCTCGTCTCGGTTCAGTGCTGCGGCAACCTCACCCATCACCCAGTTGGCCGCCAACTTGGCTTGTCCTGCAGGTAGAGCGCTCGCCACCGCCTCAAAATAATGAGCGGTTTGACGGTCGTGACACAGCTGCGCCACGTCTTCGCTGGTCAAACCCAAGGTCTCCACGAAACGGCGACGCATCTCTTCAGGTAACTCCGGCATACTGGCTTGCACTTGCGCCATCCAAGCCGAGGTGATGATCAGTGGTGGCAAGTCAGGGTCAGGAAAGTAACGATAGTCGTGGGCGTCTTCTTTGCTGCGCATGCTGCGCGTCTCGTCGCGGTCGGCATCGTAGAGCCGGGTCTCTTGCACCACTTTGCCACCGTCTTCGATCAGCTCGATTTGCCGGCGAATTTCATACAAGATGGCGCGCTCTAAAAAGCGGAACGAGTTAACGTTCTTGGTTTCTGTGCGGGTGCCAAAGGCCGTTTGACCCTTTGGGCGCACCGACACGTTGGCGTCGATGCGAAACGAACCTTCTTGCATGTTGCCGTCACAAATGCCAAGCCACACGACCAAAGCGTGCAGTGCGCGAGCGTAGGCCACAGCTTGCGCGGCCGAACGCATTTCAGGCTCAGAGACGATTTCAAGCAAAGGCGTGCCTGAGCGATTGAGATCAATGCCTGAGCAAGGGCGACCATCTGGCGTTGCAAAGTTTTCATGGATGGATTTGCCAGCGTCCTCTTCGAGGTGTGCGCGTGTTAAGTTGAAGGTAAAAGGTTCGCCATCAACAAAACATTGCAAGGTTCCACCAAGCACCACGGGTATTTCATATTGGCTGATTTGGTAGTTCTTGGGTAGATCAGGGTAGAAATAATTCTTACGTGCAAAAATAGAGCGCGGTGAGACCGTTGCGCCAATAGCCAAGCCAAAGCGAATAGCGTGCTCGACGGCTTGACGGTTTAATACCGGTAAGCTGCCGGGTAAGGCCATGTCGACTTCGTTGGCCTGCGTGTTTGGGGCAGCCCCGTATTGGGTTGAGCTACTCGAAAAAATTTTGCTGTGCGTTGCCAGTTGAACGTGGGCCTCTAGGCCGATAACGACTTCCCAGTTCATGTTGATGCTCCTGGGCGTCTTTGATGCCAATCAGTCGCCAATTGGAACTGATGCGCCACGGCCAGCAAACGCCCTTCATCGAAGTAGTTGCCAATCATCTGTAAACCAACTGGTAAGGGTTGCGAACGATGACCCGGTGCGAAACCGCAGGGAATTGACAAGCCAGGTAGCCCCGCCAAGTTCACGCTGAGCGTGTAGATGTCGCCTAGCCATTCAGCCGTTGGATCGGTACTGAGGCTACCAATGGCCGGTGCCACCGTTGGTGTGACAGGGCCCATGATCACATCACATTGGTCAGCAAACGCCCGCTGAAAATCTTGGGCGATCAGTCGTCTAACCCGCTGCGCTTGCAAATAATAGGCATCGTAATAGCCGTGTGACAGAACGTAGGTCCCGATCATGATGCGCTTGCGCACTTCTTCGCCAAACCCCTCGGTGCGTGAGCGTGCACTCATGTCGGCTAGATCGGTGTAGTTTTCGGTGCGGTGGCCATAACGAACTGCGTCATAGCGCGCCAAATTACTAGAGGCTTCGGCTGGCGCAATCACGTAATAGGCTGGGATTGACAAGGCCGTGTTGGGCAGTGAGATCGACACGCGCTTGGCGCCAAGCGACTCCAAGACGACCAGTGCTTGTTCAACGGCTTGTGCCACGTTATTGTTCAGGCCGTCGCCAAAGTACTCAGTGGGCACACCAATGCGCAAACCCGCCAGCGGCTGGGTGTTTTTTGTGTCATTAAAGCTGGCGTAATCCGACAAGATGCGTCCGGGGGCGTTGGCCACGCCCCGACATGTCTCGATGCTGGTGGCGTCTCTGGGGTCAAAGCCGCTGATGGCATCCAGCAAAAGCGCCAAATCGGCGGCGCTTCTGGCCATCACGCCTGCTTGATCCAAACTTGAGGCGTAGGCGATCATGCCAAAGCGTGAGGCCACGCCATAGGTCGGCTTGATGCCACAGATGCCAGATAGCGCGGCGGGTTGGCGTACTGAGCCGCCAGTGTCAGTGCCCGTGGCGCCCAAGATCAAGCCAGCGGCAACCGCTGCTGCCGAGCCGCCCGATGAGCCGCCCGGAACTACTTCGTGGTCCCAAGGGTTGCGAACAGGACCCGTTGCCGCGTGTTCATTGCCTGAGCCCATGGCAAATTCATCACAACTGAGTTTACCCAAACTGACGGTTTGGGCCTTTAAAAGCGCCTGAACCACCGTGGCATCGAACGGGCTGCGGTAGTTTGCCAGCATGCGGCTGCCTGCGGTAGTGCGCCAACCTTCAGTCACAAAGATATCTTTGTGAGCCAAGGGAATGCCGGTCAAAGCCCCCGCCTGACCGCGAGCTAAGGATTGTTCAGCGATTTCGGCTTGCGCCAAAGAAAGCTCAGGCTGCACGTCAACGAAGGCGTTTAAGCTCACGGTTTGCTTGATGTCACCAAGCACCGCATGGGTCAGCTCTTTGACACTAATTTGTTTGCTGTCTAAGGCATGCCGCAACGCGAAGATGTCAGCGTATTGATCGAGGAAGAGGGCCATGGCTTTACTCAATCACACGGGGGACTAGAAACAACCCATCGGCATTGGCCGGCGCGTTTTGCATCAAATGGTTGCGTTGCGCAATCGTATTGGTCGGTAAACTCACGTCTTCGCGTAACCGCAGTTCGATGTCGTGTAAAACTGAAAGCGGGTGTGCCAGTGGTTCCACGCCTTTGGTGTTAATCGATTGGAGTTGCTCAATCAGGCCCATGACCTGATTGAGCTCATGCTTAAGTGCCGGCTGTTGCTCGGGCGTGATGTGTAGTCGAGCCAGTTTGGCAACAAACGCGACGTCGGTCTCAGTCAATGCCATAAGTCAGGGTAATCCTATGGTTCGCCTTGTTAGTAAAGACGAACGTTTGATACGTAGAAGCCGTGATTATAAGTTATCATTTCAGGCTAGGCTTAAAGTGAGATAACCGAAAAGTTTGCGGGTCTTCTCTCAGCATTTCTGTCTGTGCTGGCCGCGCATCATTTGTCCACGGGTTTGCAGGCGCTTATTTTGTAAATCCAGTGGTTTATTGTCGACTTTATTGGTTTTTCCTTCATGTTCGGATTTCTACGCAGTTATTTCTCTAGCGACATGGCGATCGATCTCGGCACAGCTAACACGCTCATTTATGTGCGTGGCAAAGGCATCGTGCTTGATGAACCCTCAGTTGTTGCGATTCGACACGAAAGCGGTGGGGGTGGTCGTCGAATCATTCAAGCCGTCGGTCACGAAGCCAAACAGATGCTCGGGCGCGTGCCGGGCAACATTGAGGCTATCCGTCCTATGAAAGACGGCGTGATCGCAGACTTTACCGTGACCGAGCAGATGCTCAAGCAATTCATCCGCATGGTGCACCCGCGCAATATGTTGGCGCCTAGCCCTCGAATCATCGTATGCGTGCCTTGCGGGTCGACCCAAGTCGAGCGCCGTGCTATTCGCGAGTCCGCACTGGGTGCGGGCGCAAGCAACGTTTACCTGATTGAAGAACCCATGGCAGCGGCCATCGGTGCTGGTCTAAACGTCTCAGACGCCAGCGGATCGATGGTGGTTGACATTGGTGGTGGCACAACTGAAGTGGCTGTGATCTCCTTAGGCGGCATGGTTTACAAAGGTTCGGTGCGCGTCGGTGGTGACAAGTTTGATGAAGCCATCATTAACTACATTCGCCGTAACTACGGCATGTTGATTGGCGAGCCCACCGCGGAACTCATCAAAAAAACCATTGGTTCGGCCTTCCCAGGCTCAGCGGTGCGGGAGATTGAGGTCAAAGGTCGTAATTTGGCTGAGGGCGTGCCTCGCAGCTTTACCGTTTCTTCAAACGAGATTTTGGAGTCTTTAACCGATCCGTTGAATCAGATCGTTTCAGCGGTCAAAATCGCTCTTGAAAACACGCCGCCTGAGTTGGGCGCTGACATCACCGATAAGGGCATTGCGCTCACCGGCGGTGGTGCCCTGTTGACTGACCTAGACCGCTTATTGCAAGAAGAAACAGGCTTACCAGTCATTGTGGCTGAGGATCCATTAACTTGCGTGGTTCGTGGTTGCGGCGATGCACTTGAGCATCTTGAAAAACTTGGTGCGATTTTTATCGACGATTGATCGCGCCAGTTTTGGCCAACGCAGGGGATTAGCGCAGCCTTATGGCGACAAAAGTCGACCTTGAACTCTTCAGACGCAGTGTGCCAGCGCAGGTTAAGCTGGTACTGCTTGCGTTACTGGCCTGCGTGTTGTTAGTTGTCGATGCACAAACCCGATTTCTTGAGCCGCTAAGACAGGGTTTGACTGTGGCTCTCTACCCCTTTCAACGGGTGGTGATGCTGCCCCGTGATGCGTTAGTGGTGGTGCAAGATTACTCAAACGCGGCCCAATTGCTTAAAGAGGAAAGTGAAGCCCTGCAGCAGCAGCGCATCGAGTTGTCGCAAGTGATTGGTAACGCTGCCCAACTGGTCACAGAAAACAGGCAATTACGGCGCCTACTTGGCGTCATTGAAGACAAACCCATACACCCGGCTGTGGTGGTCGAAGTGCTCTATGAGCCAGCCACTGAATACCGTCGTCGTTTGGTGTTTAACAAGGGATCCCGACAAGGCATTGAGCCCGGGATGCCTGTGATCGACGAAGGTGGGATTGTCGGTCAAGTGATTCGCGTGACACCGTTTTCTGCTGAGGCAGCCATGTTGACTGACGAGCAATTGGCTGTGCCAGTTCAACTGCTACGCAATGGCTTGCGATTAATCGCGTTCGGTTCAGCCATCCCTGGCAAGGTCGAGGTGCGTTACTTTTCTTCAGACACTGATATTCAAGAAGGTGATGTGTTGGTCACCAGCGGTGTCGGTGGGGGATTTCCGGCGGGGATATCGGTCGGCACCGTTGAGTCGGTCGAGCGCGACGCCGCATCGGGATTTGCGCGAGCGCTGGCTCAGCCGACTTCGCACCCAGAGCGCTACCGACATTTCCTGATTTTGAAGGTGCCCGTTGCCACCAATGGAACCAATAAAGCGCTAGACCCCTCCAACCCCCTATTAGGAGAGACAATTGCGCCAGTCACGACGAATTGAGTCTTTGGGTAGCGCGGGTCTTGTGCGCACACAAGGCATGGGAGCCGATGAAATCGACCTGCGCTCGGATGCTTGGGTGGTCTGGGGTTCAATCACGGCGTTTTTTTTATTGTCCCTCTTGCCGTGGCGATTAATGCCCATGGCGCCCGATCTCTTGATGCTGGTGGTGGTTTTCTGGGCGGTTCATGAACCCCGCCGAGTGGGTATGTTCACCGGCTTTGTGTTGGGTTTGTTGATTGATGTGCATGACGCTGGGCCGCTGGGACAGTATGCATTGACTTACGTCTTGGCGTGCTATGGTGCAGTGGTATTGCAGCGGCGGTTGTTGCGCTTTAACTTATGGCGTCAGGCGCTGCACATGGTGCCCGTTTTTGTGTTGGCCAGGGTCGTGACGGTGGCTCTCTCAGCGTTGGTCAGTGGCACATGGCCAGGTTGGGCTTGGCTGATCGGTTTGGCCCTGGTGTGTGCGCTGTGGGTGCCCATCGGGTGGTTGTTGTTATTGCCGGGCAATCGCTTGGCGAGCATGAGTGCTTCAACCGAGTAATTTTTATGACCAAGCGCACAGGCGCTTTTGATTGGTCTTTGATTCATGTTTGATTTTAAATCCGCAACGCAACGGCAACGCAGCCTGTTTGGTTTAAGGGTGTGGATTGCTGCGCTTGTGGTATTAATGGCTTTTGGGCTACTCGGCGCGAGGCTTTGGGTGCTGCAAGTTCAAGAGCATGAGGGTTTGCTCAAGCGAGCCGATAGCAACCGAACGGCAGTCCTGCCATTGCCGCCTCGGCGAGGCGATATTCTGGATCGTAATGGTGTCGTACTCGCGCGCAACTATTTGAGCTACACCCTCGATGTGGTGCCTGCTGAGGCAGGCAAAATTGATCCCTTATTGGAAAACCTAAACCAAGTGGTGCCGCTAAGCGAGTATCAGGTCAAGCGTTTTAAACGCCTCTTGGCTGATGCGGGTCGGTTTTCAATGGTGCCATTGCGTCGTGACTTGTCAGACACCGAAGCGGCCTATTTCGCCGCGCAAGCGTTCCGATTTCCTGGCGTGCATCTGAAAGCAAGATGGGTCAGACAATATCCCCAGGGCTTATCAGCTGCGCACGTGGTTGGTTACGTGGGACGCATCTCAGAGGCCGATGTTCAAGCGCTCGATGCCAAGCACGAGTTGGGCAATTACCGCGGCACTGACATCATCGGTAAGAAAGGCGTGGAAAAGTCTTGGGAGCATGTGTTGCATGGCACCACGGGTATCGAATCGGTTGAGGTCACGGCGCGCGGCAAACCCATGCGAACGCTGCACCGCATAGACCCGTCACCTGGCGAAGACTTGGTCTTATCAATCGACATGCGCCTGCAGCGGATCGCTGAGCAAGCTTTCAAGGGGCAGCGCGGGGCGCTTGTGGCACTCGACCCTCAAACGGGTGAGGTCTTGGCATTCGTCTCAGTCCCTTCGTATGACCCGAATTTATTTGTTGATGGCATCGATCACGACAGTTGGCGTGAGCTCAACGAGTCGGAAAATTTCCCGCTGATCAATCGACCCGTTTACGGCACCTACCCAATTGGCTCGACGTTCAAGCCATTTGTCGCTCTAGCGGCCATGACCATGGGTAAGCGTGATGCCAAAACGCGAATCTATGATCCGGGCTATTTCGAAATGGGTAAAACGAGATTCCGTAATGCTGGCTCTGTGCCCTACGGTAACGTTGACATGCACAAGTCGTTGGTGGTGTCATCAGACACTTATTACTATTCTTTAGCCACTGACATAACGATTGATTCGCTGCATGACTTTATGAAGCCATTTGGTTTTGGACAAAAGACTGGCATTGACTTAGACACCGAGCGCGTGGGCGTGCTGCCGTCAACCGATTGGAAAAAAAAGGCGTTTAAAGAGCGAGAGCAACAGCGTTGGTTTCCGGGTGAAACGGTCTCGGTTTTGATTGGTCAGGGTTTCAGCGCCTTTACCATCATGCAATTGGCGCAGGCTACGGCAGTCTTGGCCAATGGAGGCAATTACCACACACCGCATTTGGTCAAGGCCATACAAAACACGGCCCTCAAAACGCAGCGTCCTACCCGCCAAGAACCGAGCCATCGCATTGACTTAAAGCCTGAGCATGTGCGAGAAGTGACTGACGCACTCGAGCAGGTCACGGTGACGGGTACCGCACGTCGCGCCTTCAGTGGGGTGCAATACCCAGTGGCCGGCAAAACAGGCACCGCACAGCTCTTTAACTTGAAGGGCAGCAAATACAAAAAAGATGACGTTGACGAGCGTCTTCGCGATCACTCGTTATTCATGGGTTTTGCGCCGTCACGGGCGCCAACCATTGCGTTGGCGATATTGGTCGAGAACGCGGGTTGGGGCAGTGAGGTGGCCGCACCGATCGCGCGCGAGGTATTTGATGCGTGGATTTTGCGCGAAGACGGCGCGTTGGCGCTGTCGAGAACACCATGATTGGTCTTTTTAATCTGCTCATCAGGGGTGTGAAGGCTATCGATTGGCCTTTGTTTTTGATTGTGGCCCTATTGTCTGGCGCAGGTTTATTGATGATGCAGTCGGCCGTTGGCGGCACTGATTGGCGCTATGCCGTTCAGAGTCAGTATTTTGTATTTGCGCTGATCATCATGTGGGTTGTGGCCATTGTGCCACCCACGTGGCTTGCAAAAATGGCACCACTGATTTACGGCGTTTCATTGATTTTGTTGGTTGGGGTGGTTTTCTTTGGGGAAACAAGCAAAGGTGCAACACGCTGGTTGGATTTTGGGTTTGCACGCATACAACCCTCAGAGATCATGAAAATTGCCTTGCCTCTCTTGTTGGCTTGGTACTTTCAGCGCCGTGAACAACGGTTGATGGGATTTGATTTTGTGGTGGCGTTTGCGTTGGTGGCGATTCCTTTTCTTCTGATTGTGCGCCAACCCGACTTGGGCACGGCCTTGTTGGTGGGCACGGGCGGTTTGTGCGCCATCTATTTCGCTGGCCTGTCTTTCAAGCTGTTGGTACCTCTGGCAGTGATTGCTGTGGTTGGGATCAGCTCGGTGCTGTTGTTTGAAGACACGCTGTGCTTGCCTGAGACAGACTGGTTGGTGTTGTATGAATATCAAAAGGGTCGGGTATGTACCCTGCTCGATCCCACCCAGGATCCATTGGGCCGAGGATTTCACACCATTCAATCGACTATTGCGGTGGGTTCTGGCGGCTTGTATGGTCGCGGCTATATGGAAGGCACACAAGGCCAACTCGACTTCATTCCTGAGCGCACCACAGACTTTATTTTTGCGGTTTTTGCCGAAGAATTTGGTCTTTACGGCGCACTGACCTTATTGTTTTTGTTCGCCCTTTTGATCATCCGGGGGCTGGTCATCGCCACGCGAGCGACGGATACCTTTGGTCGAGTGCTGGCGTCGAGTCTATCGATGGTTTTTTTCATTTACGTCTTCGTCAATATTGGTATGGTCATTGGCATCTTGCCGGTGGTTGGCGTGCCACTGCCCTTTTTTAGTTACGGTGGCACGGCGTTGGTCACACTGGCTGTTGCTGTTGGTTTACTGATGGGAATCAGTCGCCAAAGCGTCAGGAGTGGCGCCAATCAGTAATGTTTTGATGGGTTTGGGTAGACCCAGATTGGCAAGCGTTTGGCCACAGACCCATCGCCCTGTAGCGTCAGCGACGGCTGGTGTGACTGCGCTATGCGGCAAAGCCAGTCGCCAAGGTGTCAAGGTCAACCGAAAATGCGTTAACTCGTGGCCAATACTGGCCATTCGTGTGCACGCCAGCCCCTTGGCAAACCAGTTATCGACGGCATCCTGAGCGAGCCCCGCTGTATCAAAAACCGGCAAACACCAGAGGCGTCCCCAGATACCCTTGTCAGGGCGTCTTTGCAAAAGCACCTGCGAGCCGTGGTTTACCCACAGCAAATGAAGCTCGCGGGTCGGCCGCTCAGCGGCTTTGCGCTTGAATGGGAGTTCTTGGGTGCGCCCTGTGTGATGCGCCACGCAATGGTCTGCTAACGGGCAGCGCTCGCAAGCGGGTTGTCGACGGGTACAAAGTGTGGCACCGAGATCCATCAGGCCTTGAGTGTATGACGTCATCACTTTGGGTTGTTGGCACACCAAGGCTGGGCTTGGTAGGCAGTCGTTTGCCAACGCCCACAGCTGTTTGATGGTGGCACCTTGGCTGATATCGCCATCAACACCAAAATATCGCGCCAGCACTCGTTTGACGTTGCCATCGAGAATGGCCGAGCGTTCGCCAGAGCAGAAAGCGGCAATGGCGGCGGCCGTTGATGGACCAATGCCTGGCAAGGTTTGTAGGTCTTGGCTGGCACTTGGGAATTGACCATCCCACTGACTGACCACCGCTTTGGCGCAAGCGTGTAAGTGTCGGGCCCGAGCGTAGTAACCCAGCCCCGCCCAAAGCGCCATGACTTCTTCCTCACTGGCTTGAGCCAAGTCGGCCACTGTGGGCAGACGGCTCAGAAATCGCTCGAAATAGTCGATAACGGTGCTGACTTGGGTCTGTTGCAGCATGATCTCCGACAACCAAACGCGGTAGGGGTCACGGCTTTGTTGCCATGGCAAATGATGGCGACCATCAGCCGCCTGCCAGTCAATCACACGTTGCGCAAAGCCATGGGATAAAGACATGGCTGGCGTTAGAACCGCGTGTGTCGGGTGACAGACCAACGCGCTGAAAAGCAGCCCAAGGCAATCGCGGCGATCAAGTACACAAACAAAGCCAAGCCGCTTGGTAAGTGCAAGGCAAAAAGTGTGTCGTAGGTTCTTGAGAGGTCACTGATGGCGGTGTTTAAGGGGTTTAGCGCCAGCGCGGTCAGGCCGACAGCAATCGCTGCGCCAAGCCCACAGGTCAGGCCACCTTGGTATAAAAAGGGGCGACGCACGAAGGACTCTGTGGCGCCCACCAATCGTGCCACGGCGATCTCGTCACGCTGCGAGAGCGCTTGCATGCGCACGGTGTTAAAGACAGCCGCCAGAACCACCAGTGCAATAATCAAGGTGACCAGTGTGAGCCCGATACGAACCAGCCGCAGCAACGCCTCAAGACGCTTTACCCAAAGGCTGTCGAGCTGCACGAACTGCACGCCTTCTTTTTGGCGCCATTCGGCGGCAAATAATTCAGCCGTCCTAGACACAGCGTCATCAGCGACAAGCGTGACCGTGATGGCGTGTGGTAGCGGATTGTTGGGTAGGGCTTCTAAGGCTTGTCGCCATGCCTCATTACTGCGCAGTGCTTCAGCGGCTTGTGTCTTATCGACCAAGCGCACATCTAGGATGAGTGGGTCCTTGCTGTCTTGGATGCTTTTGGTGAGTGATTCGCTGATAGCAAGTGAGGCGTCAGGCTTCATGAAAATGGTGATGCTAGGATCAGCCGAGACGTGCTGCGCGACGGGTTGTACTGAAATGAGGATGGATGCGCCCATCAGAGGCAAAACCAATGCCAATGCAATCACCGCGACGTTGGTCAGAAAAGAAGAGGGTGCCTGCAGCAAGCGTCGGAAGGTGACTTGGATGGCGTAATGGTGAAATTGCATCCACTGTTTCATGGTGTTTTGTTCACTGGAAAATCACGAAACCGACCCGGTTCGATCACAAACACCCGGTCGGCATACTGCGCCATCAAATCCTCATCGTGTGTGGCTACCAGCGTGGTGACCCCGACTTGGTTGAAGTCTTTGAACACATCCATCACCCGTTTGGCCGTGTCTTTGTCCAAGTTAGCGGTTGGTTCGTCAGCAATCAGTAGCGCCGGTCGATTCACAATGGCGCGCGCAATGGCCAAGCGTTGCTGCTCGCCACCCGAAAGCGTGACGGGCAGTGCTGTTTCTTTGCCGCCAAGCCCGACTTTTTGAAGTGCTGCGCGCGCCCTTGAGCGCGCGACGTCATTGGGTTGGCCAGTGACTGCGAGCGGTAGCATGACGTTTTGAAGGGCGTTGCGGTCTTGTAGCAAGTGGGTGTCTTGCAATATCACGCCAACGGCACGCCGCAAATAGGGCCGAGCCCGTACCGTCAAACGGTCTAGTCGCTGGCCATTGACCTGAATAATGCCGCGGTCGGCGGGTTCGAGGCCGGCAATCAGTTTTAGCAATGTGGATTTGCCGGCACCAGAAGGTCCAGCGACAAAAAGAAACTCACCAGCGCCGACTTGAAACGACACATCCTCAAGGATGGCCGAGCCAGAGGCGTAAGACTTAAAAACGTGTTG
>JAFMCG010000137.1 GCA_017857895.1 Burkholderiaceae bacterium | reverse complement strand
CAGCAAGCAGAGTCTTTTTCATTTAAGAAATCTCCGAAAATTTTGAGTGACAAGAGCAACATTCAACTGTTCGGTTGTTTGCGCCCCACTAACTCCGCTAAGGGAAGTTGTTGTTATTGCATCAAATTTCCGAGGCTGTGGCTATCAAAGTCGCTTCTTGGCGCCTGTTTTGCCTGAAAACTGTTTGTTTTGTGCAACACAAAAGCGTTAAAACACCATTTATAGCGGTTTTCCGCAGGATTCAACGGATACAGCTTGGCTTGTGAAATAGCAAAGATACCCTTGTCAAAGGGAGTGCTTGTGCAAATCAATAGCAGTCGAAATACTGTTGCAGGTTGCCCGAATCTTCAGTTTTAGAGAGCGCCAGTCGCAGCAACACCCTCGCTTTGGCTGGATTCAGCGTTTGCGCCGCCACAAGGCCGTACGAACTGTCTTTGACATTTGGGCGAACCCAACCCTGCCACACACGGCTGGCTCGAACCACAGACAACCCTTGTTCGCGAGCAAGCTTCACGCCAGCCTCTCCCTGTGGTGAAAGACTGCCTTGACCTGTGGCCGCCAAGACGATGCCACGAGCACCAGCTTGGATTGACGCACTGAAATGATGAGCTCCCGCCCCTTGGTGGTCATAAATGATGTCCACAGTGGGCAAAGTGTCCAAATTGACCAACCGAGCAAACTCACTTTCATGGGTGTGGCGGGTGGTTAATTTGTTTTGAAACCTGACGGCAGTACCCGAAACCAGGCCCAAATAACCAAACTCTGTGGCCACAAAAGCCTCAACCCCATTGGCATGCCCCTTGGTGACATGGCGTGCTGACGCTATTCGGTCATTCATCACCACCATGACCCCTTGTCCCCGAGACTGTGGGTCAATCGCCACAGCTGTGGCGTGAAACAAGTTCAGTGGCCCGTCTGCACTCATGGCCGTGGCAGGCCGCATCGCCCCTACCAAAACAATTGGTTTTTCAGTCTGTATAACCAGATGCAAAAAATAGGCTGTTTCTTCTAACGTGTCTGTGCCGTGGGTAATGACCACAGCATCAATATCAGACCTGTCGCACAAATCCTGAACGCTTTTTGCCAACGGAACCAACACCACGTCGTTTAACTGATGACTTTCGACATTACAAATCTGCTCGCACTCAAACTCAGCCAAATCGTTGATGAGGGGTACGTTAGCCAACATCGTCTCGATTTTGGTGTCGACTTGATAGTCCTGAAGTTGCGCGCGGGATTGGCCAGAGGAAGCAATGGTGCCGCCTGTGGCCAACAAAGCCACACGGGATCGCAGGGGTTTGGTTTAACCATGGGGTCGGCAGCGGTAGCTGGCTTTGGCATTGCGAATCTCCTGAGCACCCTGATTTACACATTAACTCAAAATCAATTGGCTCAGGTTTATGTTGACACACAGGGGGCTCCACACGTTGCATGAAATGACCAAGGCAAATAATCGAAGCGCCCCTAACACCAAATAAAAATAGGGCGGCACGCCGGGTCAAAGATAGCTTGCTTGATGCCTTGGCACAAGATGAAAGAACGGCAGACTCATTACTCTTTGGCACCTATTAAAACTTGACCAAAAATAAAAAAACCGCACTAGCATTCGGCTGTGCGGCTTTTTTTATTTTTGGATGATATGAGGCTTAATGCAATAGTTTTTTACTTTTAATGGTGCCGACGGCGAGACTCGAACTCGCACAGCTTTCGCCACTACCCCCTCAAGATAGCGTGTCTACCAATTCCACCACGTCGGCCAAAATCACAAGACCAGAATTCTACCACTGTATCTACTGACTTGTTCCCGTGCTCGAAGGCACTACTGGCACCTGACCTGCATTTGAGGGCGATGCTGGCGCGCTCCTACCTGGCACAGATGGCACGGACTGATTGGGCTGGAAGCTATCCATGATGCCAGTATCTTCTTTTATCTGACCTGTGGTAGCCATGTAGGCCAAACCCAGCGTCGTCACAAAGAAAACAACAGCAGCCCATTTGGTTGCACGCGAAAGAAAGTTGGCTGCTCCAGTGGCGCCAAACAGACTGCCGGCAGAGCCACTACCAAAGGCAGAACCCATGTCAGCGCCCTTGCCCTGTTGCAGGAGCACCAGCACGATGATGGTGAATGATGCGACGATTTGCACCACCAACAATAACGTGAACTCCATTGGCATGATCAATACACTCCGAATATCTAATGTTGTAATGGGATGCACGACTCACTATCGATTCGTATACAACCCGCTAAAAAACAATTGCTACTGGCTGGCAATCGCCAGAAAATCTGTTGCCACCAGCGACGCACCACCGATCAAACCACCGTCGATGTCTGGCATCGCAAACAATGTCTTGGCATTGTCAGGTTTCACACTGCCGCCATATAAAACAGGCGTGTGATCTGAGCTTGGTAATAAACGCCTAATCACCGCATGAATGTCTTGCGCTTGCTGAGCACTTGCAGTTCGACCCGTGCCAATTGCCCAAACCGGTTCATAAGCCACGACCATTCGCTTAACAGCATCAGGACCCAGCGCCAGCACAGGGGCGAGTTGCCGCTTAATAACGGCTTCGGCCAGACCCGCATCACGCTCTTGCAAAGACTCACCCACACAAACCACAGGCGTCAACCCAGCAGACAGTGCCGCTTGCGCCTTTTGCGCCACCAACTCGTCGGACTCGGCATGCAAAGTACGACGTTCTGAATGACCCACCAAGACCCAGCAGCAACCAAAATCAGTCAGCATGGAAGCGCTAACTTCCCCTGTGTAAGCACCTTTTGCATGAACGCTAACATCTTGAGCGCCCCACTGCACAGGCGTTTCTGCCAGCCTGCCCTGAGCTTGCGCCAAGTAAGGCGCAGGCACACAAACAACCAACTGAGCGGTCATGTTCGCAGCTGAAACGCTAACAACGCCCGCCACAATTTCGTTTAACAACTGGTTGTTAAACGAAATTGAGCCGTTCATTTTCCAGTTGCCCATCACTAGGGATTGGCTACGGGTAATCTGTGGCGCAGTCATCTGCTTATCGTCGGTCATGTTCGGCATTAATTGCTAAGTGCTTGAATCAAAATTTTTTTTCTTAACCAAACATTGTAGCGCGTCTTATACGGTCATGATAATTTTGCCAATTTGCTCACCGGCTTCCATCATGGCATGCCCTTTGGCAGCCTCTTCAAGAGACATTGTGGCGTAAATGATCGGCTTGATTTTGCCGCTTGATAGCAAGGGCCAGACTTTAGACTGCAGTTTTTGCGCAATATCGCCCTTAAACGCAACTGGCCGAGGTCTTAGGGTTGAACCCGTGACTGTCAGGCGGCGACGCATCAGTTCGCTGGCATTAAACGACGACTTGGTTCCTCCTAAGGTCGCAATAATGACGATTCGTCCGTCATCGGCGAGACATTTAATGTCGCGTCCAATGTAGTCACCAGCCACCATATCAAGAATCACATCAACGCCACGGTTGTCAGTCAACGCCTTGATTTCTTCAACAAAATCTTGGGTTTTGTAGTTAATACCTTTGACCGCCCCGAGCGCCTCTACCGCCTTGACACGCTCATCGCTACCCACGGTCGCAAAAACGCGATGGCCCAAGGCCGTTGCCAGCTGAATCGCTGTTGTGCCAATGCCACTCGCTCCGCCATGCACAAGAAGGGTTTCTTCACCGCTCAACGCACCACGGTCAAAAACGTTGCTCCAGACCGTAAAGTAGGTTTCAGGCAACCCTGCTGCTTGGATCAAACTCAACCCAGCCGGAATCGGCATGCATTGCGCCACTGGCGCCACGCAATATTGGGCATAACCACCGCCGGCAACCAAGGCACACACTTGGTCGCCAACTTTAAATGCTGATCCTGCAACATCACCACCCACAATTTCACCCGAGACCTCTAGTCCCGGAATATCTGAGGCACCTGGTGGCGGTGCATAGTTGCCCAAGCGTTGGAACACGTCGGGCCGATTGATGCCAGCGGCTGCAACCTTAATCAAAACCTCTCCAGGAGCAGGCTTGGGCTCAGGACGCTCACCGACCACTAACACTTCTGGTGCACCGGGTTCTTTAATTTCAATCACGCGCATGGATTGCTTCCTCAAAATTTTTGTCGCTAAATGGTTTATTATGCTGGCTTGGATGACTGATCACAGCATCTAATGTATCAAAGGAAGCGTGGCCGAGTGGTTTAAGGCACCGGTCTTGAAAACCGGCGAGGGTTCGCGCCCTCCGTGAGTTCGAATCTCACCGCTTCCGCCATCACCTTGATACCTTCAAATCAAATCACCTCGCGCGACTTATTCTTTCCAGCATACGCTAAACGATTAACGCATTGCGACCAAGCGCGCGCGGCGTTAGTCTGTAGGCTCTCAAGTTTTAACGGGCTTCACCATGCAATCAAGTCTCTTGGTCGGCTGTGGCGCGGGCTTCTCGGGTGACCGAGTCGACGCCGCTTTACCTGTCGTCAAAACCCTCATCAAGCGCGGGTTACCTGCAGCGCTTATTTTCGAGAACCTCGCTGAGAGAACACTCGCGACCCAACAGCTCGCCAAACGCAGCAATCCCAAACTGGGCTTTGAGCCACTGCTAGAGCTTGAAATACGTCCGATTTTGGCCGATTGCCTAAAACACAACATCACCATTGTGAGTAATTTTGGGGCAGCAAACCCAATGGCTGCTGCCGAAAAGATTTTCGAAATCGCACAATCTTTGGGCTTGGATCGACCACGCATTGCGGTGGTCAGTGGTGACGATTTATCAGACAAAATGGGTCAATCTTTGGTCAAAGCTCACATTGGCGATGCCTTTGATGCCGATCGCTTCGTCTGTGCCAATGCCTACCAAGGCGCACGCGCCATCGCTGATGCCATCTTGGCTGGCGCGCAAGTTGTGGTCACCGGCCGTGTGTCAGACCCATCCTTGGTGCTCGGCCCCGCCCTGGCGCACTTCGGTTGGCAAGATGACCAGTGGTCGGAACTGGCCGGCGCAACCATGGCGGGCCATTTGCTCGAATGTGGCGCCCAAGTCACCGGTGGCTATTTCGCCGATCCTGGTCGCAAAGACGTCCAAGGCATGGATCAAGTGGGGTTTCCCATCGCAGAAATCATGGCCGACGGCAGCTGCATCGTCACCAAAGCCGACAGTACTGGCGGCTTGGTTGATGAGCGCACGGTTAAAGAACAGCTGCTCTACGAAGTTCACGACCCTGCTGCCTATATCACCCCCGATGTGGTGGCCGATTTAAGCGCATGCGAAGTCACAACAGTGGGTCCAAATGCCACTCGCCTAACGGGCGTCGTCGGTCACCCAAGGACCGACACATTAAAAGCCAACGTCTTTTTTGATGGCGGTTGGTTTGGTGAAGGCGAAATCTCCTACTCAGGGCCAAATGCCGAGGCACGCGCGCGGCTTGCCTTGAACATCCTTCAGAAACGCCTTTCCGATCAACTAAAGCTGCGCTTTGATTTGATCGGTCTTACTAGTGTCTTTAACGATGATGCCGGGAATCGACTTGGCCGGTGGCCAGAGGCGCCACTTGGCACAACCGGCGATGTGCGCTTGCGCGTGGCAGCCCAGCACTTAGCGCTCGAACCGATTGAACGCC
>JAFMCG010000136.1 GCA_017857895.1 Burkholderiaceae bacterium | reverse complement strand
CGGTTAAAGAACAGCTGCTCTACGAAGTTCACGACCCTGCCGCCTACATCACGCCCGATGTGGTGGCCGACCTGAGCGACTGCGAAGTGATGACCGTGGGTCCTAATGCGGTAAGGCTAACCGGTGTGATCGGCCACCCAAGAACCGATACGCTTAAAGCCAACGTTTTTTTTGATGGGGGCTGGTTTGGCGAAGGCGAAATTTCTTACTCAGGGCCGAACGCTGAGGCGCGGGCGCGCCTGGCCATGGAAATCCTAGACAAACGCCTTTCCGATCAACTAAAGCTGCGCTTTGATTTGATCGGTCTTTCCAGCGTTTTTAACGATGATGCAGGCAATCGACTCAGCCGATGGCCAGAGGCAACGTTTGGCACCATTGGAGATGTTCGCTTGCGCGTGGCAGCACAACACTTGGCGCTCGAACCGATTGAACGCCTGCTGCGCGAAGTCACTGCCTTATGGACCTGCGGCCCCGCGGGCGGTGGTGGTGTGCGCGTCAACAAACGGCAGCGTCTGTCAACCACCTCATGCTTAATTGCTCGCGATCGCCTGCCAGCCACCTTCGAACTTCTGACTTAAGAGCCTAAACCCATATGTCAACGACACTGCTCTATGACCTCGCCCACGCCCGCACTGGCGATAAAGGCAACCGCATCAATATCAGCCTGATAGCCTATCGAGCGGTTGACTTTGATCGACTCGTGAGTGCTGTTACCGAACAAACAGTAGCCAAACACTTTGGTGATCGGCAACCGACCTCGGTAAAACGCTATGTTTTACCAAAACTGCACGCCATGAACTTTGTGATCGATGATGTGCTTGATGGCGGCGTTAATGACTCGCTGAATCTAGACATGCACGGTAAATCGTTGTCTTATCACCTGCTAAGTATGCGCATTTAATCGTATTTGAAGGCAATATTGGTGGATTACCCCGCCGTTTGTGACGTCTTTGCTGTAAACCCTACGTCCGTTACAGTATGTTTAGCGTGATAATGAGACACAAAATAGCCAGCGAGACAAAGTAGTGACGCCTCTAATTGACGATTACGGCAGAAAAATTGAGTACGTGCGCATCAGCGTGACTGATCGATGTGACCTGCGCTGCACCTACTGCATGCCTGAAGGCTTCAAGGATTACCGCGAACCCGATCATTGGCTTAAATTTGATGAAATCACGCGCTTGGCGAAAGTCATGACCGCGGCAGGTACCCGTCGAATTCGACTGACAGGTGGTGAACCCCTATTGCGACGCAATCTACCCGACCTGGTGGCTGCCCTGCGCAGCCAGACCACCGTTCAAGATATCTCTCTTTCGACGAATGCCACCCGCTTGCCACGCTTTGCCAAGGACTTAAAAGCCGCTGGCTTGAACCGAGTCAACATCAGCTTGGATAGCCTCAACAAAAACAAAGTCAGCGAAATCTGTGGTCGCGATGTTCTTGATCAAGTGATTGCCGGCATCGACGCCGCCTTGGAAGCTGACCTCAAACCCGTCAAGCTAAACATGGTGGTGATGCCTGGTATCAATGATGACGAAATCAATGACATGTTTGTCTTCTGTCGGGATCGCGGCTTGACGTTCCGAATGATCGAAACCATGCCCATGGGTCACACAGCCGTGCAAGCCGGTCATGTTTCCCTGCAACCCACCATTGATAGATTACGCCTTGACCATGGTTTGATCCCCTTGATTGGGGAGATGGGTGGTGGCCCAGCCCGATATTGGCAGACGCCCGACGGTAAAACCCAAGTGGGTTTCATCACACCCATTAGCCAACACTTTTGTGCCACCTGCAACCGGATTCGCTTGGCGGTAGACGGCACGATTTATCTTTGCTTGGGTCAAGAAGAAAAAATTGAGATGCGAGATCTTCTCAGAAGCCCAGACTGCACCGATCAACACATCATGGATGCTTTGAGCCAGGGCATTCACCTCAAACCCGAACGCCATCATTTTCGAGAAAACCCAGAAAAAATCGTTCGATTCATGTCTCAAACGGGTGGTTAGCCCAAAATCCAATTCCTTTTTTTCTGGACCACCGCCGTATGCCTACACCCCAATCCCCTCGCCCCCCCATGCTGGCGTTCGATCAAGCGCGCGAGCATTTGCTGTCGATGGCCACAGCCCCTGCGCGCATTGAGCAAGTGCCTCTGTTGAAAGCGCTTGGACAGGTACTGGCGGCACCGGTGATCTCGCCCATGGATGTGCCGGCCTTTGCCAATAGCGCCATGGACGGTTATGCCGTGTGCCCAATTGACGCCAGCCAAAGCCCTTGGCAGCTAACCGTCACGCAAAGAATCACCGCTGGTAGTACGGGTAACTCTCTTGAACCTGGCCAAGCCGCTCGGATTTTTACCGGCGCCCCCGTGCCACCAGGCACTTTTGCGGTTTTGCCGCAAGAGGATGTCAGCGCCGAGCAAGACCAAATCACCGTCAGCAAAGCCGTTGGTAAAAACCTATGGGTGCGAGACCGCGGCGAAGACATCGCCCACGGCACAAACATCATTGCCGCTGGCAAGCGACTAAAACCCGCTGACTTGGCCTTGGCCGCATCCGTGGGCGTAACCCATGTTGACGCTTTTGAACCACTAAAGGTCGCTATTCTTTTAACTGGTGACGAACTGGTTGAGCCAGGAACACCGCTCAAACCCGGGCAGATCTACAACAGCAACCGTTATTGGCTACAAGCACTGCTGACCCAAATCGGTTGCGACGTGATTGACCCCGGCATTGTGCGAGACACTGCCGAACAAACCCGGGCTGCGCTCAGACAGGCTAGCGAACAAGCCGATCTCATTATCACCTGCGGCGGTGTGTCTGTCGGTGAAGAGGATCACGTGCGCGCAGCGGTCGAATCGATGGGGCGTATTGACCTGTGGCAAATTGCCATGAAACCCGGCAAGCCACTGGCTTATGGTCAAGCCAACGGTGCAGACTTTATTGGCTTGCCAGGTAACCCAGTGAGCGCCTTTGTGACCTTCGTTTTAATGGGCTTGCCATTCTTACAGATTCGCATGGGCTTAACCCCAACACCACTGGCAGCTCGCGACATGGTCGCTGACTTTGCATGGCCCAAACCAGACCGACGGCGCGAATTCATTCGCGTGCGTCAGCACCAGCGACCCGACGGCCAGTGGGTGCTCAAATGTTGGCCCAACCAAGGCTCAGGCGTCATGAGCAGCGTGGCTTGGGCGGATGGTTTTGTTGATATCGCGCCTGGCACGGTGATTGAACCGGGTCAGACCGTGCCATACTTGGCGCTTTCCGATTTGCTTGGCTTGGTAGGATGAAAATTCGAATTTTGTACTTTGGCGAGTTACGTGAACAAGTGGGCGTGCACGAAGAGTCCGTTGATCTGGCTGGCACCACTCGAACCGTGTCAGACCTCATCACTGAACTCACCGCGCGTGGGTCTGTATGGGCAAGCGCGTTACAAACCGATCCCTTACGCATTGCGGTCAATCAGGAAATGGCCAGCTTAGAGGCCGTTTTAAGCCCAAACTGCGAAGTCGCGCTGTTTCGTCCCGTGACTGGTGGCTAAGATGACCACTAACGAAGCATTTAGCGTTTGCGTTCAAACCGAACCGTTCGACCTTGGTCTCGAGTACAACCAATTTTTGGTGGGTGATCGCTCAGCGGGTGCTGTCGCCTCTTTTGTGGGTCGTGTCAGAGAAACAAATGATGACCAAAGCATCAAACAGCTCGAGCTCGAACACTACCCCGGCATGACAGAAAAAGTCATGCACGAGGTCTTAATCGACGCCCAGGGACGCTGGCCGCTGCTTGGCGCGCGGGTGATACACCGCGTCGGCGCACTGTCCCCCGGGGACAACATTGTGTTGGTTTTAACATCAAGTGCACATCGCCATGCTGCACTAGACGCCTGCGCCTTCATCATGGATCACCTAAAGACGCGCGCCACTTTCTGGAAAAAAGAACAAACACCCGAAGGACAACGCTGGGTCAAAGGTCGCGATAGCGACCAAGAGGCCCAGGCCCGCTGGCATGCCGAGGATTGAAGACATGACAACTGATCACCTGACTCATTTTGATGCCAGTGGACAGGCTCACATGGTCGATGTGGGGCACAAATCATCGACTCACCGTCAAGCAATTGCCACCGGCGCCATTCACGTGAGCCCCTTGGCCTTAGAAAAAGTGCTCGCCGGCGACAGCAAAAAAGGGGATGTGCTGGGTATTGCCCGAGTGGCCGGCATCATGGCCGCCAAGCAAACGGGGCAAATCATCCCGTTGTGCCACCCCATTGGTCTGACCCACGTGGCCATCGACTTCACGATCGATCAAGACAAACGCTTGATCCACTGCCAAGCAACAACTGAAACCATGGGTCAAACAGGCGTTGAGATGGAAGCCATGACGGCCGTTTCAGCGGCTTTACTCACGATCTACGATATGCTTAAAGCGGTTGACCGCAGCATGGTGATCGCCCCCATACAATTACAAGAAAAGAAAGGTGGCAAATCTGGGCACTGGATTCGCCAAGCCTAGTGATACCGTGTCGTTCAATTCAACAAAGCTTGTCAGCGAGTGACATCATAAAAGACCACACGGGTCCCACGCACCGAGATTAAGCCTGCGGCGGCGAGTTGCTGCAACGAACAAGAAAACGTCTCAGGCATTAACCCCAGCTTAGAAGCAATGGCACGCTATCAGTAGCCACTTGGCATAGAGGCAGCAAGCACTCTTACCGACGAAACAGAACAAGTTTTTGTGATTCACAAGCCATTCCAAACCACTCCTGAAGACACTCATTCCAGCGCTCACGTCCGAAGGAATTCATGAATCGCTCAAATCACGTAGAATATTGCCTTGGCGCCCGGGTGGTGAAATTGGTAGACACAGGAGACTTAAAATCTCCCGACCCTGATACGGTTGTACCGGTTCGATTCCGGTCCCGGGCACCACTGATAAGCCCTTGTTTAAAATAGATTTTTAGGCTCCACCCCATTAAAGGCTGATCGGGGTCAGTTCACGAGGGGGGGTGAATCATTGCACTCGGTAAATTGCGAAACTCCAACAGCATTGAGCCAAGTCTCTCAGGCTCTTCCCCATCAAGGGGGTAGGCATCCACTGCTTACACTCCCCAACAGCTAACACGGACATCTCTTGAAGCGATTCAAAGTTGCACACGAATGCGTCATTCAGTGCAGAAATTCCATGCAATTAATTTTCAAATAAAACCTATAATAGGCATTATTTGAAAACAAAATTTTAAATGAAAAACTCAGATTTAGGCCCTCGCCGCGAATATAAGCAAGGAATAGTTGCCAGTTTGCTGGACCAGTTGCAAGCGCGCGGCTGTCTCGTGGCGAGCCTACCCGATCTAGCGGACGCAAGTGGATTAAGCCCCTTGGCAGTCAAGCGTCAAATCGAACATCTCGCCAACAGAGTGGGGCGATTACCGGGACGTCCTAGCTCCTATCTGATCGTTGCCCCGGAGCATCGCAAGCGAGGCGCGCCGCCTGTCGATTTTTGGCTCGCCGATTATTGCCGTGTACACGACAAGCCCTATTACGTCGGACTGTTATCTGCTGCCGCACTACACGGCTCAGCCCAACAAGCCGTGCAACTGACACAAGTCATGACAAGCTA
>JAFMCG010000135.1 GCA_017857895.1 Burkholderiaceae bacterium | reverse complement strand
CGTTTTGCGCAGCAAGTTGACCCTTCGATCTGGCGTCAGTGGGTTGACTTAGCCGATCGAGACAGCGCCACGATCTTGATGGGTGTGCCGCTCTATGATGCCACCACCCGCGAATACACCAACAGCGTTATTTCGGTGAAACCGGGCCAGGCCTGGCAGCGACTAGCCGCTGGGGACCCCAGCCACCGATACGACAAACAACACTTGGTGCCGTTTGGTGAGTTTGTGCCCTGGGGCTTCAGGTGGTTTGTTGATTTGATGCAAATACCGCTGGGTGACTTTACTCGTGGTCGGACCGATCAAACCTCGTTTGCAGTCAATGAGCAACGGGTGGCAGCCAACATTTGTTATGAAGACGTGTTCGGGCATGAGCTATTGCCAGCCGTCAGGCATGGTGCCACGATCTTGGCTAACTTTAGCAATCTAGGCTGGTTTGGCGATAGCGTGGCCTTACGCCAACATTGGCAGATGGCACGCTTTAGGGCCATTGAGACCCAAAGGCCCATGCTGCGATCAACCAACACTGGCATGACTGGTGCCATCAATGAGTTTGGGCAGACCATTGCCATGTTGCCCGCCATAGTAGCCGGCTATGTGGACGTGCAGATACAAGGACGGGTAGGTCTGACTCCCTATGTTCGATGGGGTGACTACCCCATTGTGTTGCTGGCCTGCGGCATACTGATCTTGGCTTTATTTGGACGACGTCGTCGCCAGCCTTAACCGCATTGTGGTCCCGCATGCCCTCTTCAATTTCTGTCCGTGCTTTAACCCAGATTGATGACATTGATGCCCACACTTGGGATGCGCTTAACGATCAGTCGGGTGGCAGTTATCTTTGCTCACATCATTTTTTAAAAGCGTTTGAAACCACAGCGTGCGTCATCCCAAAAACAGGTTGGCAAGCCCAGCACTTGATTGTCGAGTCCTCGCCTCACGAGAACCCAGCCCAAAAAGAAGTCATTGCGGTCATGCCCCTGTATGTCAAGGGTCACTCTTATGGCGAATTCGTCTTTGATTGGGCTTGGGCAGACGCCTACCAACGCAATGGCCTCGATTACTACCCCAAGTGGCTCTGTGGCGTTCCTTTCACGCCCGTGAGTGGTGCACGCCTACTGACGAGCGACAAAAGCCGTGAATCGGCTGCGCAAGCCCTCATGCAATGGGTGCAAGCCAGCAAATTATCTTCGCTGCATGTGCTCTACACCACAGCCGTTGATCAACAAGCCTTGATAGACGCTGGCTGCTTGGCGCGCACCCATACCCAATTTCACTGGCGCAATGCAAAGTGGCCATCGTTTGATGCATTCTTGGCGACACTCACCCAACCCAAACGTAAAAAAATCCGCGCCGAGCGTCGCAAAGTTAGCCAAGCTGGGGTTGAAATGACTGCCAAAACGGGTGGTCAGATTTCGCCTGAGGACTGGCAAATTTTCTATCGTTGTTATGCCCATACTTATGCCATGCGAGGCAACAAGCCTTACCTCACTGAAGCATTCTTCAGTGCCATCGATCCAGCACACTGCCTGTTGATTCTAGCCAGCCAAGAGGGTCAGCCGGTTGCCAGCGCATTACTGCTTCTCGACCAAACAACCGACCCCATCAGCGGACAAGTCATGCGCAAGCTTTATGGGCGTTACTGGGGTGGGTTGGCCCACATCGACTGCTTACACTTCGAAGTGGCCTACTACGCCCCGATTCAGTGGGCCATTGAAAACAATATTGATGTGATTGAAGGCGGTGCCCAAGGCGAACACAAAATGGCACGCGGTTTTGTGCCAGTACAAACGCAATCCGCTCACTGGCTGGCACACCCTGGTTTTTTTGAGGCTGTGGAAAACTACCTCACGCAGGAACGCGCGGGCAATGCGGCCTATGCGGCATCTTTAAATTCACCATTCCGTGACGACCCTCATGACTAGGAACCAGCCATTTCGTCATTTTGTGCCGCTGGCAAACGCCCGATTTGCCAACAGCCCACAAATCATGCATAATTTCGTTCTTCGCAAGAATACGTCAGTGCCAAGTGCGACGACTCTTCTGTCTTAGAGATGCCGCCGGTTGTATCATTTGCGTGCTGGGGGGTATAGCTCAGCTGGGAGAGCGCTTGCATGGCATGCAAGAGGTCAGCGGTTCGATCCCGCTTACCTCCACCAGCGAAGATTTGTTAATTAAGTCCGGGTCCCCTTCGTCTAGAGGCCTAGGACACCACCCTTTCACGGTGGGTACAGGGGTTCGAATCCCCTAGGGGACGCCATAGTTTTAGTACCGCTGCGGAGCGGTAGTTCAGTTGGTTAGAATACCGGCCTGTCACGCCGGGGGTCGCGGGTTCGAGTCCCGTCCGCTCCGCCAAGCACTCAATAAACTAGCGCCCTTCGGGGCGCTTTTTGTTTTTACATACCCAAAGACACACCAAAGAAATTTCGGTTTAACAACCATCACCCGATTCATTTGCTCCTTCCTTACCTCCAGCATCGATGTCATCCGCTTTCAAAGCAAATCCCCACCCAACAGTAAGCTTTCGAGTTCGCCTTGCCAATCAAACACGAACCACTCATATATCTAGTTTCTATTGGTCCGTGGCTCTCTGATGATTGTGGCTTTCGGTACGCCCTCATACTGCAGCACAGTCATCATGCCGTTGGCCATGTGATACAAGATATGACAATGAAACATCCAGTTTCCAGGGTTGTCCGTATCCAATTCGATCACTACTTCCCCATTAGCAGAGACATAGACGGTATCGCGCATTGGACCGTTTGTAAGCGCTTGCCCATTGATTGCCATCACTTGGAAGTATTGATGTAAATGCATGGGATGCCCCATTGCTGTATTGTTTTTGAGTGTGATTTCCACTCTGTCCCCTTGCTTAACCATCAGGGGTGTGACAGCAGGCCAAGCTTCTTTATTCATGAACCAGCGATAGTCTTGCATGTTGCCATCTAAACTCACCGCGATTTTCCTAGTGGGCTTGCGAGCAAGTAATGGTTCTTTCGCGTGAAATAGTCTGTCTTGACTGGCTTGAATTGGGCCAACGGCTATCTCTGCCTTTTGGCTCAGGCTCAAAGTCAGAGCCCCTGGTGTCGCCAGAACAAGGCCTGTTTGATATTTTGTACCCTCGACCTGGGCCAAAATCGGAAAACTTCCATTTGCATCATGTGGAATGGTGACAATGATGTCCAATCGCTGGGCAATCGCGATACCAAAGCGTGACCCTATCACTGTCGGTTGCACATAGTGACCATCAGTGGCAATGACGGTTCCCTGTAGTCTGCCCAAATTAATATGAAAGTTACTTCCAACTGCGCCATTGATGATACGTAGTCGAACGGTCTGACCAGCTTCAACAGCAACAATTTCAGGGTCGGCCAATGTTTTGTAATTGGTCAACAACACTTCAAAATTCACGTCATTAAGATCTAAACCCTTACCCATCGCCATGCCTTTGTGCTTGCTGTTGTTAGCCATAGACTGGTGGGCAGGCATCGTCATCTTCGGCCGTATTGGATCGATCGGATTGGAATTTAAATGTGTTGGGGTTGGTGTTTCGCCCGACTTCAAGATGCTGTCAATGTCAGCAAAGGACTTGCTGGTGTAGTCAGTTAGAAACACTGTGACACTTTTTGCTTCGGGGTAAGGGTCGTTTGGATCAACAATAATAAAAGGCGCAGACAACTGTTTTTGCTCACCGAAACCATAATGAGTATGCATCCAATATGTTCCGTTCTGCACCAACGAGAAGCTGTAATCTTGGTAAGCCCCTGGTTCAATCGGCTTAGCTTGGGTAACCCCCGGTACGCCATCTTGTGCGTTTGGCAACACAATGCCATGCCAATGCATACTGATCGGTTTGTCAGTTTGGTTAGCCACTCGTGCCTCAAACATTTCACCTTCGATCCCGGTGTAACCCCAAGTTCCATCGGGCTGAACGACGCGATACACACTTTCTGGTTTGCCATCGACTTCAATGGTGTGGGGCTGCACTAAGAGTGTGGTTTTTGGGGCAGCAAAAGCTAAAGAACAGACGGAAAAGCATAAGAAGATCAGTAGGGATTTAATCGTCATGGGTTTCACTTGTAAAGTCGCGTCTCATTGACTCTTTTTACCTGATACATTTAATGCCGACGAATATTACCGCCGGCTTGTTGCACATCACACTTGAAACCACCGGTGCTTATAAACGACGAGGTGCAATATTCTCTGGCCTGCTGGTCAGCAAGCACCAGCAGGGTGCGTAAGTTTACAATTCGAGTTTAGAGCAATAACCAGGTGTTTGGCGGCTTTACAAGTAGGCGGCATATCCGCAGTGTGGTTAGTTAGTAGTGACCAAACCAATAACTAGCCATAGGAGTATGCTGCCATGAGTAAGAAAACCAGCAATGTTGTTGTATTTGCAGACCCATCGATCGAGAAGGATCTGCTCACAGAGTTGCTCCGACGAGGAGTCCAGCAGTAGCTGATTGATTTGGGTAGGATTACCAAAAACTCATGTTGTCACGTTTGAGGCTGTTATTACCTACCGAGTCTGATTCTTAATTATCGGTCAATTGCATCTAATTTAAAATTGAAGCCACAATTCGTTATTGTTGTTCTCCCGGGTGACCAACGCTATGTTCGAAATATTCAAGATTCAGATCTTAAGAATGCTACTACTCAGTTTCTTTGTTTTCACCTGTCCACTCGTCCTCGCCCAAAATTCACCCATCAAACTGATGGTGGGTTTCCCAGCCGGTGGCGGATCTGACGCTATTGCACGGATACTTGCTGAGAAGCTCAGTTATTTCCTAGGCGTGCCCGTTACTGTTGAAAACCGAGCTGGCAATGGTGGGCAAATCGCAGCGCAGGCTCTTAAAATAGCACCCCCAGATGGCTCGGTGCTCTTTCTTTCACACGACCATACCATTTCAATCTTGCCCATTATCAATAAAAATTCTGGATATGATCCCAAGAAAGACTTTGTCCCCGTCGCTGGCTTTGCGAGCTTCGCCAATGGTTTCGCCTTGTCAGGTAATTTTTTAAACAAATCATTACATGAATTTTTACAATCCGTTCGTACACAGCAACAAGGCAAAGCACCCGTTGGCGTTCCCGCCTCACAATCAGTCCCAGAGCTTCTCGTCAAATCACTCGCCAAACAATTTGAGCTCGACCTTATCGCCATTCCATACAAGGGCAGCACTCCTATGATTGCCGACATGGTAAGCAATCAAGTGAATTCGGGCGTAGCATCCGTACCTGATTTCATCAAGTTTCAAAACGCAGGAATGTTGCACATGGTCGCTGTTATGGGAACCCGTCGGCAAGCCATCCTACCCGACACACCTACCTTTGCCGAGCTGGGTATTAAAGGCTTTGAAGACTTGTCTTATTACGGAATTTTTGCGCCTAAAGGCACACCAACAGCCACGATTGACCGCTTCAGCCTCGCCTTAAAGAACGTTCTTGAGTTACCTCAAATCCAGCAGAAACTGAGCGCACTAGGTTTAACCATCGAATACATGACGAGTGATATGCTTTCCCAACGGGAAAGCATTTACTCAAAAAATTGGGCACAAATCATTGCAAGGATGGGTGTCACAGCACAGTAATCCGTCATACCCAAAAAAGTACCCCAAAGACCTGATTCGCACCCTGCACTTCTTCTCTTATAGCGTCACACTGGGACCGCTTGGTTGCCGATGGAAACCGTTGCGAACCACGGCTTGGCGACCATCGGGCAATCGACGCTCCAAAAGCTC
>JAFMCG010000017.1 GCA_017857895.1 Burkholderiaceae bacterium | reverse complement strand
CCCTCACGACGAAAACGCCGATGAGCCCACGCCAGCAACGTCTGAGACACCGATAGATGCGCAAGCACCTGACGCATCGGTCGATCTTCAGCTTGAACTAGAAAAAGCCTTAGAAAAGATGGCCGAACTGCAAGATCAGGCGCTCAGGGCCGTGGCTGAAATGGAAAACGTGCGTCGCCGCTCGGCCGAAGAAGTGACCAAAGCCCGCAAATTCGCGATCGAGTCATTCGCCGAAAGCCTGGTTCCCGTGAGAGACAGCCTTGAGGCAGCGCTTGCGCAAACCGAGCAAAGCAATGAGGACTTTCGGACAGGCATTGATGCCACACTTAAGCAATTGACAGGGGCATTTGAGCGCAATCATTTAAAAGAAATTGCACCAGCCACGGGCGAGAAGTTTGACCCGCATCATCACCAAGCGATTGCGAGCGTCCCTTCAGATCAAGAGGCCAACACGGTTGTGGCAGTCCTACAAAAGGGCTACTCGATTGCTGATCGGGTGCTACGCCCGGCCTTGGTGACTGTCGCGGCGTAAATGCCGGCGATCAAGGGTGCTTGAAATTCTTGGGATGATCCCCACTTGCTAGACAACGACATTTACTGTTTGAGCCTCACTTAAAGGTACAAAAATCATGAGCACAATCATTGGCATAGACTTAGGGACCACCAACAGCTGCATCGCCCTGATGGATGGCGGCAAAGTTAAAATTATCGAGAACGCCGAAGGCACGCGCACCACGCCTTCGATCGTCGCTTACATGGAAGATGGCGAAGCGTTGGTCGGTGCGCCGGCTAAGCGTCAGGCCGTCACCAATCCAACCAACACACTTTACGCGGTGAAGCGTCTCATTGGGCGTAAGTTCAATGAAGATGCAGTCAAAAAAGACATCGACCTGATGCCATACAAGATTGTTAAGGCTGAGAACGGCGACGCTTGGGTTGAGGCCCAAGGCAAAGCCATGGCGCCTGCTCAGGTGTCGGCCGATGTGCTGCGTAAGATGAAAAAAACCGCTGAAGATTACCTCGGTTACCCTGTGACCGAGGCCGTGATTACCGTGCCGGCTTACTTCAACGACAGTCAGCGCCAAGCGACCAAAGACGCTGGACGTATCGCCGGTCTTGACGTTAAGCGCATCATCAATGAGCCCACAGCGGCGGCATTGGCGTTTGGCATGGACAAAACTGAGAAAGGCGATCGCAAGATCGCGGTTTATGACTTGGGTGGTGGTACGTTTGACGTGTCAATCATCGAAATCGCAGACGTTGATGGTGAAAAGCAATTTGAAGTGCTCTCAACCAATGGCGACACTTTCTTGGGTGGTGAAGACTTTGACCAGCGCATCATTGATTACGTGATCGCTGAATTCAAAAAAGACCAGGGCGTTGACCTCTCAAAAGACGTCTTGGCCTTGCAACGCCTGAAAGAGGCCGCTGAGAAAGCCAAGATTGAGCTGTCATCCAGTCAACAAACCGAATTGAACTTGCCTTACATCACCGCTGATGCGTCCGGTCCTAAGCACTTGAGTTTAAAAATCACACGCGCCAAGCTCGAGTCTCTGGTCGAAGACTTGATTGAACGCACCATGGCACCTTGCCGCATGGCCATCAAAGACGCCGGCATTAAAGTCAGCGAAATTGATGACGTTATCTTGGTCGGTGGCATGAGCCGCATGCCCAAGGTTCAAGAGAAAGTGAAAGAATTTTTTGGTCGTGAGCCGCGTAAGGATGTCAACCCAGATGAAGCGGTGGCCGCTGGTGCTGCGATTCAAGGCTCGGTGCTGTCAGGAGACCGCAAAGACGTGTTGCTGCTTGACGTGACACCGTTGTCGCTTGGCATTGAGACCTTGGGTGGCGTGATGACCAAGATGATCACCAAGAACACCACGATTCCAACCCGGTTCTCGCAAGTTTTTTCAACGGCAGATGACAACCAACCGGCCGTGACGATCAAGGTCTTTCAAGGTGAACGAGAGATTGCCGCTGGCAACAAGATGCTCGGAGAGTTCAACCTTGAAGGCATTCCGCCAGCCGCGCGGGGTCTGCCACAGATTGAAGTGACCTTTGATATTGATGCCAACGGTATCGTCCACGTTTCAGCCAAAGACAAGGGCACTGGCAAAGAGAACAAGATCACGATTAAGGCCAACTCTGGGCTGACCGAAGAAGAGATTCAACGCATGGTCAAGGACGCTGAGGCCAATGCGGCTGAAGATCACCGCATGGCTGAATTGGCACTGGCTCGAAACATGGCTGACTCGGTGGTTCATTCGACCCGTAAGTCACTGACTGAGCATGCCGATAAGCTCGACGCCAGTGAAAAAGAGGCCATTGAAAGTGCACTAACTGAGGTCGAAGAGGCATTAAAGAACAACGCCGACAAGCCTGAGTTAGACACCAAAGTGGAAGCACTCTCGACCGCTGCGCAAAAGCTTGGTGAGAAGATGTACGCTGACATGCAGGCTCAAGCGCAAGCAGCGGGTCAAGATGGCGGCGCCAGTGAAAATCAGTCCTCGGACGATGTTGTGGATGCCGACTTCAAAGAAGTCAAACGCGACGGTTCGTAAAGTATTGCGGTCCCGATTGGGGCGCCCGGATACCCGCCAAGGGTCTCCGGGCGTTGTTGTTAACGAAAACTAAAGCGTAAAGATGGCCAAACGTGACTTTTATGAAACCCTTGGGGTTGCTAAGAACGCTTCTGATGATGAGCTGAAAAAAGCCTATCGCAAGCTAGCCATGAAGTGGCACCCTGACCGGAATCCCGATAACAAAGAAGCTGAAGAAAAATTTAAAGCGGCCAAAGAGGCCTACGAGGTCTTAGCGGACCCACAAAAGAGGGGTGCTTACGATCGTTACGGACATGCTGGTGTTGATCCCAATGCCGCGGGCATGGGCGGTGGTGCCGGCGGGCCGGCTTTTTCTGATGCGTTTGGCGATATTTTCGGGGAGATCTTTGGCGGAGCACGCAGAGGTGGTGGCGGTGGTCCGCAGGTCTATCGGGGTGCTGATCTTAAGTACGCCATGGAAGTCACCTTGGAGCAGGCGGCCAACGGGCTGGATACGGAAATCCGAGTGCCGAGCTGGGAGTCTTGTGAAGTTTGCGCTGGCAGCGGCGCCAAACCGGGTACGTCACCCACGGGCTGCCGCACTTGCGGTGGTGCCGGTGCGGTGCGCATGCAACAGGGTTTTTTCAGTGTGCAGCAAACCTGCCCCACTTGTCATGGGTCCGGCCAAGAAATCAAGGATCCTTGCACGGCTTGCCGCGGTGAGGGTCGGGTTCGCAAAAACAAAACCTTACAAGTCAAAATCCCAGCCGGTATTGACGATGGTATGCGGATTCGTTCAAGCGGCAATGGTGAGCCCGGTGTCAATGGCGGTCCACCGGGTGATTTATTTGTTGAAATTCATCTCAAACCACACAATATTTTCCAACGCGAAAGCGATGACCTGCACTGCGAACTGACGATCCCATTTACCAAAGCTGCCTTGGGTGGTGATATTCAGGTGCCCACACTCAGTGGCAAAGCGGAGATCACGATTCCTGATGGCACCCAGTCAGGCAAGACCTTTCGCTTACGCGGTAAAGGCATCAAGGGTGTGAGGGCAGGCTATCCTGGCGATCTGTATTGTCATGTGGTAGTCGAAACGCCAGTTCGATTGACTGAGGATCAAAAAGACATCTTGCGTCAATTTGAGCAGTCACTCGACGAGGGCGGTGAACGCCACTCGCCGCAGAGCAAGTCTTGGACTGATCGCGTAAAAGCTTTCTTTTCTTAAGCTTAAAAGTCACCCGCCAACGCTCGCACCAACCCCTTGGGGTCCAGGTGCTTGCGCATGGTGGCGTTAACAGTTGCTGCATCCAACGCCTTGAGCTTTTCATCAAAGGCTGCTGACCAAGCAAATGTTCGGTCTTGGTTTAAGTAGTCAAGCCAAGCCGATACCAGGGCGTTATCTTGGGCACGAAACAGTTGCCGAAGATTCAACAAAGATTCGGTGGCTTGCGACAACTCTTTTTCTGAAAAGCCGTCGGTTAACGCCCGTTGCAACTCATCATTGAGGGCTGTCTCAAACTTCACCCAGCTGTCGGGCGCAAAAATGCCTGAAATGGACCATTGGCCAGCAGGCTCAAAGGCTGAGGCTGAAAGTTGACTGCGCACATCGTAAGACAAACCGTCTTGCTCGCGAATACGCATCCAAAGTCGTGAGTTGGCAGAACTGCCCAGCATGTAGTTGCCTATCACCAACGCTGGGTAGTCCGGGTCGGTGTCTTGTAGCGGCAAGGGTAGCGTGGCAGAAAAAACCGCATTGGCTTTGTCTGGCGTGTCGATCCGAATCAGTGTGGGTGTTAATGCACGATAAGGATCGCTCACACGGCTATAAGCAGGGGCCTGGCGCCAGTTTTTAAGGGCGTTTGTCACTGTTGAGACAACTTGTTCGGGGTCAAAGGAACCGACCGCGGCCAGCGAGACGTTGCCACCACCGTAGAACGTCTCATGGAATTTGACCAACGCCTCACGGGTCACTGACTCGTAGCGTGTGATGGACTCCTCAAACGTGGGGGCATAGCGGATATCGTCGGCTGGCCAAGGGTTTTCGTAACGGGCCAGTGCGTTTGACGCCAATGCACCGGGTTCACTCATGGCACCTCGGATACCAGTCACCACCTGCGAAATATATTCCTTGCGTTGATCCTCAGGGAAGTTGGCGTCCTTGACCAAATGCAAGGCCAGGTCAATGACCGCCGGCAAGTTTTTGCCGGTGGTGGTAATGCCCACAGTGACGCTTGTGCCACCGCCGCTGATAGAAAGGTCAGCTTGAAGTGCATCGAGGCGGTCGTTGATTTGTTGGCGCGTCATGTCGCGAGTGCCGTATGTCAGCATGTCAGCGACCACACTTGAAACGGCTGCTTGGCCTTTTAACTGCTCAGCGTCTGCGAAGCGAATGGCCATTCGGGCAGTGACGCGATCGCCTCGTGTTTCTTTGGGTAACAAAGCCAATTTGACCGATCCGCTGGGTAAGTTCAACACTTTGCGCTGGGTCAGTTTGTCAATATTTGCGGGGCTTGGGTCAAACCCACTGGCCGCGGCAACTGTCTCACGACCGACATAGCCTTGTAGCATTGCCGTCAAGTCACCACGCGCAACCGCTGGGGCACGCACCGCACCATCGGTCGGAATGTAAATGCCTTCGGTTCGATTGGCGCTTGTCAAAAATGCTGTTGCCACACGCTGAACGTGCTCAAGGGTGACGGCTTGAACGCGGTCGCGTTGCTTAAAAAACATACGCCAGTCGCCCAGTGCGATTGGTTCAGACAACGCCGTGCCCAACCGCTGAACATCGCTATAGACTTGTTCCCAGCTGTTAAGCCACTGGCTGCGAGCGCGCTCAAGGTCTTCAGCACTCATGGGGTTCTGCGCCACGGTCTCCAATGTTTCAGTCAACACCCCTAGGGCTTTGTCAGTGCTCATGCCAGGGTCAAGTTGTGCGCCGAACATCACGGTGCCTGGTGAGTACATGTCGCGACTAAAGCCAAAGACACTACTGGCTAGGCCATCGGGCACCAGCGCCTTGTAGAGACGCCCTGATGGGGCATCACTGAGCATCATAGTGGCCAGTTCAATCGCGGGGTAGTCTTCATGAATGGCTGGTGGAATGTGATAGACGGCTGCCACCAGTGGCGTGCCACCATTGCGTCGTAACGTGACGCGCCGCTCACCATCCTGAACCGGTTCGATGGTGTATTCCCGAGGCAACTTACGGGTTGCTTTTGGGATCACACCAAAAGCATCGGCAATGACAGTCAGCGTTGATGTTGGGTCAAACTGTCCAGCCACCACCAAGACCGCGTTGTCGGGTTGGTAGTAGGCGCGGTAGAAGGCTTGCAGTTGCTCAATATCAACACCCTCAACATCGGAGCGTGCACCTATGACGCTTTTGCCGTAGTTGTGCCACTGAAAAGCGGCACCGTGGGTCTTTTGAAAAAGCATGCGAAACGGGCTGTTCTCACCGCGTTCCATTTCGTTGCGCACCACGGTCATTTCGGCATCAAGGTCTTCACGCGCGATCAATGAATTGACCATGGCGTCGGCTTGCCAGCGGATGAACCAATCAAGCGTTTCTGGGTTGGCTGCAAAAGTGGCAAAGTAGTTGGTGCGGTCCTCTGAGGTTGTGCCATTGGCGCGCAGCCCCCTTTTAGAAAACTCAGCGAGTGCGTTACGGATACTCGGCGTGCCTTTAAAAATCATGTGCTCAAGCAGGTGCGCCATGCCGGTCTGACCATAGTTTTCGTGGCGCGCACCGACCAGGTAGGTCATGTTGACCGTGACCGAGGGCTTAGAGGGGTCAGGTGCCAGCAAAATCCGCAGTCCATTGGACTCGAGTAAGTACTCAGTCACACCCTCCACTGAGGTGACTTCCTTGACGCCAGCCGGTAGAGTCACGGTTAAGGTCACGGCTGAGGCGGGCAACGCGATAGCGACGGCAAAAAGTCCGATGGCCAAAGAAGTGATGAGTGTCGTGGTTAAGGCAATGGCACGGATTTTTAAAAAACGAAGCATGAGGTGTTCCATAAAAAGAAGCCGACAATGCCGGTTGGATAACTCGAGCTGACATTGGTTCAATTAACGGTTCATCATAACGCTACGTCGTGCGTCGCGAGGCATGATCCGCACGGACACTGAGGCAATGTTGGTATGGTGTTGTCATTTTTTGAGTAAGTTCAAAAGGAGTCATTGTGATTAAACCTTGGCAGGGCATCAAGATATTGGATATCAGTCAAGGCATCGCGGGGCCATCTTGCGCCCAAATGTTTGCGGTCCAAGGCGCTGATGTGGTTAAGGTCGAACCACCGAGCGGCGACTGGGGGCGGTTTGTTGGGGTTGTTGACGGTGAGCAAAGCGCCTTGTCGATGCAATACAACCAAGCCAAGAAAGGTTTGGCGGTCGATGCCCGAACGCCTAAAGGTAGGGCTCTTTTAATTGAGTTGGCGCCACAATTTGATGTGGTGATCCACAACTTTAGACCGGGCGTGATGGCACGCTTGGGTCTTGACTACGAATCCTTGGTCAAAAAAGTGCCTGATTTGGTTTACTTGTCGATCAGTGGCTACGGCCCCGATGGCCCTTACGCCGCGCTACCAGCAACAGACTCGGTAATGCAGGCCGACAGTGGGCTGATGTACATGAATCGCAGCCCCGACGACCAACCCCGGCGGGTAGGGATGTTGATGGCAGACGTGGTGACAGGGCTTTATGCGGCCCAAGCGCTTTCGGCGGCACTTTATCGACGCCACAGCACTGGTGAGGGCTTGCACATTCAAACCAGTTTGTTTGAATCTTGCCTGGCCTTCCAAGCCATGGGGTTGTTGGAGCACTCGATGGTTGGGGCTAAGCCTGTTGGCGCGGTCAGCGCACCCAACGGTGTGTTCGATACGGCTGATGGCCAACTCACTGTGGTGGTGCTCAACGACGAGCAGTTTGCGAGGTTCTGTCGTGCGATTGATCGTGAGACTTGGTTAGAAGACCCATCGTTGGCCAACAACGCCCTGCGCATGCAGGCGCGCGCACGATTGCAAGCTGATGTCCAAGCGGTATTGCGCCAAGCCAGCACAGACGAATGGATCAAGCGCTTTACCACTCATGATGTCTTGCATGCCAGGGTTCGCGACTATGACAGTCTCAAAGCGCACCCTCAAGCCGAGCATCTGGGGCTGTTGCAGCCTGTGGCTCAGCCACTGCTGGGCGAACTCTTACGGGTTGCATCGCCCATTGAAGCCTTCAGGCACGAGGGGCAGGCTGCCCCCCTGATTGGTGAGCATTCGGTGGCTGTGTTGCGTTCGCTCGGGTTTGAACAAACACGTATCGATCAGTGGCTCACTGATGGTGTGGTGACGCAAGCGCAGTAAAAAAAATTAAATCCAAACCACAACCAAACCAAAAGGGAACTGATGAAGGCCATTGTTTGTGAAGCATTTGGGGCGCCCAACGACGTTGCCCGTGTGACTGAAGTGGCGTTGCCACCTGAGCCTGGCATGGGTGAAGTCGCCATTGCGGTCAGTCATGCAACGGTGAGTCATGCCACTGATTTGTTGATTCGTGGACGTTATCAATCGCAGCCGCCACTGCCGTTTACACCAGGCACCGAATTGGTCGGTCGGGTGCGAGCCCTGGGGCCTGGCGTGCGTGGTTTGGCGCTCGGCGATCGTGTTTTGGGGTTATCGCGCTGGGGCTGCTACGCCGAGCATGTCAACATTGCCGCGCATACGGTCTATCCGATTGAGTCTGGTTTGACCATGCTTGATGCTTTGCCCTTGCCATTGTCTTACGGCACGGCTTACACGGCACTGGTGTGGAAGGTGGGTTTGCAGCCCTCGGACACAGTTTTGGTTTTGGGGGCGGGCTCAGGGGTGGGTTTAGCGGCTGTCGACTTGGCCAGTGCCATGGGTGCCCGTGTGATTGCTTGCGCGAGTTCAGAAGAAAAGCGCGCGCGGGCGCTAGCTCATGGTGCCGATCTGGCGCTCGCGCCCGATGAGTCTTTGGTGCAGCAAATCAAAGCAGCCAGTCCCCAAGGCGTGAGCATCATCTTTGATCCGGTGGGTGGGGACTTGATGGAAATGGCCTTCAAGGCTGCCGCTCAGGGCGCGCAGATTATCAGTATCGGGTTTGCCGCCGGTCGTGTGCCACAGCTGCCGCTAAACATCATGCTGGTAAAAAACCTGACATTGCATGGCTTTTTCTTTGGCAAGTACTTGGGCTGGACACCCGTCGATGAACGGGCTCGGTTTGAGACCGATATGCGCGCCATGATGCGAGCGTTGATGCAGTTAACGCGCCAAGGCCGCATCCAGCCGAAAATCACGGCCCTCTACCCGATGGATCAACTCTGCCAAGCGATCGATGATTTGCACCAAAGGCGTGTCCAAGGCAAGATCGCCTTGGCTATCACCACGCAATCGCTTGATTGAGCGGTGTTTTATTTAGAAAGCAGTCGCATGGCTTGTTCAATCCCGGAGACGGTGACCGGATACATGCGGTCTTGAACAATGTTTTTGATCAATGCAATCGACTGTCGATACGGCCAAGATGCCTGTGGTTCTGGATTGAGCCAAACTGACTTGTTCCAGTTTTGTACCATCCGTTGAAGCCACTGCGCACCGGACTCTTTGTTGTAGTGCTCGACGGAGCCACCGGGTTGCAGGATCTCGTAAGGGCTCATCGAGGCGTCACCGACGAAGATCAAGCGCCAATCGGCGTTGAACTTGCGAAGAATGTCCCAAGTCTCAAATCGCTCCATTTGGCGACGCCGGTTGGATTGCCACAGGTGCTCATAGGGGCAGTTGTGAAAGTAGTAGACCTCGAGATTTCTGAACTCGCTGCGAGCAGCAGAGAACAGTTCCTCGACCCGACCGATGTGGTCATCCATGCTGCCACCGACATCCAAAAGCATCAGTACTTTAACTTTGTTGTGACGCTCGGGCACCATGCGAAGATCCAAGTAGCCGGCGTTGCGTGCAGTGCTGCGAATGGTGTCGTTGAGGTCGAGTTCTAGGTCGGCGCCTTCACGGGCAAAGCGTCGTAGGCGTCGCAACGCGACTTTGAAGTTTCGCGTGCCCAGTTCGAGCTGATCGTCATAATCACGAAACTGGCGTTCATCCCAGACCTTAACCGCCGAACGGCTGCCTGAGGATTGGCCGCCCACACGAATACCCTCAGGGTTGGTGCCACCATTGCCAAAGGGCGAGGTGCCGCCAGTGCCGATCCATTTGCTGCCACCGGCGTGTCGTTCCTTTTGTTCGTTGAGTCGCTCTTCAAAAAGTGACATGAGCTTGTCCCAACCCAAGCGCTCGATTTCAGCTTTTTGTTCAGGCGTGAGGTGCTTTTCAAATTCTTTGACCAACCAGTCGAGCGGAATTTTTTTACCTGGAATCTTGCTCTCAAGCTTGCGAAAGTAGCTGCCAAAGGCGCGGTCGAACTTGTCAAACAGTGACTCGTCTTTCACCAGCGTGATGCGGGCTAAATAATAAAACGCTTCAAGCGAAGGGTTCATCAATGGTTTGCCCAAGGCCTCTAACAGCGTCAGGTATTCCTTGACGCTGACGGGCAGTTGCTGGGCACGCAGGTGATAGAAAAAGTCAGCGAGCATGGCATTCCTGAAGATACAGCAGGTGGGCTTTGATTTCGGGCCATTCGCCAGCGCTCACGCTATACATGACGGTGTCGCGTATCGTGCCATCGCGCCGTAAGGCGTGACCACGAATCACGCCGTCACGCTTGGCACCCAAGCGTTCGATGGCGCGTTGCGAGGCGATGTTGAAGTTGTCGGTGCGCCAAGCAACCACGCCGGCGTTCAGTGTTTCAAAGGCGTGTGTCAGCAGTAAAAACTTACAAATCGTGTTGACCGAACTGCGCTGAAACGACTGGGCGTACCAGGTATAACCAATTTCCAGTCGGCCAACCGCTGCGATGATGTCGTGATAACGGGTACACCCGATGATTTGGTCGGTACCAAGATGACGCACAGCAAAGGGCAGCATGTGACCGTCGGCATGCCCTTTTAGCGCAGCTTCAATATAAGCTTCGGTGTTCTCAGGCTCGGGCACCGAGGTCACCCTAAGACGCCAAAGTTTGCCGTCAGCGGCCGCCGCCCGTAGGTCATTGGCATGCGCAAGACTCAAGGGCTCAAGTTTGACGTCTCCTCGACTGAGCACCGCGGTGGCCAAAGGCGTGATGAAAGTGCTCATGTGGGTCGTCTGGTGGTTTGACGAGTCACGGCCGCCAAACGCTCAAGCAGTTGCACGTCTTGCTCATTTTTAAGCAGCGCACCGGCCAAGATAGGCACTGAGGTCGCGTTGTGGGCTTCTATTTGCGCAACATCAATGTCTTCGGCAATCAAGAGCCTTAACCAGTCAAGAAACTCTGAGGTTGAGGGTTTTTTCTTCAGCCCCGGCGCCTCACGCAAACCAAAGAACGCATCTAAGGCGGCTCTTAAAACATCAGCGTGCAGACTCGGAAAGTGAACCGAGACAATTGACTTGAGCGTGTCGCGGTCTGGAAAGCGGATGTAATGAAAGAAGCATCGGCGCAGAAATGCGTCGGGCAGGTCTTTTTCATTGTTGGAGGTAATGATGACTAAAGGCCGGTGTTTGGCGGTGATGGTCTCATGGGTCTCGTAGACGTGGAAAGCCATTTGATCGAGTTCGCGCAACAAATCATTGGGAAACTCGATGTCGGCTTTGTCGATTTCATCAATCAGCAGAACCGTTGGTTCATCTGCGGTAAATGCCTGCCACAACACGCCTTTGACGATGTAGTTACGAATATCTTTGACTTTTTCGTCGCCGAGTTGCGAGTCGCGCAGGCGCGAGACCGCGTCGTACTCGTAAAGTCCTTGGTGGGCTTTGGTGGTCGATTTGATGTGCCACTGCAACAACGGGCGCCCGAGTGCGGCAGCCACCTCTTCGGCCAGCATGGTTTTACCAGTGCCTGGTTCGCCTTTAATCAACAATGGCCGCTCGAGTGTTAACGCGGCATTGACAGCTAGTTTTAGATCGTCTGTGGCGACATAGCGCTCGGTTCCATCAAAACGGTTGCTGTTTAAAGAAGGGTCAACATCCGAGGTCATAAGGGTTTGTCCTAAGTCAGAAGGGTTAAGCTTGCCTACATCACTTTCAATTATCGTACAATGTGTCCAGATTTGAGGCTGCAATGTCAACGGAACCGCCTTAAATAGATTGTTAACGGAAGAGCCAAAAACATGACGTCTTTTTTACACGATTTACCCTGTCTAGTGCGCCGAGTCGCTCGATTATTCATGCCAATGCTGGTCATGGGTTTTGCGGGTGCGGCCGTTGCCAGTGGTCCTGTGGTTGGTGATATTGCCTCGGGCCAAAACAAAAACTCGATGTGCATCGGTTGCCACGGTATTCCTGGCTATAAAGCCAGTTTTCCTGAGGTCTACGCTGTTCCCATGATTGCTGGGCAAAACGAGCAATATTTGGTTGTGGCACTTCGTGCCTACGCCACGGGTGAAAGAACCCATCCCACCATGACTGCCATTTCTTCGACCTTGTCTGAGCAAGACATGGCCGATTTGGCTGCCTACTACGCCAACTTGAAGTGAGCCCGATACCCATGAAACTGATTGCAACAACAGTGTTTACATTGGCAGCTGCGGCTTTCACACCAACGGCCATGTCGGCTGACTTGAAGGCTGGCCAAGCCACCTGGGAACGCCTCAATTGCGCGTCTTGTCACGGTGCAGAGGGCAATAAAGCGATTGCCGAATCCTACCCAATTTTGGCGGGCCAACACGCTGACTACCTCAAGCACGCATTAACAGCCTACCAGCGCGGTGCGCGTGGACTGCCAGCGACAGCCAATGTCCGTAATAACGCCATCATGTCCTCTTTTGCGATGCAAATGAGCAAGCAAGACATTCAAAACGTGTCGGCATGGTTGGCCACACAGCCATCACCATTGGCGGTGCGTAAGTAAAAACGTGGCCCAATAGGCACGGTAGTTTGTCGGGGGCCTTCATAGGCCCCCGTGTCATTATCGGTCGTCGCGGCTCGCGCGACGCAAGATCAGATCCAAGTAAACGTCATTACTCAAGGGCTGACCCGTGCGTTGCGATTGCCAAACCACTTCACCCAAACATTCCATGATTTCATGCACAGCATCATGCTCGCCCAACCGTGCGGCAAGCTGGTGGTGGGCGTCTTTGATGCCAGGGGGTTGATCAATAGAGACTTGCTCTGCAATTGCCAAATGCATGGAGAGGTGCAAGAACGGATTGGTTTTGCCATCTTTAACGTTGAAATCTCGTGTCAGCGCCTCAGGATCTGAAAGCGTCTCGTGGTATTCCGGGTGCCATTCGATGAGGTTTGCAGCCATGGTTTGCAAGGGCGTACAGATGCTACCTGATACCCTTTGTTGCCAAGCGCTGATGAAGAACTCTCGGACCTGATCTCGGGTTGGGTCAAACATTGTGAAACCTTTACTTGTAATGCGGGATAAAATAACCGGTTGGATCAACCCATTACCGGAGCTTACATGTCATACCAGCATATCAAAGTGCCTAGCGCAGGCCAAAAAATAACCGTCAATGCTGACTACTCGCTTAACGTGCCTGATGAGCCAATCTTGCCATACATCGAAGGCGATGGCACGGGTGCTGACATCACACCGGTGATGCTGAAAGTCGTCGATGCAGCGGTTGCGAAGGCGTATGGTGGCAAGCGCAAGATTCATTGGATGGAAGTGTATGCCGGTGAAAAGTCCACCAAGATCTATGGCCCTGACGTTTGGTTGCCAGAAGAGACGCTTGATGCGGTGCGCGACTATGTGGTTTCAATCAAAGGCCCATTGACCACCCCCGTGGGTGGTGGCATTCGTTCGTTGAATGTGGCTTTGCGCCAGCAGCTTGATTTGTACGTGTGTCTGCGGCCAGTGCGTTATTTTGCGGGCGTGCCATCACCATTGCGTGAGCCAGAAAAGACCAATATGGTCATTTTCCGCGAAAACTCAGAAGACATCTATGCTGGCATTGAGTTTGCGGCGGAGTCAGAAGATGCCAAAGCGTTGATCGAGTTTTTGCAGACCAAGCTCGGTGTTAAAAAGATTCGTTTTCCCAACACCTCCGGCATTGGTGTGAAGCCCGTTTCGCGAGAAGGCACTGAGCGTTTGGTGCGCAAGGCCATCCAGTACGTGATCGACAATGATCGCAGTTCATTGACGATCGTGCACAAGGGCAACATCATGAAGTTCACCGAAGGTGGCTTCCGCGATTGGGCTTATGCTTTGGCACAGAAAGAGTTTGGTGCTGAGTTGATTGATGGGGGCCCATGGTGCAAGTTCAAGAACCCCAAGACGGGTCGTGAGATTATTGTCAAAGACTCTATTGCTGATGCCTTTTTGCAACAGATCTTGTTGCGCCCGGCTGAGTACGATGTCATTGCAACCTTGAATTTAAACGGTGATTACGTCTCTGACGCTTTGGCCGCTCAAGTCGGTGGTATTGGTATTGCCCCCGGTGCAAACTTGTCTGATTCAGTGGCCATGTTTGAAGCCACTCACGGTACGGCACCTAAGTATGCGGGTAAAGACTACGTCAATCCGGGTTCCGAGATTCTATCGGCTGAGATGATGCTGCGTCACATGGGTTGGGTTGAGGCCGCTGACATGATCATTGCCAGCATGGAAAAGTCGATTTTGTCGAAGAAAGTGACCTATGACTTTGCCCGTTTGCTTGAAGGCGCGACCCAAGTGTCGTGTTCAGGCTTCGGTCAGGTGATGATCGACAACATGTAGTGTGTGATGCGTGCGCTGGACTAGGGCATTCCCTGATGCACCTAGCCTAGTAATGGTGCATACTCTTAGCCATGCGGGTGAGGAGACAAAACCCTGCATGGCTAGACTGGCAGTAATGGTCAAGGCCTGTATTGCAGCAAACCATAAAAAAAATAGTATCAAACGGCCGGCACTCAGTGCCGGCCGTTTATTCTTTTGATGGTGCTTCTCGCCACTCAATGCCGAATTTGGCCAGGCTCAGCCCAATGCTTAATCGACCATCGTCTTTGAAATATTGGCCGCGTAACTTGTTACTGGTCACTATTCTTTTGTTGATCTGGTTGTTGGTGAGCCTCATGCCTATTGGCCTTCCAGCGCTACCCGATGATTGGACAGTTTTTGGTTGGCCGCTGCCCATGGCCTTAGCCGCCTTTGGGGTGCCGCTGATTTACTTGGCGTTAATTGGTTTTTACGCGGCCATCATGGACCGCCGTGACAAACAAGAACGCCAGGCAATCACCACGCAAGCGGTGGCCAATGACTCGCCCAAGTCATGATTGACCAAGATCTAACCCATGATGATCGCAAGTGGCACGCCAGTTTGGTGCGCCGCTATGTTTTCTATGCTTTTGGTTTTCTGGTTCTGATTGGTCTGTTGGCGGCCTTTGAAGTCGCTGGTATGGCGCGAGAGTGGATCGGCTATGTCTTTCTGCTGGCGACCGTTCTACTGTATGCCGCCATTGGTATTTACTGCCGAACCTCGGACCCTGTTGAGTACTACGTGGCAGGACGACGTGTGCCGGCTGTTTTCAATGGCATGGCCACAGCGGCTGACTGGATGTCGGTTGCCTCATTTATTGGGGTGGCAGGCACGCTATACCTTTCAGGCTATGACGGTTTGGCGTTTATTTTGGGGTGGACCGGTGGCTATGTCTTATTGGCCCTTTTGATTGCGCCTTATCTCAGAAAATTTGGCCGTTACACCATTCCAGACTTTTTGGGCGCACGTTACGGTGGCCATTTCCCCCGGATGGTGGCTGTGATTTGTACCTTGGCCTGCTCTTTCAGTTATTTGGTGGCCCAGATTTATGGTGTCGGTCTGATCACCACGCGCCTGACTGGTATTTCCTTTGAGCTCGGCGTCTTTATTGCGCTCGGTAGCATGTTGATATGCTCTTTCTTGGGGGGGATGCGCGCGGTGACTTGGACGCAGGTGGGCCAATACATCATTTTGGTGATCGCGTACTTGTTACCCGTTATTTGGCTCTCCATCAGTCAAACGGGCAAACCGGTGCCCCAAGTGGCTGCTGGTGAAGTGCTTTCAGCCATCCATGAGCGAGAAAAAGTCATTGCGCAGGATCCAGCTGAGCAAGTGGTGCGCGCCTATTGGCAATCCCAAGCGCAGTTGATGGCGATGCGGGTAGAGGCTTTGCCCTTGTCGTGGCAAACCGAAAAAGAGGCGTTACGTAATCGGCTTTTACGTGCGCGGGCCAGTGACACGCCGATGCTGGAGGTCAGGCAACTCGAGCGTCAACTCTCTCAGTACCCAGAGTCTGAGGAACAAGCCCGAGTGGATTGGACGCAACGCCAAAAAGAATACAAGCGGCGAGCTGAGTCGGTGAGACCACACACGGAACCTTTTGTGGCTGACACGGAACAAGGACGCTCAGCCGCGCAAAACAACTTTCTGGCGCTCTTGGTGTGTTTGATGTTGGGTACGGCGGGGTTGCCGCATATTTTGATGCGATCGCTCACCACCCCTTCAGTCAGTGCGGCGCGAAAGTCGGTGTTTTGGTCGTTGTTCTTTATTCTGGTGTTGTATTTAACAGCCCCAGCCTTGGCTGTTTTGGTAAAAAACGAGATTTACCACGGGGTTGTTGGTATGGCTTACACGGCCTTGCCGGCCTGGGTCAACGATTGGTCAGCATTGGATCGAACCTTGATTGAAATCACGGACATCAACGCTGATGGGATTGTGCAACTCAGTGAGATCCGCATGGGTTCGGATATGGTGGTTCTGGCGGGCCCTGAGATCGGTGGTTTGCCATACGTCATGTCCGGTTTGATTGCGGCTGGCGCCATGGCCGCAGCCCTCTCAACGGCTGATGGATTACTGTTGACAATCTCTAATGCGCTATCTCACGACACCAGTGTGCGTGTGGTCTCGCCAGAAATGAATTCCAACCGGCAAGTCATTGTCTCAAAAGTGTTTTTGTTGTTTGTGGCCTTTGCAGCGGCTTGGGTCGCCACCAAAACGCCCGCCGACATCATTTTTATGGTGACGGCCGCGTTTTCTTTTGCAGCTGCCACCTTCTTTCCCGCGTTGGTGCTCGGTGTGTTTTGGTCGCGAACCAACAAGTGGGGGGCCTCTTTCGGGATGCTGGCCGGGATCAGCATGACTTTTTACTACATGGCCATCACGCAGCCCTGGTTGCGAGAGCTGGTGTTTGGCATTGCACGCAGTGAGCCGATTCAGTTGTGGTGGGGTATTCAACCCAACGCAGCTGGCATCTTTGGTATCCCGTTGGCTTTCGCCGTGATGGTGGTGGTGTCACTCGCGAGCCCACGGCCCGATCAAGCCACGCTATCGATGGTCGCTGAGCTGCGAAGACCGTAGCAGCACCAAGACGGCGCCTTTGCCACCGTCTTGCGCCGGTGCGCCCACGAAAGCCAACACATCAGGCATTTGTGTCAGCCAGTGTCTTGTCTGTTGACGTAGCAAGGCACCACCGTGCGTGGACCCAAACCCTTGTCCATGCACAATGCGTACGCGTTTAACCCCTTGTTGGACGGCGCTGTTTACAAAATGCGCCACTGAGAGGCGGGCTTGATCGCGATTTAAGCCATGCAAATCGAGCGTTTCGCGCACATTGTGACTGTCGCGCTTGAGGCGGCGCAAGGTCTCACTAGAGACACCGGATCGGTGAAAGGACTCAAGCACTGGTGCCTGACCGCTGGTATCGCCATCTGAGAGCGCAAAACTGTCAGGCTCGCTGGCTGGGGCTGGTCGCTTTTGAAAATTGATTGGTGGGGCAGGCTTGTCGTGCGTGACCCGTTGTCGGCCACGCAGCGGTATGACTTGAGCTAGCGCCTGAGCCAGCAGCTGAGCGTCTTCTGTGCTCAGCGCTGGGTCAGCGCGCTCAGTCTTGCGCATTCTCCAACCAGCGCTGGGCGTCTAGAGCCGCCATGCAGCCTGTACCAGAGCTGGTGATGGCTTGGCGATAGACGTGGTCTTGAACGTCTCCGGCGGCAAACACGCCAGGCACCGAAGTCATGGTAGCCAAGCCTTTTAAACCGCTTCGGGTCACGATGTAGCCGTTTTCCATGTCAAGCTGGCCCTCGAAGATGGCCGTGTTAGGGCTGTGGCCAATCGCAATGAAGGCGCCAGTGACTTTCAACTCGAGCGGTTCTTCACCTTGGGTGCTACGCAGTCGCACCCCAGTCACGCCAGTGTTGTCGCCCAACACCTCGTCAAGTTCGCGATAAAGGGCGAGATTGACGTTGCCGCTGACAGACTTCTCCATCATTTTGTCAATCATGATGGGTTCGGCACGGAACTTGTCACGGCGGTGGACAACGGTCACTGATCGGCAAATGTTCGAGAGGTAAAGCACCTCTTCAACTGCTGTGTTACCCCCACCGACCACAATCACATCTTGGTTGCGGTAAAAAAAGCCGTCACAAGTCGCACAACCCGAGACGCCTCGGCCCATGAATGCTTGTTCTGAGGGTATGCCCAGGTACTTGGCTGAGGCCCCAGTGGCAATAATTAAGGCGTCGCAAGTGTAAACCTTGCCGCCGTCACCAGTCAGTGTAAAAGGGCGCTTTGACAGGTCGACTTTGGTGATTTGATCAAAAATCATCTCGGTCTCAAAGCGCTTGGCATGCTCTTCAAAGCGTTGCATTAAGTCAGGACCCTGCACGCCCTGGGCGTCAGCTGGCCAATTGTCGACATCTGTGGTGGTCATGAGCTGACCACCTTGCTCCAAACCCGTGACCAGAACTGGGTTAAGGTTAGCGCGGGCCGCATAAACAGCGGCGGTGTAGCCGGCTGGGCCGGATCCGAGAATCAATACTTGAGCGTGGCGTGTATCAGACATATTCGTGAATCCCTATTTGTTCTTACCAAATTATAATGGTCTCCATGTCAAAAGCTAATGTCGACCCCACACCTATGCCGCGCGCCGCGCGTGCCTCGCGCAATATGCGTAATGGACCTTCACCTTTACAGCTGAAACTGCTCGGTTTTCTGCGCGAAGCCCGGTGGGTGCTGTTTGCGTTGCTGGCCGCCTGGCTGTCCTTGGTGTTGGTGACTTGGTCGCCCAGTGATCCCGCATGGTCGCACTCGTCAAGCGCCGAAGTACTCAGCAACAAGGGTGGCATTTTGGGGGCATACACGGCCGACATTTTGCTTTATTTGTTTGGTTTTTCGGCGTGGCTGCTGGTGATTGGTCTTTTAAACCGAGTGCGTGCGGGTTGGCGCCGGCTGATGCATCACGTGACACGAGACTCACCAGCCGAAGGTTTGGAACGGGTGCGTTGGGAGCAAGGCCTGGGCTTTGTGTTGTTACTTGCAGGTGCCGTGGGGCTTGAGTCATTGCGTTTGGCCTCTTGGGGCACAGAACTGCCTGGTCAGTCAGCGGCTTCGAGTGGGGCTGGCGGTGTGATTGGCTATGCGTGGTCAACGCTGTTGTCTCACGCCGTGGGTTTTACCGGTGCGACTTTAATTTTGATTGCCCTGATTGTGACGGGGATGAGCCTGTTTTTTGGTTTTTCATGGTTGAGTATTTGTGAGACGGTTGGCACGTGGTTAGAGCGTGGGGTGATTCGGATCCGTGATGCCTACCGCGCCCGCCAAGACCGTCGCGTGGGTGAAGTCGCACAAGCCCAGCGTCATGAGCATGTCGATGCCCGCCATGAACAAATTGTGCATGAGCAACCGGTGCGCATTGAGCCGGCAGTGGTGACGGTTCAAAAATCGGAACGGGCTTTCAAAGAAAAGCAACAGACTTTGTTTCAAGAAACCGGTGACAGTCGCTTGCCTGAGCTCGGATTATTGGATGCCCCAGCCGATATGATCGTGGCGGTATCGCCTGAGACCATTGAGTTCACTTCACGTTTGATTGAAAAAAAGCTGTCAGATTTTGGGGTGCAAGTCGTGGTGGTCGCCGCCCAAGCGGGTCCGGTCATCACGCGTTACGAAATCGAGCCCGCCACTGGGGTCAAGGGCAGTCAAATTGTGAATTTGGGCAAAGACTTAGCGCGCGCCTTGAGCCTGGTTAGCATTCGGGTCGTTGAAACGATCCCGGGTAAAAACTTGATGGGTTTGGAGTTGCCAAACCCCAAGCGCCAGATGGTCAAGCTTTCTGAAATCTTGGGCTCCCAGACTTATCACAGTAGCCCGTCGTTGGTCACGATGGCGCTTGGCAAAGACATTGCCGGTCACCCTGTGGTGGCTGACTTGGCCAAGATGCCCCATTTGTTGGTGGCTGGTACCACGGGCTCGGGTAAGTCCGTCGGGATCAACGCCATGATCTTGTCTCTGCTCTACAAAGCAGATGCTTCTCAGACGCGGTTGATTTTGATTGACCCCAAGATGCTCGAAATGAGCGTCTATGAGGGCATCCCGCACCTGTTGGCACCAGTCGTCACCGACATGCGCCACGCGGCCAATGCTTTGAATTGGTGTGTGGCCGAGATGGAAAAGCGTTACCGCCTCATGAGCAAAATGGGTGTGCGTAACTTGGCCGGGTACAACACCAAAATTCGAGACGCTGCCAAGCGCGAAGTGTTGATTCCAAACCCGTTTTCGTTGACGCCGGACGCCCCTGAGCCGCTCAAAGAGATGCCCACGATCGTGGTAGTGATCGATGAATTGGCTGACCTGATGATGGTGGTCGGTAAGAAGATTGAGGAATTGATTGCCCGCTTGGCGCAAAAAGCCAGGGCCGCGGGTATACATTTGATTTTGGCAACGCAACGCCCAAGTGTGGATGTGATCACCGGCTTGATCAAAGCCAACATTCCGACTCGGATTGCTTTTCAAGTTTCTTCGCGAATTGACTCGCGCACCATTCTTGATCAAATGGGTGCAGAGACGCTCTTGGGTCAGGGCGATATGCTCTACATGCCATCAGGCACCGGATTGCCCATTCGCGTGCATGGCGCCTTCGTCTCAGACGAAGAAGTGCATCGGGTGGTTGATTCGTTGAAGTTGCAAGGCGAGCCAGACTACATCGATGGTTTACTCGAGGGTGGTGTACAGGGTGAAACGGGTGACGGCATCAATAATGTGACCGGTTTTGCGGATGTTGAGTCAGACCCTTTGTACGATCAAGCGGTGGCGATCGTGCTTAAAAATCGACGGGCATCGATTTCACTGGTTCAGCGCCACTTGCGTATTGGCTACAACAGAGCGGCTCGATTGCTTGAGCAAATGGAGCAGTCTGGTGTGGTGTCTGCCATGCAGTCCAATGGTAATCGAGAGATCTTGGCCCCGGCGGGCCCAGCCGAGGAGAGCTAGGATGATTCGATTACGCGCATTCTCTTTATTCGCATCGTGCTTTATCGCGAGCGCGGTAATGGCAAACCCTGCGCAACAAGCGTTTGAACAATTTGTGCAAACAGTGTCGGCAGCCAAAGGCCAGTTCAGTCAATACACGGTGGGTCCGCAGGGGAAAACCAATTTGGCGCAAACCGGTGACTTTGCTTTTGCGCGACCTGGCCAGTTTCGCTGGGATATTCGCGAGCCTTACGCTCAATTGGTGCTGTCAGACGGGGTCAACGTGTTTCAGTATGACCCAGATTTGAGCCAAGTCAGCGTTCGGGCGGCGGGTGCTGCGATGGGCAGTTCGCCAGCGGCAATTTTGTTTGGTACGGGTGACATGACGCAAGCCTTTGAAGTCACCCCATTGCCCGATCAAGATGGCCTGTCTTGGTTTCGAGCCGTGCCGCGCCAACCCGACTCAGGCTTAAACCAGCTCGATATTGGTATGCGAGCGGGCAATCCCGCGCGGCTTTTATTGCTTGATGGTTTTGGTCAGACCACACAGATCGATTTATCCAATATTCGTGCCCAGTCCTCTTTTCCCCCAGACACATTTCAGTTTAAAGCCCCACCCAAAACCGACGTGATCAAGCTGGATTAGTTGCCATGGCGGATTTTTTTGTGCGCGACCCCAAAGCCCCGTTAGCCGAACGCATGCGACCAGCCCATTTCGATGAGGTTGTCGGTCAGCGTCACTTGCTAGGCCCAGGCAAGCCGTTAAGGCTCGCTTTTGAAGCGGGTCAACCCCACTCGATGATTCTCTGGGGGCCACCTGGCGTGGGTAAAACCACCTTGGCGCGTTTGATGGCAGATGCCTTTGATTGCACCTTTATTGCGATTTCAGCGGTCTTTGCGGGCGTCAAAGACATTCGTGCAGCCATGGAAACAGCACAACAAACCCTGAATCAAACCGGCCAGCAAACGGTCCTGTTTGTTGATGAGATTCATCGGTTCAACAAGTCACAGCAAGATGCATTGCTGCCTTTTGTTGAGTCGGGTTTGGTCGTCTTTGTCGGGGCCACCACAGAAAACCCGTCCTTTGAAGTGAACCGGGCGCTTCTGTCACGCGCCCAAGTGCATGTGCTCAAAGCCATCGATGAGCAGGATTTAGACGCCCTTTTGTTACGCACGGTGGCCGTCCAGGGGCAGGGCGTGACACTGACGCCTGGCGCAGCCAAGCAATTGGTTTTTACAGCGGATGGTGATGCTAGGCGCCTATTGAACCAACTGGAAATTTTGTGTCAAAGTGCGCAAGCGCAGTCGCTTAACGAAATCGACGAAGTCTTCCTCACCGCGGCGTTAAGCGAGACGCGCAAAGGGTTTGATAAGGGTGGTGATTTTTTTTATGACCAAATTTCAGCCCTACACAAATCAGTTCGTGGCTCAGACCCTGACGCTTCGCTTTATTGGTTGGTGAGAATGTTAGATGGCGGCGCTGATGGTCGATATTTGGCACGCCGCTTGATCCGTATGGCCTGGGAAGATATCGGCTTGGCAGATCCTCGGGCGATCGCACTGGTGCACGACGCCGCCGATGCCTATGAACGTTTGGGCTCGCCCGAAGGCGACTTGGCACTTGCCCAAGCAGCCATTTACTTGGCTGTTGCCCCCAAAAGCAATGCAGGCTACCAAGCGTATAACCAAGCCCGTGCCTTTGTCAGTCAAGACCGCTCGCGTGACGTGCCCATGCATTTGCGCAATGCGCCTACCCGGCTTATGAAAGACATGGGTCATGGCAAAGCGTATCGCTATGCACACAACGAACCCAACGGCTATGCGGCTGGCCAACGCTATCTACCCGATGACATGGCTGACCCCAATTGGTATACGCCAACCGATCGCGGTCTAGAAACCAAGATCGCACAAAAGTTGGCCCAACTCAGGCAGTGGGATCGCGACGCTGATCCCCAAAAACCTAAAGACGAATGATTTGCTGTGGGTTTTGTCATACCGTTTGCATCGTGGCATGGTTTAATCGCGTCATATAAGTCAAAGGATGGTCATTGATATGGAATGGTTTGACGCAGTTAACATCGCGCGAATGCAGTTCGCTTTTACCGTCGTGTTTCACGTCATTTTCCCCGCATTCACGATCGGATTGGCCACCTACTTATTTGTGCTTAATGCCATGCATTACTTCACGCGCAAAACGGTATATCTCGATTTATTCAACTACTGGAAAAAAATATTCACCCTTTCGTTCGCAATGGGTGTGGTTTCCGGCATTGTGTTGAGCTACCAATTTGGCACCAACTGGAGCGTTTACGCCGACAAAGTTGGGCCGATTTTGGGGCCAATCATTGCTTACGAAGTATTGACAGCGTTCTTTTTAGAGGCGGGTTTTCTGGGTGTCATGCTATTTGGGCGTGAACGGGTAGGCGAGCGCTTGCATCTGTTTGCCACCGGTATGGTGGCATTTGGTACCTTTTTGTCGACATTCTGGATTTTGGCGGTCAACAGCTGGATGCAGACCCCTGACGGTTTTGCAATGAATGACGTGGGCCAATTCGTGCCAGTCGATTGGTTCAAGGTCATCTTCAACCCATCCTTCCCGCACCGATTTGCCCACATGGTGCTGGCAGCCTACTTGACCACTGCTTTTGTGGTCGGTGGTGTGGCCGCCTATCACTTGTTAAAGCTGCGTCACATGGGTGCAGATGCCAAGAAGCACATCAACGTTGATGCCATCAAAAAGATGTTTTCTACTGCCATGTGGATGGCTGTCATTGTGACACCCATACAAATCTTTGCTGGCGACTCTCAGGGCTTAAACACCTTGAAGTATCAGCCATTGAAGATTGCGGCGATGGAAGGCCATTTCGAAAACGAAACGCCAGCGGGCTTGGTGGTATTTGGTATCCCCAACCAAGAAGAAGGTCGCATGGAGTACAAGGTTGAGATTCCCTACTTGGGAAGCTTGATCTTGCATCACGATTTGGACACAGGACTCAAAGGGTACAACGCTTTTCCGCGAGAGGATTGGCCCCCGATGGCGCCCCCATTTTTTGCATTCCGAGTGATGGTTGGTATCGGTATGCTGATGTTACTTGTCGGCATCTGGGGTTTGGTTTTGCGCAAGCGTAGACGGCTTTATGACACCTCTCTTTTTCATAAAGTCTGTGTTTTGATGGCGCCTTCTGGTTTTGTGGCCGTGATTTCAGGCTGGATCGTGACCGAGGTCGGCCGTCAACCGTTTACCGTTTATGGCTTGTTACGAACCGCTGATTCGGTTTCGCCGATTTCAACAGCGGCGGTTGCCACATCATTTATTGCTTTTGTCATTGTTTATTGCTCGTTGTTTGGCGCCGGGCTTGTTTACATCCTGCGTCAAATACGCCAAGCACCATCACTCGCTGAGCCAGTGATGACTTTCGAGCAGCCAACCCGTTCTGGCGGTTTTGTGCCGCCATCACTGGCAAAGCCAGCGACAACTCAAGGTGGTGGTGATGATTGATTACGCGCTGATTTGGGCGGGTTTGATCGCCTTTGCGGTTTTGGCTTACGTGGTACTGGATGGCTTCGATTTGGGCGTTGGCATTTTGTTTCCCTTTGTCAAAGGCAAAGACAATCGCGACCAAATGATGAATGCTGTGGCCCCGCTCTGGGATGGTAACGAGACTTGGTTGATACTCGGTGGTGCGGGATTATTTGGGGTCTTTCCGCTGGCTTATTCGATCATCATGCCAGCCCTATACATCCCTATTATTGTGATGTTGTTGGCATTGATTTTTAGGGGCGTGGCCTTTGAGTTCCGTTGGAAGTACAAAGGCAAAAATAACCCGTGGGACATTGCCTTTGCGGGGGGCTCAATCGTGGCCACATTCGCCCAAGGTATGGTGCTCGGGGGTTTGGTGCAAGGCATTCCGGTTGATGGGCGCGCATTCGCGGGCGACTGGGACGCTTGGCTTTCGCCTTTTGCGCTCATGACAGGTTTGGCACTGCTGGTGGGTTATGCCTTGTTGGGGGCAACGTGGTTGGTGCTAAAAGCTGAGGGTGAGGTGCATCGCAAGGCCCTGAGATTTGCGCGGACATCGGCCATTGGCACTTTGATTCTGATTGCGGTGGTGAGCATTTGGACACCGACCCTGCATGAACACTTTGCCCAAAAGTGGTTCGCCTGGCCTGATGTCACCTACGTGGCTATTGTGCCATTGTTGGTTTTGGTGTGTGCGTGGTCGCTGTTTCAAGGGTTAAGAAAAGGCGAAGGCAAGCAAGCTTATCTATCAACAGTGGGCCTCTTTGTCTTGTCTTACATTGGTCTGGTGATCAGCTTTTTCCCTTACATCGTGCCGTCCTCGGTCACGCTATGGGAGGCCGCCGCGCCTGACGAATCACTGCGTTTCGTTTTGGTTGGCGCTGTTTTCTTGATTCCCATTATCTTGACCTACACTGCTTATGCCTATTGGGTTTTTCGTGGCAAGGTGGGTACCTCGGGTGGCTATCACTCCTGAACCAACCCTTGAAGCGAAGCAACAGGCACCACTGTGGTGTCTTTTGTTTTTGTTCGTGGGTCTGGGTGCCGATGTCTTTGAGACAGGTTTGATCGGTTTGCTGAAGTCAACTGACCGCTACAATGGCTTTTTTGTCCTTTCAGCCACAGATACCAGACCATGCTTGATCCCATTCTTTTAAGAAAAGACCTTGACGCTGTCGTGCAACGCTTGGCCACTCGTGGCGTGGTGTTTGAGCGCGAGACATTTGAAGCGCTTGAGGCCGAGCGCAAGCAAATTCAAACCGAAACCGAACAGCTTCAGGCGCAACGAAATGCCTTGGCCAAGCAAATCGGTGCCCTCAAAGGCAAGGGCGAGGATGCCAGCGCGTTGATGGCGCAGTCTCAAGCCATCCCAGCTGCCTTGAAGGCTTTAGAAGAGAAGCTGCAGCAAATTCAGTCTGATTTGAGTGCTATCTTGATGGCCACGCCGAACCTGCCTCACGCCTCTGTACCGCTCGGGGCTGACGAGCAAGGCAATGTCGAGGTCAGTCGTTGGGTGCCAGTGGCTGATGCCCAGGGCAACCCGGCGGGATTGCCCTTTGAGGCACAAGATCACGTCACTGTTGGTGAACGCCTAGGGCTTGATTTTGAGACGGCGGCCAAGCTCTCGGGCTCGCGGTTTAGTTTTCTGCGCGGACCGATGGCGCGTTTGCATCGGGCTTTGGCGCAGTTCATGCTGGACCTGCAAACCAGTGAGCACGGCTACACCGAATGCTACACACCATATATCGTGAACGCCTCGACCTTATTGGGTACCGGTCAGTTGCCTAAGTTTCGTGAAGACATGTTTTGGGTGGGGCGTGGTGGCGAGACCGATGAGGGCTCGGAAGAGCAGTTTTTGATTTCAACATCCGAGATCACGCTCACCAGTATCGTGCGCGATACCATCGTGCCTCAAACCGATTTGCCGTTGCGTTTTACCGCTCACACGCCGTGCTTCCGGTCAGAAGCGGGCAGTGGTGGTCGTGATGTGCGTGGCTTGATCCGCCAGCATCAGTTTGACAAAGTTGAGATGGTGCAAATCACGCATCCCGACCAGTCCTATGATGCGCTTGAGCAAATGAGAGAGCACGCCCAAGCCGTGCTGCAAAAGCTGGGCTTGCCGTATCGCGTCATGCTGTTATGCACCGGCGACATGGGGTTTGGTTCGACCAAGACTTACGACCTCGAGGTATGGATTCCCGCTCAAAACACTTGGCGCGAGATCTCGTCAATATCAAACTGTGAGTCTTTTCAGGCCCGTCGCATGCAAGCGCGCTTTCGACCTGAGCAAGGCAAGCCAGAATACGTCCACACCTTGAATGGTTCGGGCTTGGCCGTGGGCCGAGCCTTGGTTGCTATCCTAGAAAACTATCAGCAAGCCGATGGTTCGTTGGTGGTACCTGAGGTCTTAAGGCCTTACATGGGTGGCCTCGAAGTCCTCACACCGCAATAAGCTTAAACGGGTAAGGTTTGATATTGTTGGGCCAAACTCACAAAGGCTTCGGTTTGTGGATCTTGCCCCGTTGCTGACTGCAAAATTTCCCCCACGTCAGGGGCCAATCGTTGTGCGGCGGCGGCATCTAAGAACAGTAACCGGTGACGTCTGGCCAACACATCCTCAACCGTGCGGGCATATTCATATCGCGCCGCAAAACGCACCATCGCCCCGCTCAAGCCCGGTGCCAACATGTCACGCGCACCGGCCATGGACTGAACAGACGATTGCTCGTCACCATATTGCGCCAAGCCTGGTGCATCGCATATTTTGTGGGTCACGGGGCCTTGCGTTTGGGCCCCAATCAGTAAAAGCTCAGCAGTCTGATCCAGCCCTTTTGTGGCCAGCAAACCCTCTTTGAAGCAATGCGCAAGTGTGTCGTGCGCCATGACGCGGTAGGTCGTCCACTTGCCGCCCGTCACGGTCACCATGCCGCTGGCGCTGGTCACGATCGTGTGCTCGCGGCTGATGCGTTTGGTGGCTTGGCTGTGGTGATGGCTGTCGGTGGGTCTAACCAAAGGTCGTAAACCCACCCAAAGGCTTCGAATATCTTGATGGCCGGGTGCGCGCTGCAAGTGGCGCGCGGCTTCACGCAAGATGAAGTCAAGCTCCTCTTTAAAGGGCTTGGGTTCTAGGTCTGGTGTTGATCGTGGGGTGTCAGTGGTACCCAAGATCACTTTGCCTAGCCACGGCACGGCAAACAACACGCGTCCGTCACTGGTTTTAGGAACGATGAGAGCGACATCGCCAGGCATGAACTCACGATCAACCACCACGTGTAGCCCTTGGCTAGGGGCGACCATGGGTTCGGTTTGTCGTTGGCTCACGGCATCATCGTCAGCTCGGATTTGATCGACCCAGACGCCCGTGGCGTTAACCAAGCAGCGGGTGTTGATGCTCAGTTCACGACCAGTTTCGGCGTCTTTCAGAACCAGGCCACTGGCGCGCCCACTGTCGTGATGGATTTTTGTGACGCGACAATGGTTGATTAGGTGTGCGCCTTTGCTCGCCGCTGTGCGTGCGATGGCAAGTGCCAGTCGGGCGTCATCAAATTGGCCATCCCAATATTTGACCGCACCCTTTAAGCCCGTTCGCCACACATTGGGTAGTTGCTGTTGGGTTTGTGCTGAGCTCAGTATTTGGGTCGGGCCCAAGCCATGTTTACCCGATAAGGCATCATAGAGTTTGAGGCCAGTCCAATAAAAGGGCACCTGCCAGGTCCGGTAGCAGGGCATGAGAAAGGCCAGTGGTTGTGCCAAATGAGGGGCGTTGTGCATCACCGCACTGCGCTCATGTAAGGCTTCACGCACCAACGGAATATCGCCTTGTGCCAAGTAGCGCACCCCGCCGTGCAAGAGCTTGGTTGAGCGCGAAGAGGTGCCTTTGGCAAAGTCTTCGGCTTCAACCAGCAACACCTTGAAGCCGCGGTTGGCGGCATCAAGGGCAACACCCAGACCTGTGGCACCGCCACCAATGATGGCCAAGTCGTATTGGCCTTGTTGGTCGATTTGATTTAAAAGGGCAGCGCGGTCGGTGGTGAGCGGTAGCGTCGGTTCAGTTTCAGACACCGTTTTAACCATGGTTTGGCCTCTCTTCTGAGATCCAACCTTTGGCGCGCTCAACAGCTTGTTGCCAGCGATTTAATGTGACCTGTCGTTGGTCGGTGGACCATTGCGGCTCAAAGACTCGATCCACTTGCCAGTGGCTGGCCAAGGCGTGGTGATCGGCCCAGACTCCGATGGTTAAACCCGCCAAGTAAGCCGCACCGAGTGCGGTGGTCTCGGTGACTTTTGGGCGGACAACACGAATACCCAATAAGTCGGCTTGCATTTGCATCAGCAAATTGTTGGCGCTCGCGCCGCCATCGACCCGCAGTTCGGTTAAAGCGGTGTCAGCATCGCCTTGCATGGCAGTCAGCACATCGGTGACTTGCAGCGCGATCCCTTGCAGGGCGGCGCGCGCGATATGGGCCTTGGTGGTGCCACGGGTCATGCCGACCATCAGTCCGCGCGCGTCACCGTCCCAATTGGGGGCGCCAAGCCCTGTGAGTGCTGGCACTAGCATCACGTCGCCTGTATCAGGCACACTGGCGGCCAAGGCTTCTATGTCATTGGCTGATTCGATTAATCCCAGTCCGTCGCGCAGCCATTGAACCGTGGCCCCACCCATAAAAACCGATCCTTCAAGGCAGTAGGTGAGACCGTTGAGGTGGTCCGTTCCCGGACCCTGATCTTCGGGCAATTGCCAGCCAACGGTGGTAAGCAAGCGATGACGGCTGACGGTTGGGGTGGTGCCGGTATTCATGAGCAAAAAACAACCCGTGCCATAGGTGTT
>JAFMCG010000016.1 GCA_017857895.1 Burkholderiaceae bacterium | reverse complement strand
AACGATTACCCCAACAATTTTCCTAAATTTTGCTTTATAATGTTATGTAATTTGGTATAACTTATTTTTTTAAGAAAAAAATACAGATTAATTTAGGGCTTAAGGGACGGGTTTTGAAAATTTTAGAAAGTATTGCGCATTTATTTAGCCAAAAGTAATGCTTCAGACCAGGTTCAAACCCGCATGGTCAACAAAGATAGTGGGCTATTGGCGACATTTTGCGATGACTCATTCCCTAAACTTTGCTTTATCTTGTTATTGAAACTGGAAATCGTTATGCTTTTCAAAAGTTGTTTTCAACATCATCTGGTTTTTGTTTTGCACCCCTTGCAGGATCGATAATTACCCCAAATATCCACATCTAAAAACAGATGATCTCTTGTCACGGGTCGGCTGATGGCGTTCGATGATGGAATGAAAACTAACCAGTAGTAAAAAAACCCTTAAGTCATGGAAACACCTTTTCGTAGTTTTTCAGTGCAATGGATTGTTGGTGAACACCGCTTTACCAATGAGTCGCTGAATAACGCTTATCCTGATCAAGATATTCAATGGTTTAACCACCCGCCAAGCTTGGGTGATGCGGGGTTTACCAGCTTAAAACTCGCCAGTGGCATGTCGGTGCACCATTCCATTTTCCGGTTTCCAAAAACAGGTGTTCCCCAGCACGGCCCCATCGCCTTAGTGGATGTGACCTTTCGCGAGCCCACGCTGGTTGTGCAAGCTGTTTTGTCGGGCAACACCACTCGCCGCGAGATCAGCGGTGATGCCCTGTTTCGCTCACCTTACACTCTTAACCCCAATCACACCTTGATTAAGGTGGAGTCACACAGCACTTTTGAGCTGTCAGTCGACCCGAGTGCTGATGTTGAGATCATTTACCTGCACGCCAACGCCTCCTCTTTGGCGCTGTTACTTGGCGACAGCTTGGCAGAGAAACTGTTTGCCGAATTACGCCAACAACCGCACCCCACGCGCACACTGCCCGCCCAAATCATCAGCCCATTGAAGTTTTGTTTTGATCAGCATTTGGAAGGTCCAATGCTGAAGTTGCATGCGCAATCCAAAGCCATTGCTTTTTTATCTGGGCTCATCCGTTACCGCGCCACTGGCCAGCGTTCACCACGATTGGCCAAAGACCATCGGGCGCAAGCCATTCGGGATCATATTTCCGCTTGCGGCTTGAATTTGCCGAACAATCAGCAGTTGTCACAGATGTTTGGCTTAACACCTCGCACACTGAACGCCGCTTTTCTGAATGAATACGGCATGACCGTGGCACGCTACATCAAAGAGCATCGCCTTTTGATTGCGCATGAGCAACTGGCAAACTCTGATATTTCAATTCGGGAAATTGCAAGCATGCTCGGCTTTAGCCAAGTCAGCAATTTCAGTGCCACATTCAAAGCACAGTTTGGTTATCCGCCCACTAGCCTCAGGCGCAAACCCGCATCACGATCGATGGGTTAATCGCAAGGGTTACCCGTGCTGGGGTTTCAGTATGCGCTTTGGGCTTACACTGAAGTTCATTTAGGATTTAGGACGTTTCTTTGCGCCATGACGCTCGCCCAACGCTTCACCACTGAGTACGTTGATTTTGAAGATCGCATACGCGTTAGCCATCAACTTGATTCTGGTGAAGTGGTGGTGACTTGGCTCACGCGACGTTTAACCGATCGTCTGGTCGCACACTTAACCACTTGGCTAGAAAAAGAAACCGAACAAATCCCAAGGGCCGATGTTGTGCAGTCATTTGCGCAAGAGGCAGCCGCTCTGAAGCTCGCACAAGCCGCGGCTACACAGCCCCAAGCGGCCGTTCAGCCACCGCCATTGCCTGTGGCTTGGCTGGTGCGAGAAATCGATATCAATACTGAAACTGCGGCTGTCGGTTTGCAGCTACGGGGTGAGTCACCAAACGAGAAAAGACAACTCGGGCTCAGTCGCCTCCAACTGCGCCAATGGCTCATTATTCTTCGTTCGCAATACCTCCTGGCGCAATGGCCCCTGTCAGCGTGGCCTGAGTGGTTGCAACCCAATGAAGCATCCACCGTTACGGCCCAAGTCAGCGGCCCTGCACTGCATTAAAAGGAGCGCCCGTGCCCACCCACAGCACTGTTGAAATCAAAGACCTAGCCCTTGCGACCCGAATTGGTACCTTTAAACCAAACGAAGCAGCCCCCAAAACGCATCTCCTTGACCTGACATTGTCCATTGATCCCCGTCTGGTTCTGATTGCGATCGATGACATGGCTCATGTCTTTGATTACGACCCATTGGTCGCTGAAATTGACCGCATTGCACGCGATGGTCACTATGAGACCCAAGAACGATTGATCACCCGTATCGTCCAAGCCTGTGCGACACATGACGCGATCACCGCACTTGAAATCTTTTTAAGAAAAGGCCCAGTGCTTGCTGACAGCGGCATGCTGGGCTTACGCCTGACAGTTGATGGGGCTGGGCTGGCTGCGATCAGACAAGCCCTGTAACCAAAAGCACCAGTCAAAAAAAAGCGCAAAAAACGCCTGATTGTTACTTGTAACTCAGGCGTTGATCAGAAAACTGTCGGACTCGCGTGCGCCAAGCGCGATAACTGCCCGGTTTCAAATTCGCCCGCATCAAAGCTTTGACTTGGTCAGGCCCGAGCCCGTGCAATGTCTTGATTTGCGCAAAGCTCACGTGGTCGCTTAAGGCCATTTCAATGATTTCACTGACGGTTGAGGCATCGGGTTTCATGACTGAAGTCTCGTACTAAAACTTGTAACCCACACCCACCATAAAGTTATAGGCGCTTGAGCTGGGACTAGCTGACACGGTGCCACCAGGCCCATCGGTGTAAGTCGATGACAAGCTGGACTTCTCGTAGGCGTAATAGTTGGCCTCTGCGAAGGCGTAAAGGCCCTGCGTGATGATTTGTTTGTATCCCAAGCCCAACACATAGCCATTGACGCTATCGGTGTTAGAGGGCGCTGAGCAACAATTGGTCTGGGAATACTTGATTCGTTGATTGGTGTAGCCCAACTTCACGTAAGCCAGTTTGTCGCGGTCAATGGCATAACCGGGCGTGACGAACAAGCTGAAGCGGTTTGATACCGTTAAATTGTAGTTATAAACGTTAGTAGATCCGGTGCCGGGGTAATAGAAACCCACGGTGTTGGTGGTCTGAGTCAGCGCTGAGTAGTCAACACCCAACCCCAACGTGAACTTGTCTTTGACCAGAAACGTGTAACCCAATCCCAACACCAGTGGTGCTGAGTTTACGCTTGGGCTGGCGATGTTGCTGAGGTTGGCGACACCATTATTATCTTGTCCTGTGTCTTGCGCCGAATCAACCGTGTTGCTTTCAAAACCTGTTGACACCTGACCGTAAATGCCCTCAAAAGCGCTTTGCGCCACGGCAGCGCCTGACATTGTGAGTCCTGCTGTCGCGATTGCGGCAACTAGTATTTTGATCTTCATGAGGTACCTTTTTGTTAGGCTTGGCGTGGCCATGTTATGGATTGAATTGGATGGCGACTTTTAAGCATTTTTTTTACTTTAGGATCGTTTGAGAAACAAACTATCGTCGGTCTGCTGAGTTTAACAGTAACCCACAACCACCATAAAACAAAGCCCCACTGACACCAGTCAGGCTTTGTTAGGCCATGCTTTATTTTTTAGAACTTGTAACCCACACCCACCAAGACGTTGTACGTCGTTAGTGACTTGGTGTTTGTCGCTCTCAAAGATCGACCTGGATTTGGATTGCTTTCGACTTTTGTCTCGCTGCCGTAGTCGGCATAGTTCGCCTCAACAAAGCCGTATAGGCCGCCTTTGAACATGTGGCGGTATCCCAAGCCCAGCGAGTAGCCGGTGAAGTTGTAATTCAATGATTCAAAGGCCAAGACTTTGGCGCCCGTAAAACCAACCTTGGCGTAAGCCATGCCATCGGTGCCCACCAAAACGGCGGGTGACAAGTAAAGGTTGTAAGAATCTTTCTTCTGATAGCTGTACTCATTTGAAATATTGTTCTGTCCTGGCAGCGTAAACGCAGTTGTCACGGTTGTTGTGCCACCAGCACCAGCAAAGGGTGAGTACTCAGCACCAACGCCCAGCAGAAACCCTTTGGTAACGTCTTGATACCAGCCGATGCCGATGGTTCCAACCGCACTGTTGGTGCTGGTGATCGAAGTGTTGATTGGAATACTTATACCATTGACTGACAACGTGCTGGAACCAGCACTGGGGTTGACGTTTTCGTAACCCACACCAATCTGTCCAAACGCCCCTTGAAACTTTGACGACTGGGCAGACACGGTGCCTGCAGCCATCATCGAGACAACCAATAACGCGTATTTCATTTTCATCATGACTTTCCTCAACGTGAATGGGATTCGGTCACAGTCAACCATTACGGTGGACTGCGCCTCGAATGCGCTAAAAATTTCTAATTCGAATTTTGAAAATCTGCACTACTGGCGCACCAAATGCTTTCAAAACCTTGCAAATACCGGATGTGGGCCAAGCCGGGTTAAACGAACCTTGCCAACACCACACCAGTCATTACCATGTGGGAAATGGTGATAAAAACAGACAATTTGTGAAGCTTATCGAACAATGCTTTGGCGCCGCAGTCCGTGGCGCGATTGATCGCAGGCATGAGGAACTGCCGCGTGGGAATGGTCGTGATGGCAATAATGGCTAGCAATGTGGCTGAAGCCCTGTCCGAGGGCCACAAAAAGCCCGCAGCAACAGCAGAAGTGACCAGCACAAACACATAAAAGTGGGGAAATGCTCGACGGATCGCTGTTCTTGCAAGGTCAGCAGGAAAGGCGGCAAGAATGAAGGTGGCAAAGCCAAACGAATAGAGAACCATGCCACCAAACAGCAGCGCCGTGACCAAGAGAGCCGCAGTTTGCATTTAAAACCCCCCGCCTATTGATTGTTAAAAGACAACAATTATAGAAGAGGATCGTTTGTCTGTTCTTGCATCACCACCGGATCAAGAGCGCTGATTGACCGTTGATTAGCAGGGAAACCGCTGCGTCAAAAAGCGCAACATGGTCTGCGCCGCAGGAACATTGGCCAACAGTGCGTCAGCCTTAGCCCAAATGACGTATTCTTTAATGACAGTGTCACGTGAGGGTGCAGGCTGCTTGACGCAAATGATCCTTGGTAGTTCGGCGGTAGCCACTAACACACGGTAGGTGTCATACACGGCTTGCGCATAGATCTCGCAAGTGACGCCTGAGCCGCCAGTACCTTCACAATAAGTCAACATTTCGTCAGTGCTGATAGCCTCTTCGGCCTGTGCGCCACTAACCGTAAAAAGTGACAGCGCGAAAGCAACAGAAAGCATTGTTTTGTTTTTCATGAAATTTCCTTAGTCTATTCAGTCAATGCGATTTTTAGAGCGACTTAGCGACGGAAACCGCCAAAATGCGCGCCGCCACCCCATCTAGACCCAAAATGTTCGCCACCACCAAAACGAGCTCGGTCGACATTCCCAAAACCACTACCGCGATCGTAGCTCCCAAAACGCTCGCCATTGGCACGTGGGCGATCGTTCGCTACGCCCCGATTGGCATCAAGGCGACGGTCGCCACCCGCTTGGGGTCGGTTGTTTGTGTCGCGGCGTTGATCAGCGTTATTCATCCAACCGTCTTTGCTGAGGTTTTGGCGCAATTGCTCACGCTGGGCATCGGCTCGAGCGTTGTTAGCCAAAGCACTGCGGTTCTGTGCCAACCGCTGCGAGTCGGATCGCCAATTGGAGACATCTGTCCTGCTGTTGTTTGACCAGTTGCGAACAGTATTTCTATTGAAGTTATTGAAATTGTTATTGTTTACAGTGATCGATCCGCTACCCCAGTGACAGCCGCCCCAGAGTGCAGCGCCCACAGCCATACCTACCCCAAATGAAAGTAACGCAGTACCGGCCACGTAGCCTGGCGGGTAATACGCCACTGGCGGATAAGCAGGATAAGCCCAGCTGCCATAAATGACCGTGGGATTGTAAGTGGGCACGTACACGACCTGTGGGTTGGCGGGTTGAATCACCACCGTGGTGTTGTTGCTCAGTAGAAGCCAAATGGCCCGCAGCTTTGGCTTTTTTACGCAGGTTCTGAATGGCATTCATCACGTCTTTTTGCTGCGCCAAAACAGCATTGCCTAGCTTCTGTGTCCATGACAGCTGCGAACCCATCATATCGAGTACTGATGGAAACGAAACCAGTGATTTAACTGAAGCGTCCCAGGTCTGATCTTGCAGCGCTTTATCAAGGGCACTACCCTTCAATGATGCGTTTGATTTAAGCCAGTTGTAGGCTTCAGCCACCTCAAGGGGGTACGTTGCGGCCATGAGCACCTGGGCCACCAGCGGATCAGGATAAAGGGCAATAGGTGCCACCAAGGCTGCAAGTTCAGCTTCGCTGAGTTGTTGGCCTGCCGTTTGCGAAGTGCTTGTACTTTGAGCCCAAGCCGAGGTTGGTAGTGCCGGTAGGACTAAGGCCGCAGAGACAGCAGCCATAAAAACTCAACTCGATAGCGAATGGTAACGTTGGGTCATTGGCGTTACTGATCAGCATAATGACCGGATTCTAAACGAGACAAATGATTAAAGCGATGACTTTTGGGACGGGTTGGCGACAAATGATGTCAGCTAAAAATGGTGCCGGAGAAAGGAGTCGAACCCTCGACCTTCGCATTACAAGTGCGCTGCTCTACCAACTGAGCTACACCGGCACGGGATGCCCCTTCGAACAAGGACATTTTAAAAAAGAGCCCGTATTGTATGAGAAAAATAGAAAACTTACTTAACGATCTTCAAATGGGGGCGTTTGGGCGCTTCTTCAGCGGCAGGAGGTTGCGTAATTGTCGTGGCGTCTGAGGATTGCGCCTGTTCGACAGCCTGAACCTCAAAACCCATGCCAGTCCCTGTTTCCTTGGCATAGATCGCTGAAACTGCCCCAATGGGCACCCAGATCATTTCGGTTTTTCCACCAAAACGGGCCTGAAACTCAACAAATTCGTTACCGATTTTGAGCTGTTGCGTGGCCGGATAAGCCACATTTAATGTGATTTGCCCATCTTGAACAAAAGACATCGGCACGCGTGTGTTCCCGTCGACTTGGACCACCAGATGTGGCGTAAAACCGTTATCCGTACACCACTCGTGTAGTGCACGTATGAAATAGGGTTTTGTGGCGGTTTCAACCATCACTGACACTCAACCGATGTTTTAAAAATCAACGACGCATGACTTTTTCAGAAGGGGTCAGCGCCTCAATGTAGGCTGGGCGCGAGAAAATGCGTTCACCGTACTTTTGAATGGGAGCAGCCGTCTTTGGCAATTCAACGCCGTAGTGATCCAAACGCCAAAGCAAAGGCGCCATTGCCACGTCGAGCATAGAGAACTCTTCGCCGAGCATGTATTTGTTTTTAAGCATCAATGGGGCTAACTGCGACAAGCGGTCGCGGATGGCTGCCCGTGCTGCGTCCTGACGTTTGGTATCAGCGCGGGCCGAGCGGTCCTCTAAAACCGACACGTGCACAAACAATTCTTTCTCAAAGTTGAACAAGAACAAACGCGTGCGCGCGCGCATGACAGGATCAGCTGGCATCAACTGAGGGTGCGGAAACCGCTCATCAATGTATTCGTTGATGATGTTTGACTCATACAAAATAAGGTCACGCTCAACAAGGATCGGTACTTGGCCATAAGGATTCATCACACTGATGTCCTCTGGCTTGTTGTAAAGATCAATGTCTTGAACCTCGAAGTCCATGTCCTTCTCATACAACGCAAAACGGCAACGGTGTGAAAAGGGGCAGGTCGTGCCAGAATAGAGGACCATCATGGGAGCTATACCGTCCAAAAATCGAAAGCAGATTAAAAAAACAAAAGCCAGCACCAGCCTAGGCGGGCGCTGGCTGACACAAACTTACTTATTTGACGTGTTTCCAATACGACGCATTCAAACGCCAGGCAATCACGAAAAATATACCCAAGAAGAGTAACACCCAAACACCAATTTGCTTACGCTTAAGTTGCGATGGGTCAGACATCCAAGTCATGAAAGCAGCCAAATCAGCCATATCACTATCATACTGGCGGGCGAGTTGTGGATCGAGTGCTTTGAACCGATGTGTTTCAGAGGCCGAACCATTGTAGCCAACCAATGGCTCAGTGTTCGATGTCCAATAACCCTCAGGGCCATAAACTGTTGTGACTTTTTCCCAAGCAGGTTGACCATCTTTCTCAACTTGCTTAACCACAGTCGAAGTCAATTCACGTGGCCCCTGCATATCCCACAACACATGCGGCATACCGGCATTGGGAAACGCCAAATTGTTCCATCCGGTTGGTTTGGTCGTGTCGCGGTAAAAAGTTCGCAAATAGGTGTAAATGTAATCACCGCCTGGTGGGCCAGCGTTTAAGGATTTAGACCGGGCCATCACCGTCAAATCCGGGGCTGCAGCGCCAAACCACATCGTGCCATCAGCACGCGTCATGGCAATGGTCATCATGTCACCAACCCGCTCGCCAGTAAACAGCAAATTGTTTTTGATCTGCTCATCGGTTAGGCCAATTTCACGCAACTTGCTGTAACGCATTGACTTGGCGCTATGGCAGTTCAAACAGTTGTTGACGAATATCTTGGCCCCATTTTGTAGGGCCGCGTTATCGTTTAACCGATTGGGTGCCTTGTCCCACGGGTACTCACCGCCAGCTGCCATCGAGACAGCACAAGTCAACGAGAGCACAACGGTACTTAAGAACTTTGTCATCATTTTCATTACGTCTCTCACGACTTAGTGGGCATGGAACACAACGCGATCTGGCACGGGTTTAAATTCACCCAACCGACTCCAAATGGGCATCAAAAAGAAGAATCCCAAGTAAATCACTGTGCCGATTTGCGACATTAAGTTAAAAACATCGGTTGGCGCTTTCGTGCCCAGGTAACCCAGAATCACAAAGTTGACAAAGAAAATACCGTAAAGCGTTTTGTGCCAACCAGGACGGTAACGAATTGAACGCACGGGGCTGTGATCTAACCATGGCAGGAAGAACAGCAGCACAACCGCACCACCCATGACAACCACACCCCAGAATTTGGCGTCGACAGTGCGCATCGTCACGGCAATCAATAAAAGGATCACGGGCACTGCAATCTTCCAAAATCCCTTGGTCTTGAAGAACATCACGACCGCGGCAATACCAGCGCCAGCAGCCATGACCCAAGTGAATTGGTCTGTAACGGCACGCAACATGGAATAAAAAGGCGTGAAATACCAAACGGGTGCAATGTGTGGTGGCGTCTTCAACGGATCAGCAGGTATGAAGTTGTTGAATTCCAAGAAATAGCCGCCCATTTCTGGCGCAAAAAACACAATCGCCATGAAGACAATGAAGAAGCCTGCAGCACCCATGATGTCATGCACCGTGTAATACGGGTGAAAGGGAATGCCATCAAGCGGTCGGCCATACATGTCTTTCTTGTCTTTGATGTCGATGCCGTCGGGATTGTTTGAACCCACTTCATGCAATGCCACGATATGGGCGCCTACCAAGCCAAGCAAAACCAATGGGATAGCGATGACGTGAAGGGCGAAGAATCGGTTCAAGGTGGCATCAGACACAACATAATCGCCGCGAATCCAAATCGCAAGCTCAGGACCGATAAACGGTATGGCCGCAAAGAGGTTAACAATCACTTGCGCCCCCCAAAACGACATTTGGCCCCAAGGCAATAAGTAACCCAGGAAAGCTTCTGCCATCAAGGTCAAGAAAATGCCCACCCCAAAAATCCATACCAACTCGCGTGGCTTACGGTATGAGCCGTAAATCAAGGCCCGTGTCATGTGAAGGTAAACCACCACGAAGAACATCGAGGCGCCGGTGGAGTGCATGTAACGCATAAACCAGCCACCTGGCACTTCACGCATGATGTACTCAACAGAATCAAAGGCGTATGCCGCATCTGGTTTGTAATGCATCACCAAGAAAATGCCAGTGACAATCTGCAACACCAAGACCAACATGGCCAAAGAGCCAAAGAAGTACCAAAAATTAAAGTTTTTGGGCGCGTAGTACTCAGATAAATGCGCCTTGATTGTCGACGTTAACGGAAAGCGGTGGTCTATCCACCCCAATGCCCCTGTCGTCTCGACTTGCTTCTCGCCAGCCATGTTACGGCTCCTCTCAAACTTTCGATGTCAGTTTTTCAACAACAGCCATGCCGTTTAGGCAGGGTTGTTCTCATCCACGCCAATTAGAATTCGGCTATCAGTTACATATTGGTAGGGCGGTACTTCCAAGTTATCTGGTGCGGGTTTGTTTTTATAGACTCGGCCGGCCATGTCAAAGTTCGAACCATGGCATGGGCAAAGGCTTCCGCCTTCCCAATCGGCGGGCAGACTGGGTTGCGCGCCAGGTGTAAATTTTGGTGTGGGCGAACAACCCAAGTGAGTGCAAATGGCCACACCGACCCAAATCTCGGGCTTGCGTGAGCGCCAATCGTTTCTGGCGTACTCGGGCGTAATGCCTGGGCGCTCTGAATTGGGGTCGGCAAGCTGGCTGTTCAAAGCAGGCAGTGCCGCTATTTGTTCTGGCGTGCGGCGAATCACCCAGACGGGTTTCCCGCGCCACTCGACAGTGCGCAATTCACCCGGCCTCAAGTCACTGATGTCAACTTCGACCGCTGCGCCAGCGGCTTTTGCTTTTTCAGAGGGCGCAAAGCTACCCACAAATGGCAATGCCACAGCAGCGCCGGCGACACCACCAACCGCACAGGTTGCACCAATCCAAAAACGCCGCGAGGGATCTGGCGGCAACGTTAAAGGTGCTGAACCTTCTTCGCCCTGCTTTACAGTCGTATCCTGACTCATCACATCATCCTTGTGTTGCATTGACGACGCCAATGGTCGTCCGGTCATAGATCAATTAATATTTCGCACCGTAGTATAAACCCTCTAACGTTAACTCGCCCGTTACCTCAAAAGGAATCGAAATGTCCAAAGCAACCGGAATCATCAAGGATTTCAGAGCGTTCGCCGTTCGCGGCAACATGGTCGATCTTGCCGTTGGTGTCATTATCGGGGCGGCATTCTCAAAAATAGTCGATTCACTGGTTAAAGATGTGGTCATGCCGATTCTTAACTTCTTGGTTGGTGGCAAAGTCGACTTCTCAAACAAGTTTTGGATCCTGTCAGAGCCAGCCAATTACACGGGCTCAAGAACATATGCGGCTTTAAGTGAAGCCGGCGCAACGGTCTTGGCTTGGGGTCAGTTCTTGACCATCATGATTAATTTTATTCTGCTGGCCTTCATCATTTTCTGGATGGTAAAGCTGGTCAACAAAGCCCGTTCAAGCATAGAAGCAGAGAAACCAGCTCCGGAGCCTGCACCCACGCCAGCTGACGTCGCGCTTTTGACCGAAATCCGAGATTTGCTCAAAAAATAAAACCAAAGCGATCAGGCTGGGTTGTCGATATCAATAAACTGCACGGGAATACCAAGCGCTGTTTGAAGCGCTTGGCCAAGGGCCATTACACCATAGCGTTCCGTGGCGTGATGGCCCGCGCTGATGAAAGCAACGCCGTTTTCTCTGGCCAAGTGGGCGCAGGGCTCGGAAATCTCGCCTGTGATAAAGACATCCACACCGGCTTCGATGGCTGACTCAAACATGCCTTGAGCGCCACCCGTGCACCATGCAATCCGTCGACAAGGCTGATCGGGATCGCCCACCACGATGGGTTCACGCCGCAGTTTTTGCCCAATCTGCGCTGAAAACGCAGACAAACGGCAGTCTTCTCTGGGTTGCCCCCACCAAATAAGCCCGTTGGCCCCTGTGGTGACTGGCGCGCCTTGGCTATCGCGATCGACGACCCACTCAAGCTCTCGAGCCAGTTGTGCGTTGTTGCCCAGCACGGGGTGGGCATCGAGCGGCAGGTGATAAGCAATCAAGTTGATGTCATTGACCAGCAAGCGTGCCAGTCGTGCGCGGCGCTGTCCCCGCACGGTTGGGTCTTCACCCCGCCAAAACCAGCCGTGGTGAACCAGCACCGCATCGGCACCAATATCAATCGCCGCATCAATCAACGCCAAGCTCGCTGTCACGCCAGTGACCATTCGCTTGACGCGATCTCTGCCTTGAACCTGCAAGCCGTTTGGGCAATAGTCCGCAAACATCGACGGTTGTAACGTGTCGTCGAGCCAGCGCAATAGGTCTTTGGTATGAATGATGGTCAACTGTTTTATGCCACCGCTTGCAAGGGCATTGGCTATGCGTGCGTCACTGGCGCATCACTGCCGAGCAGTGCTTCGGCTCGCACGACCAAGTCACGGCGGTTGTCAGGGGCAAGCTGATGAAACACCTCTTGCAAACGCGCAAGGTCCTCGTCTTCGGTGTAAAACCAACTGACTGGTGTTTGTAAAATCTCTGCGACTTTACACATCAGGCGATAATCGGGCGCATGCTTGCCGCGCTCATATTGGTTCATCCGGGCGCTTGCTGAGGTTGGATCAATGCCGGCGAGTTTGCCTAGCTTCTCTTGTGACAGACCTGCTCTTAGCCGTGCTGTTTTAAGTCGTTCACAAATCATCATTTCCCCCTAAAGTGAACTGCTGGTTTCAACATGTTGATGCCCTGTAATGCAGCTGCGGGCTATAGTTTTATGTGTGTTTATAAATATACTAAAAATGTATACATATACTAAAAATTTTTCTAGTATTATGTCTACTAATATTAACTGATAGACAATATCATTTTTAATGATAAGAGTGGCTGTTTTTTTTAAACCGATGGCTTAAACCGGCGGTTGACATGGACCTCAAGCAGATACAGTATTTTGTGGCGCTTTACGAAGAGCAGTCGGTTACTCGTGCCGCTCAGCGTCTAAACATCGTACAGCCCGCGCTAAGCATGCAAATCGCCAAGCTTGAACGCGACGTCGGGCGCCAGCTGTTTAGACGCAGCGCTCGAGGCATGACGCCAACGCCCGCAGGCGACGAAATGCACGCCACTTTTGCGCCCATCGTTTCGGCATTCACGACCGCACGCGCCAAGGTTGTTCGCAGCGGCGGGCAGCTCTCAGGTCATGTACAAGTTGGCGTGGTAGCGAGCCTAGGCCACAGCGTTCTACCCAACACATTGATTCAATTCATGGCTGAACACCCTCGGGTCACGCTTTCGTTCACAGAAGGATTGACAGAAAGCATTAGCGAGTCGGTGGCTAACGGGCAACTTGACCTCGCCTTCATCAACCGCCCAACTCGGCCATCGGGCTTAGCCATTGAACATGTGATTCAAGAAGAGGTGTTGCTCGTCTCCTCGCACAACACACCCATGGATATTGCCGACCGAATTTGTCTAGACGAGGTCAAGGATCGGTCTTTCATCATGCCGACCAAATCTCATGGGTTGCGTCAACTGATTGCGCGAGCTTTATCCAAAAGCAACTTGTCGATCATCCCAGTGCTGGAGATCGACTCCTTCAGTGCCATCGCGACACTGGTCAATGAGGGACCGTATTTGACGTTTTTTCCTGAAGACATTGTGCGTAACTTAAAGTGCCGTGCCTCAATTGACTTACGAACACATCACTTGATCGAACCCGCCATGCACCGCGAAATCGTTTGCGCAACCAATCCGCGCCGGCCGCTAAGCCCAGCGGCCGAGAAACTGTCTACCGCATTGATCAGTGCCATTTGTAAAGCTCACGCAAGTACTCAGGCGAACACAGACGCCAAGCCTGCCAACACCAACTGACGACTCAATCTGGCTTGTCTGATTTTTTGCTGGACGCACCAGCCCCAACACTGTCGGTATCATCCGCATCGTCGACATCGTCTGGGTCAGCGGATCGAGGCTTAACTCGAGTGGCCACTAGAAGCCCAACCTCATACAGAATCCATAGCGGCACGGCCAGCATGAACTGGCTGATCACGTCGGGCGGGGTCACAATGGCGGCGATCACAAAGGCCACCACCACCACATAACCACGTATTTCACGCAGCTTTTCAATTGACACCATACCCATACGGACCAACAGCACCACCACAACGGGCACTTCAAACGTGATGCCAAACGCCAAGAACATCGACATCACAAAATTTAAGTACGCCTCAATATCAGGAGCAGGCGTGATTGATTGCGGCGCAAACGAGCTGATAAAGGCAAATACGGTTTGAAACACAACAAAATAACAAAACGCCATGCCCACCAAAAACAGCAACGAACTCGACACAATCAAAGGCATCGCCAAGCGTTGCTCGCTGCGATAAAGACCGGGTGCGACAAACGCCCACACCTGGTAGAGCACAAAAGGCAAGGCCAAGATGAAGGCCGCTAACATGGTCACCTTGACAGGCACCATGAAGGGTGTGATCACACCCGTGGCAATCATCCGAGTACCCGGTGGCAAAGTGGCAAGCATGGGTTGCGCCAAAAAGTCATAAATGACCGAAGCGCCAGGATACATAAAGAGCACCACAAAAATCGCTACCACGGCACCAGCAGCCTTGATCAACCGATCACGCAGCTCAACCAAATGCGAAATGAAACCTGTTTGTAGGCCTTTGCCCTCGCCCTCTACTTCCTGCGCATTACTCACGTCTTGGGCTCCTGGGGCGCGGCAGCGGTCGCGCTAGCCGTTTGGGATGCGGCTTCAGTCTTTATGGGCTGATCATCTGAAGCGGCCGAGACCGCCTGTACTTTGGCGCCAGAAGCCGGCACGGTACCCAAACCATTCAAGCTCTCAGCCGCGGGCTTCATGATCGGCTGATAGTCATAATCGAATTCGTCTTTGGGGTCGTTTTTGACCTCGCCAGCGGAATCATCTTTTATGCTCTCCGCATTATCGGCCAAACTGTCCTTCTTCAAGCCCTCACCGATTGAATTCATGTCGTTAATGGGTTCTTGCAGGCCTTGTCGAATCTCAGACTCGGTTTTTGTGAACGAGCTTTGCACAGACTGCGCCGCAGACTCCATTTCTTGCTTCATCTTGCGTAACTCGTCGATCTCGACTTCACGCTGAATGTCGCCTTTGACATCATTGACGTACCGCTGAGCACGGCCGAGCAAGTGCCCGACCGTACGGGCTACCTTTGGTAGCTTTTCGGGGCCGATCACAATCAAAGCGACAACGCCAACAAGCATCAACTCAGTAAAGCTGATATCAAACACACCAAGCCCTTAGTCAATCACGCCAACCCAAGGGTGGCGTTCAGAAAGTTACTGAGACGAAGAGCCAGATTTCTCTTTGGCCTGGACATCAATCGTCTCGCCCGAAGCCACGCGCTGTGTTGGCGCCGCGTCAGCGCTTTCCTTATCAGCGTTGTCATTGGCTTCTTTCATGCCATCCTTGAAGCCTTTAACCGCACCACCCAAGTCTGTACCCATGTTGCGCAATTTTTTGGTGCCGAACACCAAAGCGACGATCAGCAAAACAACCAACCAATGCCAAATGCTAAAGCTGCCCATAGAATTTCTCCGGTCAAGCGTTGGGGGCGGCGCGACCAGCCCAGGGACGCGGCCCGCCCATAATATGAAAATGAAGATGACCCACTTCTTGCCCACCATGGGCACCTGAGTTGATCACCACTCGGAAGCCACCCTGCGGGCCAGGGTCACACCCGTTGTCTGAAGCAATCTTCGGTATCAATGCCATCATTCTACCCAACCACTCGCCATCTGCGGGACCCACATCCTGTAGGGAAACCACGTGGTTTTTAGGCACCACCAAAAGGTGTATGGGAGCAGCCGGATTGATATCGCGAAAGACAACACAATCATCGTCTTTAAAAACGATATCTGCAGGGATCTCACCGCGCACAATCTTGCAAAAAATACACTGATCACTCATGTCTTGCTTACTCCTTGGGACGGCTTGCTTTCTCTGCCAGACCCGATAAACCTTCGCGACGCGCGAGCTCGGCGAGCACTTGCTCGGGTCTGAGCCCATGGTGCGTCAGCGCCACTAGGCAATGAAACCACAGATCAGCCATTTCAGCGACGACTCTGTCTGGGGTGGCATCTTTACTGGCCATCACCAACTCAGTGGCTTCTTCACCGATTTTTTTTAAAATCGCGTCCGGCGCCCGGCTCAACAGCTTCGCCACGTAGGATGACGTCGGATCGCCCCCAGCTGCTGGCCTGCGGGATTCCAACACGTCGGCCACTCGGGCCAGAACCTCATCAGTGGCTTCTGTGGCCAACGGCTTTGTCATGATTTGTAAATTTGTGAGGGGTCTTTTAAGACCGGATCAACCACTGTCCACTGCATTTTGCCATCTTTATTGACCAACTGCCGATAAAAGCAGCTTTCTCTGCCCGTATGACAGGCCATGTGACCCACTTGTTCCACTGACAGTAAAATAACATCCGCGTCACAATCCAAGCGAATGTCAAAGACTTTCTGGGTGTGCCCAGATGTCTCACCCTTGCGCCAGAGGGCTTGCCGTGAACGGGACCAGTAAACGGCTTGGCCACTGGCCACGGTTTGCGCCAAGGACTCAGCATTCATCCAAGCCACCATCAGCACTCGACCGGTTTGGTGGTCTTGGGCAATGGCCGGCAGCAAACCTTGTGCATCAAACGTCACCTCGCTTAACCATTCAGGCGTTTTGATATCTGCGTTTTGGCTCATCGGCTTGTCCTGACAGAGATACCCTGCGCAGCCATGTACTGCTTGGCCTCTGCAATGGTGTACTGCCCAAAATGAAAAATGCTGGCCGCCAACACCGCACTAGCGCCCCCCACGGTTACCCCTTGGACCAAATGCTCAAGCGAGCCTACCCCACCTGAGGCAATCACCGGCACGCTCACCGCATCAGAAACCGCTCGGGTCAGCGCCAAATCAAAGCCAATCTTGGTGCCATCGCGATCCATACTGGTTAAAAGCACTTCGCCCGCGCCGGCTTGAACCATCTGTTGCGCCCAAGCCAACACGTCCAAGCCCGTGGCTCTTCGTCCACCGTGGGTGTAAACCTCCCAACGGGGCGCCTCATCAGGCGAGTCGGCCACGCGCCGAGCATCAATGGCGATCACCACGCATTGCGAACCATGGTAGTCGGTGGCGCGCTTGATCAAATCGGGGTCAGCAATGGCGGCACTGTTGATTGACACTTTGTCAGCCCCAGCATTCAAAAGTCGTTGAATATCACTGACTTTACGAATACCACCACCGACTGTTAGCGGGATGAAGACTTGGCTAGCCACCGCCTCAATGATCGGCAATATCAAATCACGGTCATCACTTGTGGCGGTAATGTCTAAAAAGGTCAGCTCATCGGCGCCCTGTTCGTTATAACGCTCAGCGATTTCAACAGGGTCGCCTGCGTCAGTCAGGTCAACAAAATTTACCCCTTTCACCACCCGACCGGCCGTAACGTCTAAACAAGGGATGATCCGTCGCCCAAGGCCATTACAGCGCGGGTCAGCGCTTGGCAGGGCGATCGATCCCACGGTCACGGGCACAGCTCATCGGCACGCAAAACCGCCGCCTGAAAATCCAACGTGCCTTCATAAATACTACGACCCAGAATGGCGCCTTCAACGCCATCTTCTTGAACAGCGCACAAAGCATCCACGTCGCGCATGTCCGTGATGCCGCCTGAGGCTATCACTGGTATACGAACGTGGCGCGCCAATGCCACTGTGGCCTCAATGTTGACGCCAGTGAGCATGCCGTCGCGGCCAATATCGGTATAAATGATGGCTTCACAGCCGTAATCTTCAAATTTCTTGGCAAGATCTGTCACGCTGTGCTTGGTGAGTTTGCTCCAACCGTCGGTCGCAACGTGCCCATCTTTGGCGTCCAAACCGACAATGATCTGACCCGGAAAGGCGGTGCAGGCATCTTGTAAGAACCCAGGGTTCTTGACCGCGGCGGTACCAATAATCACATAAGTGATGCCAGCATCGAGGTAACGCTCGATGGTGTCTAAATCTCGAATCCCACCACCAATCTGCACCGGCACATCGCCACCCATGGCATTTAAGATCTCGCGAATCACGGTCTCATTGCGCGGCTTCCCGGCGATGGCGCCGTTTAAGTCCACTAGGTGAAGTCGCTTGGCGCCCATATCGGCCCAACGCTCAGCCACCTCAATCGGGTCGTCCGAGAAAACTGTGGCGTCATCCATATCGCCTTGGCGAAGGCGAACGCACTTACCGTCTTTGAGGTCAATGGCAGGTATGAGAAGCATAGCGGGCGTAGAGATTTATTTAGTAAGGTTTAGGGCCTGAGGCTCTCAGCATCAGGGCTTTAAGGATTCCAGTCTACAAAATTACGGTACAGACGCAAACCATCTTGTGCACTTTTTTCTGGGTGAAACTGCACGGCAAAAATATTGTCTCGTGCTACTGCGCAAGTAAAGGGGTAGCCGTAATCGGCCTCACCCACTGAAACCGACGGGTCAGCCACCACAACATGGTAGCTGTGTACAAAGTAAAAAGGCGCGTTGTCGGCAATCCCAGCCCAAAGGGGGTGTGACTGCGTTTGACGCACGCCGTTCCAACCCATGTGGGGGATTTTTAACCGCTCGTGGCCGGCAGACGCCTCGAACGCTGCCCCCGCGAAGTGCAAGACTTCGCCAGGCAAGCGGTTCAAACAATCGGTGTCACCTTCTTCGCTGCGGGCAAAAAGCATTTGTTCGCCCACACACACACCGAGCAAGGGCTTGTTTTGTGAGACGCTTAGCACCACTTCTCGCAAACCCGCTTCCTCAAGCGTGCGCATGCAGTCAGCCATGGCTCCTTGGCCCGGCAACACAACACGATCGGCATGGCGGATAACGGCGGCATCACCCGTTAGGCGCACCTCGGCCTCAGGCGCCACGTGGCGCAAAGCACGCTCAACCGAGTGATAATTGCCCATACCGTAATCAACGATTGCGATGACTGTCATGTTGTTTGGTCTGAATCGTGCCGCTGGCGGCGTTTACAGCACGCCTTTGGTCGAGGGAATTTCACCGGCTTGGCGAGGATCGAGTTCGGCTGCTATGCGCAAGGCGCGGCCGAAGGCTTTGAAAACCGTCTCGCACTGGTGGTGAGCATTGCCACCGCGTAGGTTATCGATGTGCAAGGTCATCAAGGCGTGGTTAACCAGCCCTTGGAAGAATTCGCGGCTCAAATCCACATCAAAATCACCGACACGCGCACGCGTAAACGGCACATCAAAAATTAGACCTGGGCGACCTGAAAGGTCGATCACCACGCGTGACAAGGCCTCATCAAGTGGCACATAAGCGTGACCATAACGACGCAAACCGCGCTTGTCACCCCAAGCTTCAGACAATGCTTGACCGAGCGTGATGCCAACGTCTTCAACCGTGTGATGCGCGTCAATGTGCAAGTCACCCGTAGCCTTGATGTCCAAATCAATCAGACCATGGCGGGCGATTTGATCAAGCATGTGGTCGAGAAACGGGACACCGGTGTCAATGGTCTGACGGCCAGTGCCGTCAAGATTGATGGCAACCCGGATTTGGGTTTCTTTGGTATTGCGGGTAACGTCAGCAGTTCGCATATTCACACACATTAAGACTGAAGGTCAGTCACTAAAAACCATATTGTACGGGTGAATGGCCCTGTCGGGCGACCAACCACCAAACAAACCAAAGGCCTTGGGCTGATGGGGTGGAACCAATCGGGTTAAACCGCAATCGCTGCCTTAATCGTTGCCTGACTCGTCCTGCATCCGGTAGCGGGCGCTTTGGGCATGCGCCTGCAAGCCTTCACCCATGGCCAATGTGTCGGCAATGGCACCCATGGTCTGAGCACCGGCGCTTGAGACATGAATGATGCTTGAGCGCTTTTGAAAATCATAGACCCCAAGCGGTGATGAAAACCGCGCCGTTCGTGATGTCGGCAACACGTGATTGGGGCCAGCGCAGTAGTCACCAAGTGACTCTGAGCTGTGGCGCCCCATGAAAATGGCGCCAGCGTGACGCAACAAGGGCAGTAAGGCTTCAGGGTCGACGACCGAGACTTCTAAATGTTCTGGGGCAATTTGGTTGCTGATTTCGCAGGCCTCTTCGAGGCTGGCCACTTTGATCAAGGCCCCGCGGTTTTTTAAACTGGTAGCAATGATTGTCGCGCGCGGCATGGTTGGCATCAGACGTGCAATCGAGGCGGCCACCGCATCGAGGTAATCGGCATCAGGGCACAGCAAAATGGCTTGCGCCAATTCATCGTGTTCAGCCTGAGAAAACAAATCCATCGCAATCCAATCTGCCGGCGTCTGGCCGTCACAGATGATCAAGATCTCGCTAGGGCCAGCAATCATGTCAATGCCAACCACCCCAAAAACCCGTCGTTTGGCAGCTGCCACATAGGCGTTACCTGGACCCACAATCTTATCAACCGCGGTAATCGTATCCGTGCCATAAGCCAAAGCACCCACGGCTTGGGCGCCACCAATGGCGTAAATGCGGTCAACACCACTGATGGCTGCTGCTGCCAACACCAAGGGGTTTTGTGCGCCATCAGGCGTGGGGGTCACCATGGTGAGGACGGAGACACCGGCCACTTTGGCTGGAATGGCGTTCATCAAAACCGATGATGGATAAGCGGCTTTACCGCCAGGCACATATAGACCAGCACGATCCAAGGGCGTGATTTGCTGACCCAAGCGCGTGCCATCGGCTTCCACATAAGACCAGCTGTCTTGACGCTGCTTTAAGTGGTATTGGCGGACCCGATCGGCTGCTGCTTCTAGGGCTTTGCGCTGATCGAGCGGCAGGTTGTTCAGTGCTTGCTGCCAAACAGCAGGATCAATCTCCAACTCAGCCACGGTTTTGGCATCAACCCGATCGAACTGTCGGGTGTAATCCAACAAGGCCGCATCACCGTGCTCGCGGACATTAGCCAAAATGCCGGCCGTGGCGGCTTCGATGGAATCGTCTTGTGCCGCATCCACATGCAACAGCGTCTTGAGCTGCGCTTGGAAGTCAGGGTCACTTGCGTTCAAACGGGAGATGAGTGCACTCATGGCTTGGCCAATATCAAAACAATGGGTTTAGAAAGTCAGTACAGCATGATTAGGTGATCTTGACGCTTGCGGCTTCGAACGCATCAATCACCGGCTGCAACAGCGCGTGGCGGGTTTTAAGCGCGGCGCGGTTCACAATCAACCTTGATGATATCGGCATTATGTCTTCAACCGCCAAAAGGTCGTTGGCTTTGAGGGTATTTCCAGTTGAGACCAAATCCACAATCGCATCCGCGAGCCCAATCAAGGGGGCAAGCTCCATCGATCCGTAGAGCTTGATGAGGTCGACGTACACCCCTTTGCTGGCAAAGTGCTCACGAGCAGCCGCCACGTACTTGGTAGCGACCCGCAGCCGTGCACCTTGGCGCACGGCTGCCTCGTAGTCAAAGCCATTGCGTACCGCCACACACAAGCGGCAATTGGCAATGCCCAAGTCAATCGGTTGATACAGGGCGCCTGGATGGCTAGCCGCATGTTCAATCAAAACGTCTTTACCGGCAATACCAAGGTCGGCGGCACCGTATTCGACATAGGTCGGCACATCAGAGGCACGCACAATGATGATGCGCACGTCGGGCCGGTTGGTGGGCAATATCAGCTTGCGCGACTTTTCTGGGTCTTCGGCCACCTCAATGCCAGCGGCTTTGAGTAACGGCAAGGTTTCTTCAAAAATCCGGCCTTTGGAAAGCGCCAGCGTTAAGGGTCGGTCTAATGCCATATTCATCGGATTTCTCATGCCGTGAGTCGTTCAATCTGTGCGCCCAGTTGACTTAACTTGCGCTCCATGTGACTGTAACCTCGATCCAAATGATAAATGCGCTCGACCACGGTTTGGCCACTCGCGGCCAAACCCGCAATCACCAAGCTAGCGGAGGCGCGCAAATCGGTTGCCATCACGGTGGCCCCAGACAAGCCCACCACCCCACGCACCACCGCCGTGTGGCCGTCGATCTCAATATCGGCACCCAACCGAATCAGCTCTTGCACATGCATGAAACGATTCTCAAAAATGGTCTCCACCACAATCCCTGTGCCTTCGGCTAAGGTGTTTAATGCCATGACCTGCGCTTGCATGTCCGTGGCGAAGCCAGGGTACTCGTGCGTGCGAACATCAACCGCTTTGGGGCGCCTTTTCATTTGCGCCGTGATCCAGTCTGAGCCAAGCGCTAAGGTCAGACCAGCTTGAGCCAATTTGCTCAACGTCGCACCCATGGTGTCAGGTGCAACATGAGTTAAGCGAATCTCGCCGCCAGTGGCGGCCACCGCGCACAGAAAGCTACCCGCCTCGATGCGGTCGGCAATAACCGTGTGCTCAGCCCCATGCAATGCGGGCACGCCTTCGATCACGATACGATCAGAACCGTGCCCAGTGATGCGAGCCCCCATTTTGATGAGTAAGTTGGCCAAATCCACCACTTCCGGTTCACGCGCCGCGTTCTCTAGCACGGTCGTGCCTTCAGCCAAGGTCGCAGCCATCATCAGGTTTTCTGTGCCGGTGACGGTCACCATGTCTGTGCGAATGACCGCGCCGCGCAACCGCTTGGCTTTGGCAATCACATAGCCATGCTCAATGCTTATCTCAGCCCCGAGGGCCTCTAAGCCACTGATGTGTTGGTCGACTGGCCGTTGGCCAATCGCGCAACCACCGGGCAAACTAACGCGTGCCTCACCAAAGCGTGCGAGCAGCGGCCCCAAGACCAAAATCGAGGCGCGCATGGTTTTCACCAAATCGTAGGGTGCTTCAAGCGAGCTGACCGTTTGCGCGCATATCTCAACGCGCTGCGCATTATCGCGTGCGCTTTCAACCCCAAGCTGCTTCAATAGTCGCAACGCCGTGGCAATGTCTTTGAGGTCTGGAACATTGTGAAGCCGCAAGGGGTCTGCGGTTAAAAGGGCGGCACAAAGGATGGGCAGGGCAGCATTTTTAGCACCCGAAATCTCGACCTCGCCCTGCAAGGGCACGCCGCCGTGAATACTGAGCCGATCCATTAGGCTTTCGCCCCATACTCTTCGGGTGTCAGTGTTTTCATGGACAAGGCATGAATCTCATCTTTCATGCGGTGGCCAAGCGCTTGATAAACCAACTGGTGACGCGCGATTGGGCGTTTGCCCTCAAATGCGGGGCTTACGATCAGCGCCTCAAAATGGGCACCATCTCCGGTGACTTCAACCCGGTCACAGGTCAAGCCCTCTTCGATGTAACGACGAATGTCTTCAGGGGTAGGCAACATGGGGCAATCCTATCAAAGTCTCATCTTGTACCCACTGTCGAGCAATCGCATTGCCACGACCGTGAGCACCACAAACACAAACGACACCACCGCTAGACTTAACCAAGGTGAACTATCAGACACCCCAAAAAAACCGTAGCGAAAGCCATCTATCGTATAAAAAATTGGGTTCCAGTGCGAGACACCCTGCCAAAATGGCGGCAAGATGTGGATCGAGTAAAACACACCCGATAAAAACGTGGCGGGCATGATTAAGAAATTCTGAAACGCCGCCAACTGATCAAACTTCTCTGACGAGAGTCCTGCGATCAAGCCCAAGATACCCATGATGGCGCTGGCCAGCATCGCAAACACAATCACCCAAACGGGTGCGACCACTGGCAAGGGAAAGAACAATAAGGCAACCAACCAAACCACGGCACCAACAGACAAACCACGCACCACGGCCGCCAACACGTAAGCAGAAAAGAACTCTCGGTTTGATATGGGTGTGAGTAGCACAAACACCAAATTGCCGGTCACGCGACTTTGGATCAACGAGGATGACGGGTTGGCAAAGGCATTTTGCAACATCGACATCATCATCAAGCCCGGTATCAAAAAAGTGGTGTACGGGATTTCGCCGTAGACCTGCACACGACCTTGTAAAACTTGGGCAAACACGATCAGGTACAACAAAGCCGTGATCACTGGCGCGGCAATGGTCTGAAACCCCACCCGCCAAAACCGCAACAACTCTTTGTAAAGCAGGGTGTAGAAGCCCGAACGCACTTGGGTATTGGCTTGGGACGGTGTCATGCAACCCCCTGGGCGTTACGATCATCATGCATGATCTGAACAAAAGCCTCTTCCAATCCAGCACCACCGACGCGCGCCAATAAGGCCTCGGTCGTGTCGAGCGCCACCACGCGACCCTCACGCATCATGGCAATACGGCCACACAGGGCTTCGGCTTCCTCAAGGTAATGGGTGGTCAACAAAATGGTGTGCCCTTCTTTGTTCAATCGAGCAATAAATTCCCACAGGCTGCGGCGAAGATCCACGTCCACCCCGGCGGTGGGCTCATCAAGCACAATCACTGGCGGGCGGTGAACCAGTGCTTGAGCCACCAGCACGCGACGCTTCATGCCGCCCGACAAAGCCCGCATATTGGCATTGGCTTTTTCAGTCAATCCCAAGTTATGCAGGACTTCATCAATCCAATCGTCGTTGTGCCGCAAGCCGAAGTAGCCGGACTGAATTCGTAAGGTTTCACGCACGGTAAAAAACGGGTCATAGACCAATTCTTGAGGCACCACGCCCAAAGAGCGGCGCGACTGCCTGAAATCGGTCACCACGTTATGCCCACAGACCCACGCTTGACCCGAAGTGGCATAGGACAGGCCCGCCAAAATTGAAATCAACGATGTCTTGCCAGCCCCATTGGGGCCCAGCAAGCCAAAAAACTCGCCGTACTCAATGCGCAGGTTAATGTCTTGCAATGCCACCAGACCACTGCGGGGCTTCTTTAGCAAACGGTCCCACCAGTGCTTGTAGGGGGTAACGTAGGTTTTATGGATATGCTGAAATTCGATAGCGGCAGATGACATTCTGTTTATTGGTTATTGCGCTTGTTTAAAGCCGCGATCAGCCCGTCTATACCTGATCGGTTGATTTCTTGCGAAAACTGGCCACGGTAGTTTTGAATCAACCAGATGTTTTCAACGTTGAGGTCGTAAATGCGCCAACCTTCCGGTGTTTTTTCAAGCCGATAGTCGATGCGAATCGGCTGCACGTTGGTGCCTTGAACCACGCTGGAAGGCACCACCACGTCTTTGGCGTTTTCATCGCCGCGAAACGTCAACACGGTCATGGTGGTGCCGTTGTCGATCTTCGATAAAGCGCCAGCGTAAGTGCGCACCAGCGTCGAGCGAAAGGCTTCAACAAGCGCTGCGCGCTGCTCTGGCGTGGCATCACGCCAATGCTTACCCGCTGACAGTCGCGTGGTTTTTTCAAAATTAACGTAAGGCATCACATTGGCTTGCACGATTTCGTTGATGCGAGCCACGTCCTGATTTCTAACCGCTGGGTCTGCTTTGAGCACACTAAGCAGCTCATCGGCCACGGCCTGAACAAAGACCGGTGGGGGATCTTGCGGATTGGGTGCAGCCACTGCCGTTTGGCCACCAAACACGACGGCAAAGGCCACCAATAACCAAGCACTCACTTGAATACCAAACCGATGCTGGGCTGACAACTGAAACATTAAACTCATGGTGATTTCTCCGGTACGATGCCAAGCGCTTTTTCATCCGCTTTCACATCTTCATAATCTTCGTAGTCTGGTAGCGCCTGAGCATCTGCGTCACCCAACACTTGGGCCTCACGACGCTGCAAATAAGCATCCCGTATAAAGCTGTAAGGATCGAGTGCGGTGCTGTCGACCGTTTTGCTGACCGTGAGCAAAGCCTCGCGCCGAACCACAAAATCCAAGCCCCACAGTGAGTTGCGCACTGGTACATTTTTAATCATGCCAATGGTATCGAGCTGGTTACCCACGAGGTTCACAACATCACCCGCGCCATCGCGCACTGAACTCGCGCCAATAATGGGCAACACCAAATAAGGCCCCTGGGGCAAACCCCAGACACCCAAAGTGATACCAAAATCATTGGCGATACGTGGTTGCCCGTTCATGCTGGCCACATCGATACAACCACCCAAACCCAAGGTCGTGTTGAGCATAAAGCGACCCATGGTGTTGATCGCATCAAAATGACGCTGCTGCAAGGCACTGTTAAAGGCCGACCAAACCTCCCCAATGTTCAAATAGGCGTTGCGTATGCAGGTTCGCACCGGACGCGGTGTCACAAAGGCATACAGTTCAGCCACCGGCCTGAAAAGCCCGCGATCAAGCTCATCGTTAAAAGCATAAACGCCGCGGTTCATGCTTTCCCATGGATCAGCGGGGTCAGTGGGCCCTTGCGTTGACGCACAGCCACCCAAGGTCACGATTGTCGAGATTAAGAAGAGGCGCTTAGCGCCTGAACAACGACCGCTAAGCTTTGCCATTAACCTTTCCCTTGCCTGAAATGGAATCAATCGACCGCCCCTTCTCGTTCGGCGCTGCCGTAAAGAAACTGGCTGATCAATTGCTCAAGAATGACGGCACTCTGTGTCAATGTAATGTCATCGCCTGCAACCAACATGCGGTCATCGCCACCGGCGTCTAAACCGATGAACTGCTCGCCGAGCAGACCAGCGGTCAAGATACTCGCTGACGTATCAGCGGGAAACTCAAAGTGGCGCTCGAGGTTGACCGTTACCACTGCCTTGTACGTTTGATCGTCAAATTGAATATCAGCCACGCGCCCGACCACAACGCCGGCACTTTTAACGGGTGCCCGCACCTTCAGGCCGCCAATATTGTCAAAGCGGGCTTGAACAGCATAGGTGTCGGCCAACGAAAAGCTACTCAAATTGCCTGCTCGTAGCGCTAAAAACAATAGCGCCACAATGCCCAGCATGACAAATAGACCAACCCAGACATCAACCTTTTGATTGGACATGCGGCTTACCTCATTAGTGACTAAACATAATGGCAGTCAAGACAAAATCCAGACCCAGCACCACCAAAGAACCTGCCACCACTGTGCGGGTGGTGGCGCGCGACACCCCCTCAGGGGTCGGGCGGCATTGCCACCCTTCAAACAACGCAATCAAAGTCACTGCCACGCCAAACACCACGCTTTTGATGACCCCATTGAGCACGTCATTGAAAACATCAACGCCGTTTTGCATTTGCGACCAAAAGGCTCCAGTGTCGATGCCAATCAAAACCACGCCAACGAACCAGCCACCCAAAATACCCATCATGGAAAACACCGCCGCCAGAATCGGCATGGCGATGATGCCACCCAAAAACCGAGGTACCAAGACCCGTCGAATCGGATCAACCGCCATGACCTCCATGGCTGACAATTGCTCACCGGCTTTCATCAAGCCAATCTCAGCAGTCAGCGATGTGCCCGCGCGCCCGGCAAACAACAACGCCGTGACAACGGGCCCAAGTTCACGCACCAACGACAATGCCACCAAAAGACCCAACGCTTCTTCAGAACCGTAGCGGTTTAGGGTGTAGTAGCCTTGTAAGCCCAAAACGAAACCCACAAACAAGCCGGACACCAAAATAATCAGTAGCGAATAGTTGCCGATGAAGTGTACTTGCTGGATGACCAAACGCGGGCGCTTAACCACAATACCCAGGCGGGCGACCAGCATGCCAAAGAACCGTGCCACTTGACCCAGCACCACCAGCTTTTCAAGGGTGAAACGCCCCACGGCTGCTAGCGCATTCACCGACCAACCCCTTTGCGCTCGGCCCAGCGCTCAAAGTCTGGGGTCACGGGGTAGTCAAAAGCAACTGGCCCGTCGGGTGCGCCATCCAAGAACTGTCGCACATAGGGGTCAGTTGACTTACCGAGTGTGGCCGGTGACCCGTGGGCTTTGAGCGCTCCTTGGCCAACAAGATAAACAGTATCGGCAATGGCAAACGACTCAGCCACATCATGGGTAATGAGCACTGAGGCGCAGCCCAAACGATCAGACAAGCGACGAATGAGACGCGCTGTGACGCCCATGGAAATGGGGTCTAAACCGGCAAACGGTTCGTCGTAAAACACCAATTCAGGTTCACGCACCACGGCGCGTGCCAAGGCCACGCGGCGGGCCATGCCACCTGATATGGCTGACAGTTTCAAATGAGCTGCTGCCTTCAAACCAACCGCATCGAGCGTTTCCAATACTTTATTGGTCAACGCAGCTTCTGAAAGCGTCGTGTGTTCGCGCAACGGGAACGCCACGTTCTCAAACACATTTAAATCTGTAAACAGGGCGCCGTGCTGAAACAACACGCCCATGCGCTGGCGCAGTGATTGCAGCCCCGCCCCCCCTAGACCTATGAGGGATTGCCCAAACACGGAAACAACCCCTACTTGGGGTGGCAATTGGCCGGTTGCTGCTCTCATGAGTGTGGTTTTGCCGGACCCTGAACCGCCCATGACGGCAACCACTTCACCGGCTTTGATTTGCACCGACAAATCGGCCAGCACCACGAAATCGCCATAGCCCAGCGTTACGCGGTCAAATGACAGCAAAACGTTCGGATCGGACAGCTTGGATTCGCGCTCAGTAGAAGCGGTGCTCAAAAGGTTCATGGCGCCATTGTACTGTGGCGCCATGAACCCGTTGAGGCAAGTTTGAACAATCCGCGCAACTAGCGTGGTAGTTCAGTCACGCCCATCAAGAACTCATCAACCGCGCGTGCACACTGTCGACCCTCGCGGATAGCCCAAACCACCAATGACTGACCACGACGCACATCACCGGCAGCAAAAACCTTGGGCACGCTGGTCTGATAGTCGTCGGTGTTGGCCCGTGCGTTCCCGCGCGGATCCATCTCGACACCAAATGATTGCAACATTTGGTTAATTGGCGACACAAAACCCATGGCCAACAACACCAGATCGGCCTTGATCTCGAATTCTGAGCCCGCCACTTCTTGCATTCTCATCTGACCGGTGGCCTCATCACGCAACCACTCGACCTTGGCGCCAATGATCTTGGTGACTTTGCCTTTCTCGCCCTTGATCGACTTGGTCGTGATGGCCCAATCGCGATCCACACCTTCGTCGTGCGAAGATGACGTTCGCAGCTTGGCAGGCCAGTACGGCCATGTCATGGCAACGTTTTCATGTTCGGGGGGTTTGGGCATCAATTCAATTTGTGTCACTGACACCGCACCATGACGGTTGCTGGTGCCCACGCAATCTGAGCCGGTGTCGCCACCGCCAATCACCACCACGTGCTTACCTTTGGCCAAGGTTTGACCCGAAACCTTATCACCGGCCACCACTTTGTTTTGGGGGCGCAAGAAATCCATGGCGAACATCACACCGTCGAGCTCTCGGCCTTCGACGGGCAAATCACGTGGGTTTTCACAGCCACCTGACAAGACCACGGCATCAAACGCTTCGTTAAGCTGCGCAGGGGTCATGACCGTCAGGCCGGCGGCCATGGTGTCATCTGGCAAACCGATAAAGGTCGATGGGCAGAAGGTCACGCCTTCAGCTTGCATTTGCGCAATCCGCTGGTCAATCAAACGCTTTTCTAACTTGAAGTCAGGAATGCC
>JAFMCG010000015.1 GCA_017857895.1 Burkholderiaceae bacterium | reverse complement strand
TACAAAAACAATTGCTTGGCAATGCTGTCAAACACTCAGGCAAGCTCATCCTCATTGGGGTGATCATGGTGGCGTTCGGGCTACTGGGGTTGGTGGCTGAAGTGGCCTTTTCTTATGCCTCCATATCGCTGGTGGGGGCCTTGGCGCTTGTCAGTGGTGTTTTCATGGCAGTGCACGCATTTCAGTCCCAAGGCTGGAAGACTTTTCTGATTCAGTCCTTGTTTGCCGCACTTTACATCGGCTTGGGTATTTTTGTGTGGGTGGCCCCAACGGCCGCATTGCAGGGTCTGACAATTTGGTTGGCGGCACTTTTCTTAATAACCGGCGCCATGCGCTTGATCGCAAGCTTTCAACACGCCGCTCTGGGCAATGTCTGGTGGACGGCGTTGTCTGGTGTTGTCTCGATCGTTTTGGGATTCATGATTCTAAACAACTGGCCCCAGGCAAGCCTTTGGGTGCCGGGCCTATTACTCGCCATTGAATTGCTATTGCACGGTTGGGCATTGGTTTTTATCGGTTTTGCCATGAAACGCGCCAGCCAACCAAAAACATAATCACCGTCACCACACCACAAAAACCACGATTCTTCTGGAGACTCAACAATGCAGGCAGCTTGGTACGATCGCAACGGCCCCGCCAAAGACGTTTTAACAGTGGGCGACTGGCCCACCCCAACAGCGGGTACTGGCGAAGTTTTGGTGCGGGTTCACAGTTCAGGGGTCAACCCCTCAGATGTTAAATCGCGGGCGGGTCGCCCGCTTATTGCGCCAGCCATCATTGCACACAGTGACGGTGCCGGCGTGATTGAGGCCGTAGGCGACGGTATTGCGGCGAGCCGGATTGGTGAACGGGTGTGGCTTTGGAACGGGCAATGGCAACGGCCCATGGGCACTTGTGCCACCCACATTGCGCTGCCCAGTGCGCAAGCCGTCACACTACCTGCTGAATTAAGCTTTGAGGAAGGTGCTTGCCTGGGTATCCCCGCACTCACCGCCTATGAGGCAGTGCGTTGGGCCAAGCAACTCGTGGGCCCATTGGCTAACCGCACAGTGCTTGTCATTGGTGCGGCAAACAGTGTGGGCGCCTATGCGGTTCAAATGGCTAAGCAAGAAGGTGCCACTGTGATTGGCACGGTGGGTAGCGAGGCCAAAGCGCTGCTGGCAAAATCGCTTGGTGCTGACCATTTGATTCACTACAAAACGGCTGATGTCGCTGAACAAGTCAAGACCCTGACTGGCGGTAAAGGGGTGGACGTCATTATCGACATGGACCTGTCAAGCATGGATACGCTGGTCTGTGGTGGGGCGTTGGCGACGCATGGCACGGTGGTTTGCTACGGATCAAACAGCATGAACCACTTCAATCTGACCTTCAGGACTTGGCTTTACCTTTCAGTGACACTCAAACTATTTCTGGTGTATGACTTGACGCCCGCTGAGCGTGAAGCGGCCCTAGCTGGTTTAACTCAACAACTCAGTGAAAGACAGCTAAAACACATCATTGGTCAGCGTTTTGAATTGTCACAAGTAGCCCAAGCGCACGAGGCCGTGGAACAAGGCCTTAGTGTTGGCAACGTGGTGATTAATTTACCGGTATAGGGTGATTATTCAGGGTGCCGTTTGACGCTGTCGGCGCTTGCGGTGACGCAACAGCACACCCAAGCGCCAAAGTATGTTGACCGTGAAATACATCAAAACAGCCGTTGAACTGGCCAAGATAAACAAGCCCGTAAACAATGGCGCGCCGATATCACCGATCCGTTCAAACAAACCAAGTGCGCCGCCATCGGTCAGCTGGGTCACTTGAGCCACCTGAGAATCAATCATTTCCTCAGTCATGGCTGGGTTGCCGACATTTAAAATAAAATCACCAAGCTTATAGGCCAAAAAATAAACGGGGGCAAACGTGAATGGGTTGGTCACCAGTGTACTGGCCACCGCTACGGGCAGGTTGGCACGCAAAAAAATCGCCACTACCGCTGCCAAGGGAATCTGTGCCAGCGGAATGATCAATCCCATGAAGACGCCAATCGACAAGCCAAGCGCGATGCTACGTCGATTGGCTTGCCACAGACTGGGGCGGGTGAGGGTCGGCCCCATCCAGCGCAACATTTTGTGCTGCGACACTTTATCGGGCGCTGGCAGGTATTTTTTTAAAGCCTTGCCAAACATGGTTTCTCACACAAAAGAGTAAAGTCCTGACAAAAATTAGGTAGCCCTAAAGTCATACTAATCGAGTGAGTAAACAAATGTGCTAACAACCCGCAATCTTTTACCAATCGTTTGGCCTGAGGAATATCCATCGCCACCGTCATCATCTAGGATTTGAATAGAACCTTGGTTGGCGCGGCGCAAATCCCCAAGATGCGCACCAGCATCAGCAGCAAACTTTTGTGCCTGTTCAGCGGCATTTCTGACAGCTTGTTCTAACAATACTGGTTTTATGTCGTTAAAGCCGCGTAACAAATACCGTGGTGAGCCACCCATCGGACCCTCTTGTGACATTTGTACCCCTTGCTGGATCAAGGGATCAATGCTGGTGGCCGCCTTGGCCACCGCATCAACATCCATTGACCGCACAGTCACAGCGGCTTGGCCGGTGTAGCGAAACGCCACGTCTTGCTGACCAAAATCCCGCGCCAAAAGGTCTGTGATCTGCAAAGGTCGCCGCTCAATATCCGCTAGCGAGAAGCCTTGCGACAATAAAAACGAAACCACGGCCTCTCGATCGTCAGTCAACTGGCGCCTGACCTCGTCGTAATTGTTTGCTGCGCGTCTAAAAGAAAGTATCCAGATTGCAAAGTCGCTTTTGACGTCTTGCTCAGCCAAACCCTTGATGGTGAGGAAACGGTCAGCCTGTCGGAAGGACTTCAAGCCCTCGCCGACCGACCAACCAGCCACAACCAAACCAACAGCGATCAAGATGGCGGGAAAGGTTTTTTCGCTAAATAATGCCATTGCGCTTTGTCTCAACCGGCAAACTACTGCCCTTCAAGGAAACTCTTGAGCTTGTCGGCTCGGCTCGGATGACGCAACTTACGCAGTGCCTTGGCCTCTATTTGCCGAATGCGCTCACGTGTCACGTCAAATTGCTTACCCACTTCTTCAAGGGTTTGATCAGAACTCATTTCGACGCCGAAACGCATGCGCAAGACTTTGGCTTCGCGCGGTGTCAAGGAGTCAAGCACTTCTTTGACCACGTCGCGCATCGAGTTGTGCAGAGCCGCTTCAGCTGGGGCTAAAGTAGCGCCGTCTTCGATAAAGTCGCCCAAATGAGAGTCGTCGTCATCACCAATCGGTGTTTCCATCGAGATGGGTTCTTTGGCAATCTTCAAAATCTTACGGATTTTGTCTTCTGGCATATCCATCTTGGCCGCCAATGTCGCAGGATCCGGCTCGGACCCTGTTTCCTGCAAGATTTGACGGTTAATCCGATTCATCTTGTTGATCGTTTCAATCATGTGAACGGGAATACGGATCGTACGGGCTTGATCAGCGATAGACCGTGTAATCGCCTGTCGAATCCACCAAGTGGCGTAAGTTGAAAACTTATAGCCACGGCGATATTCAAACTTATCAACCGCTTTCATCAAGCCAATGTTGCCTTCTTGAATAAGATCCAAGAATTGCAGACCACGGTTGGTATATTTTTTGGCGATAGAGATCACCAAACGCAGGTTGGCCTCAGTCATTTCGCGCTTTGCCTTACGCGCCTTCGCTTCACCGGTTGCCATGCGTTTGTTAACGTCTTTGAGATCTTTCAAAGGCAAGACAACGCGGTTTTGAAGATCGATAAGCTTTTGCTGCAGTTCTTGCACTGCCGGCACATGACGCTCCAGAATCACGGAGTAATCGTGACCACCCGAAACCTCGCCCAACACCCATTCCAAGTTGGTCTCGTTGCCAGGGAACGTTTTAATGAAGTGCGCTCGAGGCATACCCGCGCGCTCGACGCAGGTGTAAAGCACAGCACGCTCAAAGCTTCGGACTTCCTCCACTTGGCGACGCAATGTATCAGCCAGTCTCTCAACCATTTTGGCCGTAAAGCGAATGCCCATCATTTCAGTCTGAATGACAGCTTGTGCGTTCAAATAGGCATCAGACCTGTAGCCGCCCACTTGGTAGGCATGCCGCATTTTTTCAAACTCTTTGCCGACAATTTCAAACTTGGCAAGCGCTTGGACACGCAGAGCCTCAATTTGTTTACTGCTCATGCCGCCAGCGGGGCCGTCCTCATCGCTGTCATCTGCGATACCAGCACCCGCGTATTCAGCACCGTCTTCGGGGTCAACCAAGCCGTCCACGATTTCTTCAATTTGGGCTTGTGACTCCTTAACACGCTGGACATGCGCCAAAATCTCATTGACCGTTGTCGGGCATGCCGAGATGGCCATCACCATGTGTTTGAGACCTTCTTCAATACGTTTGGCGATTTCAATCTCACCCTCGCGGGTTAGAAGCTCAACGGTTCCCATTTCACGCATGTACATCCGAACGGGGTCAGTTGTCCGCCCAAAATCGGAATCCACGGTCGTGAGCGCTGCATCAGCCTCATCCTCAACGTCATCATCGCTAGACGCAACGGGTGCATTCTCGCTCATGAGCAATGTTTCAGCGTCAGGTGCTTGGTCGTAGACAGAAATACCCATGTCGCTGAACGTGCTGATGATGCCGTCGATCGCTTCAGCGTCAACCAAATCGTCAGGCAAGTGATCGTTAATCTCACCATAGGTCAGGTAACCGCGATCCTTGCCGAGCTTAATCAACTGCTTGAGTCGGTTACGACGAGCCTCGTATTCTTCAGGGGTCATGGGACCACGGGAGATTAAGTCTTTGGCGTCAGCTTTGCCGCGCTTACCGCGCTTTACAGGCTTTATTTCTGGGATAACCTCGCCATCGCCTTCGTTTTCATCAAAATCTTGACTGGCATCAGGGTTTTTTGATGGTCGACCAGGACGACGGCCCGAAGGAATACTGCTCTTGGCTCGGGGCTTGGCAGCCACCTCATCGCCATCACTGTCAATTGAGGAACCCTTGCTAGCTTTCTGGCGAGTCTTTTTTTGTACCTCAGCGACTTGCGCCGCTTCGAGCGACTTGGTCGTTTTATCAACCGCTTTTTTGGTCACAACTTTGGTTGCGGCTTCGGTTGCGACTTTCGGTGTAGCTTTCGTTGGCACTTTTTTGGATACTGACGATGCTGGCTTAGCGGCCGCTTTGGTTGCCAACTTGGTTGCTGGTTTTGCTGCTGCTTTGGCTGCTGCTTTGGCTGCTGGTTTTGCTGCTGCTTTCGCCTGTGTTACCGGCTTCATTTTGTCCTTCGGTGATTGCGTTGCTAACTTTGGTGGGGCTTTTCTAGCGTTCACCACCTTAATCGGCGTCTTGGTTGGGGCGGCCTTTTTGGCCGCCGGCGAGGTAGGCGCCTTGGTTACTTTCTTGCTTGCCGGCACTGCTTTAGACACACTGCTTTTGCTGACTTTGCTGGCTGAAACCGATTTAACGAAAGCGGCAGTCTTGACTGCTTTCTTGACTGCAGTCTTTGCTGTTGTCTTGGCTTTGGTCGCTGTTTTGCCAGTCGTCGGTTTGGCAGTTTTGCTTTTTGTGTTGGTCTCGCGGCGTGTTGTCGTCATCATAGCCCTGTGTGTGAGTCATTTGATACGTGTCTATCGCCACCAAACCGCCGGCGGCGCCGAACCACACGACAATTGCAAGCAAGTGCGCGTGGTTATCATTCGACAAAACGCGAGATCCACCCGTTAACGAATAAACGAGGTGCCTCACGCATTGCCCGGTTCTTGCAGATGCCAACGCGGTTTTAACCATGAGTCAGTGGACTGTTGTCCTAGATGAAAAGCTGGCGTTTTATAAACGGCCGCAGCTTTAGTCAATCATCCTAAATGCTCAGTAAAATCGCGAAGCAACCCACCATTTTACCCGTATTTTTACCAATTGGCTGACGGGATCACTGAAACGTTTAACTTCTCGTTAGACTGTGGATACGGCGAGAAAGTTCCTGGTATTGCTCAATCGCCTTGGGATTATCCAAACCTTGGGCCACAAGGGCTGCTTGTGCACGCTTTAGATTATCGAGTTCTATTCGACCCAACGCATCCTCCCACTCAGTCTGGGGGTCAGGCAAGTCGGTTTGCCCCATGATATCAGCTGACAGATCAGTCAGTACCTGCGCCAAATCCGTTTGAGCATCTGCGGCCTCTAGCAATGCCCCAAGGTGACGAGCGCCTGTACCTTGAACCAACACAATAAATTCACGCACCAGGGACAAATTTGGATCGCTCTCTAACACATCTAGCTGCTGCTCACCCAAACTTTCAGCCAGATTCGGGTGTGCCAAGAGCAACGACAACAATCGCTTGGCCAAGGGCGCTACTGTGCGCCTGCGATTGAATGTGGTCCTTGCGGCTGTTGCACCAGGTTCTTGAACGCGACTTTCAGAAGGGATTACCCCAGCTTGCGGCGAACGATAAACCGTCGCAGCCACGCCAGGCGCTGGCTGTCGTTCAATAATAAGGTCAAGCTCCTGAGGCGTTAGTCGCACCAACTGCGCAAATTCATTCAAAATTTGTCGACGCATCGCCCCTTCTGGCAGCTGCGCCAAAATTGGCGCGCCTTCATGGGTACAAGCAGAACGCCCTTCGGGTTCGTCTAAGCGATGTCGATTACCCAACTCATCGGTTAAAAAAGCCGACAAAGAAACCGAATCTTTTAAGCAGGCCCGAAACGCAGCCTGGCCAAACTCACGTATGTAAGTATCGGGATCGTGGCCAGCCGGCAAAAACAAAAAACGAACCGACAAATCATCTTTCAACAACGGTAAAGAAGTTTGTAAGGCCCGCCAAGCGGCTTTGCGACCAGCGGCGTCCCCATCAAAACTAAAAACAATTCGGTCGGTTAACCGTATCAGCTTTCTGATGTGATCCGGTGTGGTGGCAGTCCCCAAGGTCGCTACTGCGTTACCGATGCCAAGCTGCGCCAGCCCCACAACATCCATATAGCCTTCAACTACCACAACCTGAGCATCGCTACGAATGGCTTGGCGTGCCTCCCAAGCCCCATAGAGCTCTTGACCCTTGTTAAAAACAGGTGTCTCAGGCGAGTTGAGATACTTTGGCTCACCACGACCAATAATTCGGCCACCAAAACCAACAATCTGACCACGGATGTTGCGGATAGGAAACATCACTCGGTCACGGAATCGGTCGTAACGCCTGCCATCGTCAGATTCAATGACCAAGCCAGCTTCTACGAGTAAGGGATCCTCATAGCGTGCAAATACACTCGCGAGTCCTTGCCGATCGTCGGGCGCCCAACCAAGCCCATATTGCGCGGCAATTTCACCCGTCATACCACGGGACTTGAGATAAGCAATGGCTTCAGGGCTCTTTTTGAGTTGCGCCTTGAAATAAGATTGAGCTGTCTCAAGCACTTTAACGTGCGCCGACTGTTCGTCTTTGCGCTGAGCGGCACGCTGTCGCGTGGCTGGTGATGCATTGTTTTGCGGCACCGGCATGCCCACACTACTCGCGAGCGATTGGACCGTATCGGGAAAGCTTGAACCGGTATGGTTCATCAGGAACGTGATGGCGCTGCCATGGGCACCGCACCCAAAACAGTGATAGAACTGTTTGTTGGGACTTACAGTAAACGAAGGGGACTTTTCCTGATGAAAAGGGCACAACCCCAAAAGGTTAATGCCGCCTTTTCTAAGTTGCACGTACCTACCGACGACGTCAACAACGTCGACCCGGGCAAGTAGCTCTTGGATGAATGAATCGGGGATCAAGACATACGCGCAAAACGCGACAGCTTGCGCCCGCGATTAATAAAGCCGTGGCGGCAGTTGCTGGCTACGGATGCGCTTGTAGTGACGCTTAACAGCGGCAGCCTGCTTGCGCTTGCGCTCAGCCGTTGGCTTTTCATAAAACTCACGTGCACGCAACTCGGTCAAAAGACCCGTCTTTTCGATGGTGCGCTTAAAACGGCGCAAAGCAGCTTCAAACGGCTCATTTTCTTTCAGTCGAACAATTGGCATATTGTCTATTCGTTATCAAATGTAAGGGTTTTGGTCTACCAAGGGCTTTTATAACAAAGCGCTTGGGCTACACGTAAATTTTTTTGTTAGCTCGCTAATATAGCACAAGGGACGGTACCACCATCACAAATAATGGCTTAATTCAGATTGTCATGACTCACCGAGACGCTTTTAAAGCTTTTAAGCTGAGGCTGTCGTAAAACTCAAACGGCTGATGAATCCAAGGGCTACCCTCTAAAAACTGGGCGTGATAATCAGGCCTCACCACCGAATGCGCTTTCCACCAAATCACAGCGGAACGGATTTCCTTGATCGCAGGAAACTTAGCGAGCAAATGGGCATGTACTTGAGCAAATGTTAATCCTGTATCGACCATGTCATCGACAAGCAGGACCCGGCCGCAGGGCTGGCCTGAAGCCATTGATATCTCAGGCGCAATGTCGAGCTGCCCCTGCTCTCGACCCGAGTTGTCTCGGTAACTGCTGGCCGAAAGCACTGCAAGAGGCACGCGGTACAGTCTCGACAACACATCACCAACTCGCAAACCACCTCGGGCTACACAAACAATCTGATCAAACACCCAATCAGAATCGTCGATGACAATGGCTAGATTTTCTATCAGCCGATGGTACTGGTCCCAGCTGACCCAAATATCCTTATCCGTATCTTCTGGGTTACGCACGAGCTAACTTTTGAATGGATGGCGCAACAAAATCGTTTCATCACGATCAGGACCAGTCGACACCATATCGATTGGCACCTCGCAGAGCTCCGAAATTCTTAGCAAATACCGACGGGCATTCTCCGGTAGATCCTCGAATTGCGTCACCCCAACCGTTGAGTCCGACCACCCAGGCATTTCCTCCATCACGGGCTCAGCCTTCGCCACGGCTGCTGCCCCAAAGGGCAGCAATTCAGTAAATTGACCATCAATACGATAACCAATACCAAGTGATACCGTTTCTAGACCATCAAGAACATCTAACTTGGTGATACACAACCCTGTAATGCCGTTAAGTTGCACTGAGCGTTTGAGAGCAGCGCCGTCGAACCAACCCGTGCGACGTGCGCGACCCGTCACTGAACCAAACTCTTTTCCAACGCTCGCTAGGTGCGCACCCACCGTGTCTAGCAGCTCCGTTGGAAACGGTCCAGACCCCACGCGTGTGGTGTAAGCCTTGGTAATACCCAGCACATGATGCAATGACTGAGGGCCCACGCCTGCGCCAGCGGCCGCAGCACCAGAAATACAGTTGCTACTGGTTACAAAGGGGTAAGTGCCATGATCAACATCAAGCAAAGCGCCTTGAGCGCCCTCGAAAAGCAGGTTATGACCGTCTTTTTGTGCTTGGTTAAGCAGTTGACTCACATCGTGAACCATTGGCGCGAGTGCTGGTGCGATGGCCATGGCCTCTTCAAACACCGCCTGCACTGAAACCGCTTCTGCACCCAGGTAAGTTGTTAGCGTGTGGTTGTGCAAATCAAGCACTTCCTCTAATTTGGCACGAAACGCGATTGGGTCGTACAAATCTTGCACCCGCAACGCACGTCTGGCCACCTTGTCTTCATACGCTGGCCCGATGCCTCGGCCCGTGGTGCCGATTTTTTCGGCGCCACGCTTTATCTCGCGCGCCTGATCCAAGGCCACATGGTATGGCAAGATCAATGGGCAGGAAGGGGCTATTTTTAATCGGTCACGCACGTTCAGCCCGGCCTGCTCTAGCTCTTCAATTTCTTTAAGCAGTGCTTGCGGTGAAAGCACAACACCGTTACCGATGTAGCAAGTCACCTCGGGGTGCATGATGCCAGAGGGAATCAAGCGAAGAATCGTTTTTTGACCCTTGATCCACAAGGTGTGCCCGGCGTTATGCCCCCCCTGAAAACGAACAACACCAAACGCTGACTCAGCCAACCAGTCAACAATCTTTCCTTTTCCCTCGTCACCCCATTGGGTGCCGATTACAACCACATTTTTACTCATGTCTGCTTTCACTCACTTGGTCTGAACAGCACACACGACCCACTGTCGGCCGTCGTGCATTAGTTCGCGATCAAAGACAAACTCATCATGCTGAGCTGCCTCACCCGGAAATAACTGAACAACTATCTCTCCTGCCGCGCGCAAACTCGCAATCTGGGCAGTCAACGCTTGATCTTCGCTGGCGGGTGCCAATATCGCCAAAGACTGAGGCGCTGGCCCTGCACCCATGGCCACGCGCCTCAAATCCATACTGAAGCCAGTGGCTGGTCGCGCCCGCCCAAAGGCTAAGCTGACGTTGTCGTAGCGCCCACCACGCACCAATGCATCATGCCAGCCTTGGGCATAAAAAGAGAACGTCACGCCGCAGTGGTAACCATAAGCACCGGTATCGGCCAAGTCGACACTAATGGCCAAGGACGCATGTGCATCAAACACTGTTGACAAGGTATCGAGTGCCTCAATCACGCCAGGCAGGCTAGGCAAGATGGTTCGAGCCTGCTCAATCACAGACCGCTCACCGTACAAGCGGGGTAATGCCATCAACGCATCAACAGTTTGCTTGGCCAAGGGGCTGCTACCCAGCCCCAAGGCCGATAAACCGGGCAAGTCTTTGTCGCGTAAGAGCGCAATAATCTCATCACCACGTGCCGACGCGAGCGGATCGGAATCGATTAAAGCTTGAACCAAACCATCGTGGCACATCACCAGCCGATAATTTTCAACACCGCTGACAGTCAAGCTTTGTGCCGCCAACCGGATGATTTCAAGGTCAGCTTCTACGCCACCATAGCCAAAGATTTCGGCACCAATTTGCAATAATTCTCGGCTCGCCAACAAGCCAGATGGCCGCGCATGCAGGACTGGCCCGCAATAACATAAGCGTGTCACACCCGGTCGATTCAGAAGGTGAGCATCAATTCGGGTTATTTGAGGCGTCATGTCAGCGCGCAGCCCAAGGGTGCGGCCCGAGAGTTGATCAACGAGCTTAAACGTCTTTAAATTTAAGTCCTGACCCGCACCCGTTAACAAGGGGTCGATGTATTCGAGCAGCGGCGGTGATACCGTCTCAAATCCGCAGGTTCGAAACAGATCCAGTAGCGCGCGACGCAAATCTTCGATTCGCCGAGCTTCAGCAGGCAAAACATCTGCAAGATGCTCAGGCAAAAGCCAATTGCCATTCATATCAATCGTCTACATTTGAACAAAAAAAAGCGGCTTGGGGCGCGAACCCAACAAGCCGCCACTTCAATACAGTCAAACTCTAAGCTTGCATCATATTATAAGTTACTGGGCTGGTCTGCCCGTGGGTGATTTCATGAAACGGAAGAAGTCCGAACTGGGGTCTACTATCAGCACGTCACTGGTGCGACCAAACGATTGTCGGTAGGCCTCTAAGCTTTTGTAAAAGCTGTAAAAATCTGCGTCCTGGCTGTAAGCCGCACCGTACAATGCTGCGGCGGTCGCATCACCTTCACCCATCGCGGCTTGGGCTTTTGCATAGGCTTCAGCAACAATCTGCTCACGCTCACGATCAGCACTGGCCCGGATTTTCTCACCTTCAGCCGCACCAATGGAGCGCAGCTCGTTGGCCACTCGCAGACGCTCAGATTCCATCCGTCGGTATACCGACTCAGCAATCTCTGGCGCGAACTCAATTCTTTTCAACCGCACGTCGACAATATCCACACCCAATGGCAACGCACGACGACGGACACTTTCGCGCACCTCATTCATGATGACATCTCGCTCAAGGGCCACCACATCACGCACAGTACGGACGTTAACCGAAGCGTTCAAAGCGTCACGGATTTGGGCTTGCAAACGTAATCTTGCCGCCCGCTCATCGCCGGCAAATGTCACGTAATAGAGCCGTGGATCAGAAATACGCCATTTGACGAACGAATCAATCAAAAGGTTTTTCTTTTCTGAGGTCTGAATACGCTCGGCTTCCTGAGAGTCAATGGTCAACAGGCGGCGGTCGAGCATCACCACGTTTTGAAATGGTGGTGGCAATTTGAAATATAGGCCTGGTTCGGTCAAAACGCGGCGAACCTCACCCAATGCGAACACCAATGCGAAGTTTCGCTCGCCGACAATAAACACGGTGGTCGAGAGGACGCCAGCAACGACGGCAATGGCAATTAAAAATGCAGCGAATTTGTTTTTCATCTTAGCCCCTTAGCGCACAGGACGTTCACGCGACAATGTGTTTGACATTGTCTGGTTTAACGTCGGTCGCTGATTGGTTTGACCGGGAGTCGGCACAGCGGGTTGCGGTGTCATGGGATTCGTTCGGTCAACCGTTGGGCCTTGCGAGCTTTGCTGCATGATCTTATCAAGCGGCAAATACAGCATGCTGTTGCTCGCCTCTGTATCAATAAAGACCTTGCTGGACTGTGCAAACATTTCCTGCATCGTTTCAAGATACATACGCTCGCGTTGAACAGCAGGTGCTTTTTGGTATTGCGTCAAAATGCTCAAGAAGCGTGACGTGTTACCTTCCGCATCACCGGTCACTTTCGCCCGATAGCCTTCAGCTTGCTCCAGCATCCGAGACGCTTGTCCACGAGCCAATGGCACGACCTGGTTTTTGTAAGCTTCGCCTTCGTTGATTTGTCGTTCCCGATCCTGACCTGCTTTCACGGCATCATCAAACGCGGCTTGAACCTGCTCAGGTGGTTGTACGTTTTGAATCGCAACGCTACTAACCAGAATGCCTGTTTCGTAGCGGTCTAAAACCTCTTGCATGATCCGCTGGACGTCAGCAGCCACTTGGGTACGACCCTCGTACAACACAAAGTCCATCTTGCGGCCACCAACAACTTCGCGCATTGAACTCTGCGCGACTTGGTGCACCGACTCATCGGGATCACGCGTCTTAAACAGATAATCAGGTGCGCCAGTGGGTTGCACCCGATACTGGACAACGAACTGGATATCCACAATGTTTTCATCTGATGTCAACATCAAAGCTTCGGGTGCCACCTTGTTGCGTGCGTTACCCCTGAAACCCACTTCGTAGGTCCGCAACTGCGACACATCGACAATCTCAGCTTGCTGAAAAGGATATGGATAACGCCATTGGAAACCCGCTTGCGCAGTGCTTTTGTAGGCACCAAACTGTGTGATAACGCCAACCTGACCTTCTTGAACAATAAAGAAGCCGCTGCCAAGCCACAACAACACAATTGCTGCGCCCACCACACCAAAACCGACTTTTGTTTGCTTGGGTGATGGACCACCACCAAATGGCGAAGACCCGTTCGGACCATTCGAGCCAGGAGGACGATTGCCACCACCACCCTTACCAAACAAGCCGTTCAAACGGCGATTGAAATCTTTCCAGACTTGATCCAAGTCTGGCGGCCCGTCTTGGTTAGGACGACGAGGCGGCTCAGCGTTATTTTGCTGTTTGTCTGAACCACGACCCCAACCTGGGTCGTTCAAATTGAATATTTTTCTAGTGAGTCGCATGGGTTTCCGCGCTTAAGGCAAACTCAGCAATGGCTTGTCGAATGAAATTCAAGCCTTCCCTTTGTTGTGCACTGACAAAAATCTTCTGAATCGTACCATGAGCATCACGCTCTATTCTCGCAGGCAGACCAAGGTTATCTATTTTGTTATAGACCATCACTTGGGGCACTTCACCGGCGCCAATATCCAATAAAACACGCTGGACTTGATGGATTTGCTCGTCTCGTTGATCACTCGAAGCATCAACGACATGAAACAACACATCGGCGTGAATCGCCTCTTCTAACGTCGCCCGAAAAGCAGCGATTAAGGTGTGTGGCAAATCCCGTATAAAACCGACCGTATCTGAGATCGTCACCTGTCCCGTGCCTTCTACCCATAACTTACGAGTGGTTGTATCAAGCGTGGCAAATAACTGATCGGCAGCGAAGGCATCAGCGTGCGTCAAGGCATTAAAAAGGGTTGATTTACCCGCATTGGTATAGCCCACCAACGAAATCGAGGTCGATGCGCCTCTGGCTCGGGCACGCCGTTGCGTCACGCGTTGGCGCTGCAAACGACTTAACCGCTCCTTAAGCACTTTGACCTTGTCGCCAATCATACGGCGGTCCATTTCAAGCTGGGATTCGCCGGGGCCGCGCATACCGATACCACCGCGCTGACGCTCTAAGTGACTCCACATCCGAGTCAAACGTGTCGCTAGGTGGGTCAATTGAGCCAATTCAACTTGCAATTTACCCTCATGACTTTTCGCGCGTAACGCAAAAATATCAAGGATCAAGGCCACCCGGTCCACGACACGAACATTAAACTTTCTTTCTAAGTTTCGTTGCTGAGCGGGTGACAGTGGCTGGTCAAACAACACAATATCAGCCTGTGTTTCCTCAACCATTAGCGCGACTTCGTCGGCCTTGCCTGAGCCAACAAAATAGGCCGCATCCGGTCTATCCCGACGAGCCGTAATTTGACCCACCACCACAGCGCCAGCCCCTTTGGCGAGCATGTCAAACTCTTCGCGTTGAGCAAGATAATCAGGCAAGCCTAAGTCCACACCGATAATAAGCGCTTGCATTATTTAATATCCCAAACAGACAGGTTATTCAGCGCTTTCACCTTCCTGGGGCAAGGTCACTGCTTTGGCAGGCACCACGGTCGAAATCGCATGCTTATAAACCATCTGTGTAACCGTGTTTCTTAGCAAAACCACGTATTGGTCAAACGACTCAATGTGCCCTTGTAACTTAATCCCGTTGACCAAGTAAATGGAAACAGGGATATGTTCCTTACGCAAGGCGTTAAGGAAAGGGTCTTGTAGGGTTTGCCCCTTATTGCTCATTGGCTAACTCCAGAGTGATGTGTTCGTTTTTTTTGATATTCATTTTGTGCGCGGCAACGTGACATTGCAGTGCACAAACCACTAACTAGACTCTACCGGCTTTTCTGCGGGTTTACCAGAAGAACCTTACGGGCGTACGCATTCAGTCAACGCTTTGATCAGACTGTCGCACTGCTCAGGAGTTCCCACAGTGATGCGTAAAAAGTCTTCGATCCGCGGGTGTTTGAAATGCCGAACCAAAATAGCGCGTTCGCGCAACCAGTCCGCTAATTTTTTACCCTGATGCTCAGGGTGACGAGCAAATACAAAATTAGCACTCGAAGGCAGCACTTCGAAGCCAAGACCTTGCAAACGGGCTGTCAGCTGGTCCCGGGTGGCAACCACCCTTTGGCTCGCCGCTTCGTAATAGGCGGTGTCTTCAACAGCAGCCAAGGCACCGGCCTGAGCCAATCGGTCGAGGGGGTAAGAATTGAAACTATCTTTGACTCGCTCCAAACCCGCCACCAAGTCAGGTGCTCCGAGGGCATAACCCACCCTCAAACCCGCCAAAGACCGAGACTTAGACATGGAATGCACCACCAACAAGTTCGGGTATTGCCCCAAAAGCGCCACCGCACTTTGTGCACCAAAATCCACGTATGCCTCGTCGATGACGACGGGAATGGTTGGATTCGCTCGAACAACGGCCTCAATGTCTGACAACGGTAAAGCTCGACCAGTTGGTGCGTTGGGATTGGGGAAAATAATCGCACCCGCCTGTTGGTCGCCTTGCCCCATGTAATCGCTAATTTTAATTTGGAACGCTTCGTCAAGTGGAACCAATCGGTGCTTGATCCCGAACAACTGACAGTAAACGGGATAAAACCCATAGGTCAGGTCAGGAAACAATAAAGGCCGCTTTTGATTCAAAAGTGCAAAAAACGTGTGCGCCAAGACCTCATCTGACCCGTTGCCAACAAACACTTGATCAACGCTCAAGCCGTAGCGCTTGGCCAGTGCCTGCTTAAGCGCGCCAGCATGGGGATCGGGGTAAAGTCTGAGGCTGTCATTGGTCGCGGCCTCAATAGCCGCCAAAGCCCGGGGCGAAGGGCCATAGGGATGCTCGTTGGTGTTTAGCTTGATCAGGTTATCGACCAAGGGCTGTTCACCAGGAACATAGGGCTGCAACGATCGAACCACGGGGCTCCAAAATTGACTCATGACGCCTTAACCATCGACATAGGGGTTGTAAGAAGACTTGAACTGGATCCGCAACGGCGTACCGGCGAGCTCAAAAACATCTCTAAATTTAGACTCTAAGTAACGCTTGTACGGGTCTGAAACCGAATCGAGGGCGTTGCCGTGAATAATGATAAGTGGTGGGTTCTGTCCGCCTTGGTGGGCGTAGCGCATCTTGGGCCTAAAGATACCCCTTCTGGGTGGCTGCTGCTGTGCCACAGCATCTTCCAATGTACGGGTGAGCTTAGGCGTCGAGAGTTTACTGAAGGCGGCTGCATGCGCACTTTTCACCGAACGCAAGACAGCATTAACACCTTGCCCACGTAGCGCGGAGATGTGGTGCACCTTGGCGAACGACAAAAAACGCAATTTGCGTTCGTACTCGCGCTCAATCCGTTCGCGCTGCTCACGGCTGATGTTGTCCCATTTGTTAATGGCAACGACAAGCGCGCGACCCGACTCAACCACGAAACCCGCGATATGCGCATCTTGGTCTGAAATCTCTTGCTGCGCATCAACCATCAACAAAACAACATTACAAGCCTCAATGGCTTGGAGCGTCTTGATCACTGAAAACTTTTCTACCGCTTCGAACACCTTTCCACGCCGGCGCAAGCCCGCTGTGTCGATGAGGGTGTACTGTCGGCCATCGCGCTCAAACTCGATCTCGATGGCGTCACGCGTGGTACCTGGCATGTCAAATGCAATGACACGATTTTCGCCAACAAAGGTGTTGATTAAGGTCGACTTTCCAACGTTAGGTCGCCCAACAATCGCAAGCTTGATTCTGTGCTCTGATTCGTCAGCCGGCTCAAAAGATTCCCCATCCTCAGCAGCCTCAGTGGACTCGCTAGCCGGTTCCTTAAAAGACGCTAAGGCCGCCTCGACAAGTAAAGCAACACCGTCGCCATGCGAAGCAGAAATAGCATGCGGTTGGCCCAAGCCAAGCTCAAAAAACTCCGACACAGCGGATGTCTGTGACATGCCCTCGGCTTTATTGACACAAACAATGACAGTCTGCGCCAACTTTCTCAATAAGTTGGCAATTTCTCGATCATGAGCATTCAAACCAGCGCGCGCATCAACCAAAAAAACCACCACGTCAGACTCAGCGATGGCTTGTTCTGTTTGCTTGGCCATGTGATGCAAAATGCCGCTCTTGGCCACCGGCTCAAATCCCCCCGTGTCAACCACAATAAAGGGGATGTCACCGACCCGTCCCTCACCGTAGTGGCGATCTCGGGTCAGACCAGAAAAGTCTGCTACCAAGGCCGAGCGAGAACGAGTCAACCGATTAAATAAGGTTGACTTACCGACGTTGGGACGCCCCACCAAAGTGACGACAGGTTTAAGAGCCACGAATCAATTCAACCGAATAAGAGAAACAGAGCTATCACCAGCTTGCACCAAAGCGCCCTGAGGCGTGCTTTGCACTGGCGATACCATCACACCACCACCAACCGCCACGCGTGCCATGAAGGCACCGTTTTCAGTTGAGAGTACATGAACAAATCCTTCAAAATCGCCTAGCACCAGCGCATCGCCAAGGACGGCGGGCTCAGTAACCTGACGATTACGCAATGCCGCTTGGCGCCAAGCCACGGCACCTTCTTTCAATTCAAAAGCCGAAATGGTGCTACGAGCATCCGGTACGTAGACGTGTTTGGCATCAATCGCCAGGCCAACAATACTGGAAAAGTTATTCGCCCAAGTCGTGGCACCACCGTTTGCAATATCAAAGCAAGTGACTCGACCCTGGTAGGCGACTGCACACAACAAATCGCCTTGCACCGAAGGAATACCCACAATATCGTTGACGCGTTCTAAGTCACTGGCGCCACGGGGCACAGCCACAATGCCTTCCCAGATTGCCGCACCAGTGGCCGGCTCAATGGCCAACAAGCGCCCACCTGGGATACCGGTGATGATCAAGTCCTGGGTGAAAGCCATGCGTGATGGCGCGCGCAATGATAGGGCTGGCCCAGGGCGCTGAACACTCCAAATCCCCTCACCGTTTTCCGCATTAAAAGCCTGTACGCGATAATCGCCTGCACGAACCACCACCACACCTTTTCCGACCCAGGGTGTGTGATTGACTTCGCTTGATGCCTTAACACGCCATTTTTCTTTTCCATCAGCATCTAGCGCGATGACTTCGGCCTGTGGGGTTACCACCACCACGGTGCTTTCATCAGCACCGACACCAGCCGACAATTTTTTATCCAGCTGTACGTTCCAGACCGTCACACCTGTGGTTAAGTCGATGCGCGCCACATGACCGCTCGTTGAGGCCGCATACACGTTATTACCGACCACCGCTGGCGCAAACCCGTAAGAACTACCGCTACCAACGGGCGCGCGCCAAGAAACGCTAGCCTCTGTTTTTTGAGGAAACGTCGTGAGCGTCATGGGATCGTTGCGATCATCGGATTTAAACCACGAAGAACACCCAGCAATAAAGACAGTCATCAAACCCATCAGCACGCCACGACAAAGGCGATGGCTTGCGCCAGCCCTTGTAAACCTATGGTTACTTGTGTCTTTGCCGCTTACCCGCATTTATCCACCCAACATGTCAATTTTTAGCTGCAAAACGCTTGCCAACCCTTGATTGCCGCCTGAGGACGCCAATGCCAAACGCCACTGCTCAAGTGCCTTTTGTGTGTCACCCTTTGCGGCGTAAATATCACCCCGGCGATCAGCGAACAGCGCCTCGAATGAAGGCGCAGGCGACTGCAAGGCATTTAAGGCCTGGTCGTACTGCTTTTGGTCAAGCAAGAGGCCAGCCAGTCTAATTTTCGCGACCGGTGCCAAGGCAGCATGCTTGCTTTCACTGAGCCACACCAATATGGCTTGGGCCGCCGGCAAATCATTGCCTTTTTGTAAGGCCTGTGCTGCCAGTAATGCCGCTCGACCCGCATAGTCAGTGTCTGGGAAATCAGTTTGCAGCGTACCCATGGCGGCTAGCACCCGAGGAATGGCATCGTCACCACCCTCTTGGTTCGCACGCTCCAACGCCTCAAAATAGCCACGCGCCTGACTGGCTTGTTGACCCTGATACCAGTTCCAACTTTGCCAACCCAACACCGATGCAAGCGCTAGCGTCAGTAACCCAAGTGTTAGGGCGCCATACTTGCGCCACCACGCTTTGAGTTGTTCGATTTGTTCCTGTTCTTCTAAGTCGTACGCCATTCTGTCAGACCTTATCCATAATAAATTTCGCTAGCTTTTCAAATGGCACTCTCATTTGAGTGTCGTTCGCAACCGACTGTTGCGCCCTTAACCCTTTCACTGACGCTTCACCTGCCGCCATTTCATCCTCGCCAAGGATAACCGCAAAGCTCGCCCCACTGGCATCAGCACGGCGAAACTGCGACTTAAACCCAGGCGCCCCCGCGTGAACAATCACGTTAAGGCCGTGATCTCGCAGCCCTTCAGCCAAGCGTGCGGCACGTCGCTGAGCCAAATCGCCCTGATGAATCATGTAAACCTGGCACTCCACCACTGGCGCTGGTGTGCGGGACTGCGACCACAAGTCTAGTAATCGCTCCATCCCGATAGCAAAACCAACCGCCGGCGCGGGTTTGCCACCCAATAATGCGATCAGGTCATCATAACGACCACCGCCACACACCGTGGCTTGGGCACCAAGCTTGTCGGTCACCCACTCAAACACGGTGAGGTTGTAATAGTCTAGCCCCCGCACCATCCTCGGATTGACTCGGTAAGCGACGCCAGCATCCGTCAAACGGGCACAAACTCCCTCGAAGTGCGTCCTGGATTCAGCACCCAAAAAGTCAAACAATCGCGGTGCGGCATCAGCCATGTCTTGCAGGGCTGGATTTTTGGTGTCGAGCACGCGCAAAGGGTTGCTGTAGAGCCGACGCAAACCATCCTCATCAAGAATGTCACGATACTTTTCAAGGTGCGCAATCAAAGCGGCACGATGCGCTTGGCGCTCGTCAGACTGACCCAGCGAATTAATTTCGAGGGCCATACCATCAAGACCGAGTCGCTGCCACAGGCGGGCTGTCATCAGAATCAGCTCCGCATCCACATCAGGGCCAGACAGACCCAACGCCTCAACATCAAGTTGATGGAACTGCCTGTAGCGACCCCGTTGCGGGCGCTCATGTCGAAACACCGGGCCCATGGTGTACACGCGGCGTGGGCGATCGTAAAGCAAGTTGTGTTCAATAGTCGCTCGCACCATGCCAGCTGTGAATTCTGGGCGCAAGGTTAACGACTCGCCGTTGAGCGAATCGGTAAAGGAGTACATTTCTTTTTCAACAATATCGGTCACTTCACCGATGCCTCGAGTAAATAAGCGCGTGTGCTCAAGCACCGGCACTCTCATGTTGAGGTAGCCATACTGTGCCAACCAATCACGTAAAACGCCCTCAAGCGTCTCCCACGCGGCCGAATCATCAGGCAAGGCGTCGTTCATACCACGAATCGCGGTCAGTTTTTTAAATTCACTCGTCATGTTTTAACCAATCATTGGGAATTTTGATTCCCTTGACCATAGCGCCGCTGGACGTACTGTTCAACGATCACTTGAAACTCTTGGGCAATGTGCTCGCCTTTGAGTGTCACCGTGCGCTCGCCGTCCACATAAACAGGCGCAGCAGGCACCTCACCGGTACCCGGCAAACTGATACCAATATTGGCATGTCGGCTCTCGCCAGGTCCGTTTACCACGCAACCCATCACAGCGACGTTCATGGATTCGACACCGGAAAACTGCGCTTTCCAAAGCGGCATCTGCTGACGCAAATAGCGTTGGATGTCGTCAGCCAATTCTTGAAACACCGTGCTGGTCGTCCGGCCACAACCTGGACAAGCGATCACCATCGGCGTGAAGGCACGCATACCCATGGTTTGCAAAATTTCTTGGGCCACCACCACTTCACGGCAACGATCGCCACCTGGCTCGGGGGTCAAAGAAATGCGAATCGTGTCGCCAATGCCTTCTTGCAACAACACCGCCAATGCCGCCGTTGAGGCCACCACGCCTTTGGTTCCCATCCCCGCCTCTGTCAAACCCAAGTGCAAAGGGTAGTCGCAACGTTTTGATAGCTCGCGATAGACGGCGATCAAATCCTGCACGTGACTGACCTTGCACGACAGCACAATCTTATTGCCTGACAAACCCAACACCTCGGCGCGCTCAGCATTACTGATCGCTGAAACCACCAAAGCCTCACGCATCACAGCTTGTGCGGCCAATGGTTTAGAGCGCTGACTGTTTTCATCCATCATTTTGGCCAACAACTCTTGGTCCAAACTGCCCCAGTTCACACCAATACGAACGGGCTTGTTGTGCAAACAAGCCACTTCAATCATCTGCGCGAAATTGTCATCACGGCGTTTACCACCACCCATATTGCCTGGGTTAATCCGATATTTCGACAATGCTTGGGCGCAATCGGGATACTGGGTCAATAGCTTGTGACCATTAAAGTGAAAGTCGCCACACAATGGAACTGAAACGCCCATCCTATCGAGCTGCTCGCGAATTGCGGGTACTTCTCTTGCCGCCTCAGGCGAGTTCACGGTGATTCGAACGATCTCAGAACCAGCCTGAGCCAGCTCTTTGACTTGTATGGCTGTCGCAATCGCATCGGCCGTGTCTGTGTTGGTCATGGATTGCACGACAACTGGCGCATCGCCCCCAATCAAGACCTGATGGTCACCCCAAGCACACACCGCTTGGCGGGTTTTACGCCGAGCCAATGTGCCAGGAGCACCCCATGGTGCAATGTCATCAGGCAACGCTGCGTCTGGCAAGCCCATGCTACTGCCCCTTTAACCAATCGGGCATCATGGACGCTGGCACGATGCCTTGAACGAGCGCAATCCCTAACACCACAGCCACCACCACCACAATCAAAATCACCCAAGCGGTTGACCCGGTTGAGGCGGGTTTTTCGACCGCATCACCGAGACTGCGCGTTGATGTGTGCTCGGCTAAGCCTGTTTTTGGTTGCGAGGCATCAAAGTGCTCACGCAACGTCGGCTCAAGCGCCGCGAAATCAACATCCAGAAACTTTGCGTAATTTTTGGCCAGCGTTCGCAAACCAATACCGCGCGGCAACTCGTCCCAACGTTCGGACTCGAAGGCATCGATAACCCGGGGAGCAAACTTCAACCGTGCAGCCGCGTCCTCAAGCGAAAGACCTCTAGCCACGCGGATCGTGCGCAAAGCTGCCACAGCCGTCACGGGCTCACTGGGCGCCGGTGGCGATTCCATTTTTAATGCAACGGTCTTGGGATCTTCAAGGTTCATTGTCTTGACTCCACAACAGGAATGTCCTGCAACTTGCTTTGAATGATCCCGTTCTCGCGGCGTTGCTTCGCTCGAGTTCGGTCCTGGATATCACCGGCGAGCTGCCCACAGGCCGCATCGATGTCATCGCCGCGCGTCTTTCGCACAGTCGTGACAATGCCAGCGTCCTGCAAGCACTGACTGAAAGCCCTTACCCGGTTAGCAGAGGAACGCTTTAAGCCCGACTGCGCAAACGGATTGAAAGGAATTAAATTAATTTTACAAGGCACTTGCTGAGCCAGATCAATGAGCTCACGAGCATGACTGAGCTCATCGTTGACTGAATCCAACATAATATATTCAAATGTAATAAAGTCCCTTGGCGCATGTGCCAAGTAGCGATTGCAAGCCGCCAAAAGTTCAGCAATGGGATATTTTTTATTCAAAGGCACCAGACGATCGCGCAACGCGTCATTGGGCGCATGCAGCGACACTGCCAAAGCAACTGGGCAGTCTTGGCCAAGTCGATCCATCATGGGCACAACACCTGACGTTGATATCGTCACCCGGCGGCGCGACAAACCATAGGCCAAATCGTCAAGCATCAGCCTTAATGAGCCCAGCACCGCGTCATAGTTAAGAAGTGGTTCGCCCATGCCCATAAAAACCACATTGCTGATAATGCGCTGGTCAGGCGCAGACTCACTGTCAACTTGGCTCAACCGAGTCACGGCACCCGATTGGGTTAAGTCGTGGCGTGCCCACCAGAGTTGGCCAATAATTTCAGCCACACTTAGGTTGCGGTTAAAACCTTGGTAACCGGTTGAACAAAATGGGCAAGCCACGGCGCAACCCGCTTGGCTTGAGATGCACAGGGTCCCACGATCATCTTCAGGGATGTAAACCGTTTCGACCGCGTTACCTGCCCCAACATCAAATAACCATTTGTGGGTGAGATCGCGTGAAACGTGCCTGGTCAAGACCGAAGAGCAAGCGACTTCGCAACGCGTGGTCAATCGTTCTCTGAAGGCCAACGCCAAATCAGTCATGTCTTGGAAATTTGAAACCCCACGCTGATGAATCCAGCGTGAGAGCTGCTTGCCTCGAAATGGCTTATCACCCCACTCGCTCATCAACGCAGCCAGTGCAACCGGATCCAAACCCATTAAATTAATGGGCGGATCGGTCGCAATACTGACTGACTGGGCATGACTCATTGTCGTTGACAAGCGTTGATCACCAAATGCCCGAACTATCGGCTGTGGACGTTCATTTCAGGAAAGAAAAAAGCAATTTCGTTCTTAGCCGTTTCCGGTGCGTCCGAGCCGTGAACGGCATTGGCGTCGATGCTGTCGGCAAAATCGGCGCGGATCGTGCCTTTTTCTGCTTTCTTAGGATCGGTTGCGCCCATGAGATCACGGTTGGTTTGAATGGCGTTCTCACCCTCAAGGGCTTGAACAAGCACGGGACCCGAAACCATGAAATCAACCAAGTCATTAAAAAAAGGACGCTCTTTATGGACGGCGTAAAATCGACCGGCATCTTCGCGTGACAGGTGCATCATTCGAGCGGCAATGACTTGAAGGCCAGCTTTCTCAAATCGCGCAATAATTTGACCAATCACGTTCTTGGCCACTGCGTCGGGTTTAATGATCGATAAGGTACGTTCTACAGACATGTAATGCTCCAGTAATTCGTAATAAAAACAAACACTTTCAGTAATTTTACCTAGCCGGATATTCTAGCACGGCACAGATGTCAGCTAGCCCTTAAAATGGCGCATAAACCTTCGGTGTTGAAACCCCCCTCAACAGACCGACTCAACGCCGTTCGGCGTTGCGATTGACCCTTATTTGGCTTTATAGCCCGGAAGTTAGACTCATTTATGACCACAGAAAAACAGTCCACAGACGATAGCCTACCGAAGAGCTTCGAACCCGCCGATATTGAGGCCCGCTGGTACCCCGCCTGGGAGGCCGCTGGCTACTTCCAAGCAGGCCAACACGTTAATCAAGCTGTTGCGGACACTGCTGGCTCACCCTATGTGATTCAGTTCCCACCCCCCAATGTCACCGGTACGTTGCACATGGGGCATGCCTTTAATCAGACCATCATGGATGGTCTGATTCGCTATCACCGCATGCGCGGCTTCGATACCGTGTTCGTGCCAGGCACCGATCATGCCGGCATTGCCACGCAGATTGTGGTTGAGCGCCAGCTTGACGCGCAAAAAATCACACGCCACGACCTAGGCCGAGAAAAATTCACAGAAAAGGTCTGGGCCTGGAAGCAACAGTCTGGTGGCACGATCACTGAACAAGTCCGCCGGTTGGGCGCCTCAGCCGACTGGCCGCGTGAATATTTCACGATGGACGAGCGCATGTCAGCGGGCGTGATCGAGACATTCGTTCGCCTGCATGAGCAGGGCCTGATTTACCGCGGTAAGCGATTGGTCAACTGGGACCCTGTTTTGCTGACAGCTGTTTCAGACCTAGAAGTCCAGATGGTTGAGACTCACGGCTCGCTGTGGCACATCTGCTACCCGTTTGTTGATGGCCCACAAACCATCAAACTCGAAGATGGTTCTAGCGAAACACTTGTCGGCCTTACCATTGCCACCACCCGGCCAGAAACGATGCTGGCTGATGGTGCCCTTTGCGTTCACCCCGAAGACGCGCGATACCATCATTTGATCGGCAAACAGGTGCACTTGCCCCTCTGTGACCGACAAATTCCAATCATCGCCGATGATTTTGTGGACCCGAGCTTCGGGACCGGTGTTGTCAAAATCACCGGTGCGCACGACTTCAACGATTACGCTTGCGCCATTAGGCATGGCTTACCATTGATCGAACTCTTCACCCTTGACGCGCGCATCAACGAGAACGGCCCTGCCATGTTCCGCGGACTTGACCGCTTTGCCGCGCGCGATGCCGTGGTGGAAACTTTAAAAAAAGAGGGGTTTTTGGTTAAAGTTGACCCCCACACCATGATGCAACCCCGAGGGGACAGAACTGGCGTGGTTCTTGAACCGTTACTGACTGACCAGTGGTTTGTCGCCATGAGCAAACCCGCGCCACACGGCACACTCCACCCCGGGCGCAGCATCACCGAGGTTGCCCTTGATGTCGTCAAAAATGGGCAAGTACAGTTTTTCCCCTCAAACTGGACCACGACTTACAACCAATGGCTAGAAAACATTCAGGACTGGTGCATCTCTCGTCAGTTGTGGTGGGGCCACCAGATCCCCGCTTGGTATGGCGAGAACGGTGAAGTGTTTGTGGCGCGTGACGAATCAGCCGCTCGAGAGCGCGCGCAAGCCGCTGGTTACAAAGGTGCATTGAGACGTGACCCAGATGTCTTAGACACCTGGTTTTCATCGGCATTGGTGCCCTTCACAACGTTTGGCTGGCCTGAACAAACGCCTGATCTGAACAAATACTTACCCTCAAGCGTTTTGGTCACGGGTTTTGACATTATCTTTTTCTGGGTCGCCCGGATGGTCATGATGACCACGCACCTCACCGGCAAAGTACCGTTTCATCATGTCTACGTCCATGGCTTGATTCGCGATGCTGAGGGCCAAAAAATGAGCAAATCCAAGGGCAACACGCTTGACCCCGTTGACCTCATTGATGGCATTGACCTTGAAAGCTTGACCAAAAAACGCACCTACGGGTTAATGAACCCGAAGCAGGCCACTGCCATTGAAAAAGCAACCCGCAAACACTTTCCTGACGGCATTCCGTCATTTGGAACCGATGCGTTGCGCTTCACCATGGCCGCTTACGCCTCGCTCGGACGAAACATCAACTTTGACCTCAAGCGTTGCGAAGGCTATCGCAACTTCTGCAACAAACTTTGGAACGCCTCTCGCTTTGTGTTGATGAACACCGAAGCCAGTGGCCCAATCAGTACCAATATCGCACCCAAAGGTTTGCCCGAGCGTTGGATCCTAAGCCGCCTGCAGGCCGTCAAAATCGAAGTGCAAAAGGGTTTTGATGATTACCGGTTTGACAACATTGCCAATGCGCTCTACCACTTTGTATGGGATGAGTACTGCGATTGGTACCTTGAGTTGTCGAAAGTTCAGCTGCAATCCAGTGATGAAATCACGCAGGCCTCTTGCCGATCAACCCTCATCAGTGTGCTTGACGAAATATTAAGGCTCTTACACCCAATCACGCCTTTCATCACTGAAGAGTTGTGGCAAAAGGTCTCTCTGGTGGCTGCCACCAGAGCCCCTGATACTCAAACCAGCGTTTGCGTTCAGCCCTATCCGGTACCAGTGCCCAGTCAAGTGGACCAGGCCGCTGAAACAGACTTCGCTGAACTTAAAGCCAGTGTTGAAGCGGTGCGTGCACTGAGAAGCGAAATGCAGCTATCACCGTCAGCACGAGTGCCGCTGTTTGCGCAAGGCGATCGAGAACGCCTAAGTGCCCAAGCGCCCTATTTGGCAGCCCTAGCCAAGCTCAGTGAAGTCTCGGTGGTTGACGCGCTACCCGAAGACGATGGTGCGCCCGTCCAGGTCGTTGGTAACACCCGTTTGATGCTCAAAGTCGAGATCGATGTGGTCGCAGAACGCGCCCGCCTAGACAAAGAGATTTTGCGTTTGATGGCTGAGATCAAGAAAGCTGAAGACAAGTTAGCCAACGAGTCGTTTGTGGCAAGGGCGCCAGCGGCCGTTGTCGCACAAGAAAAAGAGCGTGCCGCTCAAAACTCAGAGACCTTGGCCAAGGTTCAATCCCAACGCCAGCGGCTCGCTTAAAGAGACAACCTCAAATCGCCATTAACTCCTGGCTTATGGCGATTTGAGACTCAAAAGAAACCGCTCATCAGCCGCACTCAATTGACCAGCGGCGCGGGCTTGTGCAATCAAGTCTGGGCGACAAGCAAGCGTTTGAGCCAACGATTGCTCTCGCCGCCATTGGGCAATACGAAGATGATGACCTGACTTTAAAACGTCAGGAATGGCCACACCATCGAGCACCTCAGGGCGAGTGAAATGGGGGCTATCCAGCAAACCACTTAAACTCGGTTGAAACGAGTCTTGATCGTGCGACGCTTGCTGGTTCATGGCGCCTGGTAACAAACGCACCGCCGCATCGAGCATGGGTAACAAAGCCAGTTCGCCGCCAGACACCACAAAATCACCAAGCGACCATTGTTCATCGACATGCTGGTCTATAAACCGCTGATCCACTCCCTCATAGCGACCACAAACAAAGATGGCCCCTGCGCTTTGAGCAAGGCTTGCCGCCATCGACTGATCAAACCGTTTTCCCCCGGGCGCCAAAAGAATCACGGGGGCCAACGCGTCTCGATCCACACGCGCGGCTTTCAAGGCAAGCGCCAGCGGTTCAGCCATCATCACCATGCCTGGCCCACCGCCATAGGGACGGTCATCCACAGTTCGATGAGGATCAGTCACAAAATCGCGAGGATTCCATGCTTTAAGCGACCACAGTCCGAGCCCGTGGGCGCGCCCGGTAATACCTGATTCGGTCAGGAAATGGAAGCCGTCAGCAAACAAGGTCAGGACATCGATTCGCATGGCCAATTCCTAATTAACGACTAAGCTGGTTTTAGGGTATCAACCCAAGCCCATTAAAAGTCCGTGGGCCAATGGGTCGTGATTGTCTTTTGAGCCAAGTCGACAGCGTCAATATGGGCCGCAACAAATGGGATCAAGGAAAATATGGGACGTTCTTTCGCGTCCAAGCGATCCACCATGCGGTTGCTCGATGCATCGAGACGCTGCTGCCTAACCGACAAGATGGGGTGTGCAGGATTGTCGAGGATTTCATGAACGACACCCAGCGTTTGAGTTTGGCCAGACTCATCGGTCGTTACCTTGCAGCCGATAAGGTCAACCCAATAGTATTCGTCGACCGCTAGCGCCGGAAAGGATTGGCGTGCCACAAAAACCGTGTGGCCTTTGAGTTGATCGGCTGCCGTACGGTCTGTCACGCCTTTGACACTCGCAAGATACGTCGAGCCGTGAGGACGGGCCCAAATGATCTCAATCACCCACGGCGTATCGGCAACGGACGCACCAGAAAGTGGTCCAGCCGGCCGACCGATCCACCACTGCTTGGCAAGTGCCAAGACATCCGAGTCTGAAGAAAAGGGTTGCACCTTAACCCAACCCCTGACGCCATGGCCGCCAACAATCCGGCCGAGCGCAATCAAGTCTTTAGGTGGGGTATTCATGCCGATACCCTCGGGTGTTTACACAAACGCAAGGTCGGCGCGACAAGGCACTGCACTGACTTGATATCAGGCGGCAGCGACTTTGGCAGCGTAGTCTTTGACCAAACGAGCCACGGCAGGCGACAGCTGTGCGCCAACGCTCTTCCAGTGCTCAACGCGATCAACGGCAATGCGAAGCTTCTCTTCGTTAGCGTTGGCCACAGGGTTATAAAAACCCACGCGCTCAATGAAACGGCCGTCACGACGGTCGCGGGAATCTGTTGCAACTAGGCTGTAAAAAGGGCGCTTTTTAGAGCCGCCGCGTGCCATGCGAATCACCACCATAGGTAATCTCTTTTAAAAAAGGGGTAAGGAATCAGAACCAAGCCGGAAATTCTAACATGGATCAGTCGCGCCGCTTCAAGAAATGATGGGCAACGCCTTCAGATTGCTGTTGTGACAACAACCCATTGCCCGTTTGGCGACAAAACGCCTGGAAATCCTTAACAGCGTTGCGGTCGGTGGTAATAACCTCCAATACCTCACCCGGCTGCAATGTCGAGAGTGCTTTCTTGGCTTTCAGAATCGGCAGTGGACACACCAAACCTTGGGCATCCACCACCAATGCCACCGTCCCGTCAAAAGGGATGCTCGGCGAATCTGGGGCACCAACGCCTGTCACGGCGCCACCTTTGCATCAACCCATTGAGACAAACCTGCCAAAGCACCCGCCAAGGCGGCAACATCAGTGCCACCACCCATGGCCATGTCCGCGCGCCCGCCCCCTTTGCCTCCGATCAGAGCGGCCACATGGGCGACAATATCACCGGCCTTTACAGTCGAGGTTAAGTCACCTGTCACCCCGGCAACGAGACTTATTTTTCCATCAG
>JAFMCG010000134.1 GCA_017857895.1 Burkholderiaceae bacterium | reverse complement strand
GCATGAAACAATCTGTGGCGCCATTGAATTTTCAAACCGACGCGGCCAGAACCACGACCATAACGACAACGAAGGAGTAAAACGCCATGCCCTCAAAAGTCATGTTAATCACCGGTGCTAGTCGAGGTATCGGTGCCAAGACTGCGCAGCTCGCCGCTTCCCAAGGCTGGCGTGTTGCAGTGAATTACATCAGTAACGCAACAGCTGCCGACGAAGTGGTTCGGTCAATTAAAACCCAGGGTGGTCAAGCGCAAGCCTTTCAGGCTGACGTCAGTGACTCTGACCAAGTTGACCGTTTGTTCAATGACGTCGATCAGGCCTTTGGCAGGCTCGATGTCTTGGTCAATAATGCCGGCATCCTTGAGACATTTCCAATCACCGAAGCCACCCCTGAAAAAGTGACGCGCAGTTTTGCTGCCAATATTTTCAGCATGTACTACTGCAGCCGCGAGGCCGTCAAACGCATGTCAACACTTTTGGGTGGTTCGGGTGGTGTCATTGTGAACATGTCCTCCATTGCGTCACGCTTGGGAAGCATGCCGCAAGGCAATGCTTATACCAGCACCAAGGCAGCCGCAGATGGTTTTAACCTTGCCCTCGCCCATGAAGTGGGCCCACAAGGCATTCGCGTCTGTGGCATTCGACCGGGCATTATTGCGACTGACATTCAAGCTGGGCGCGGTGGGATTGAAAAAGCCGCTGAAATCGCAGCCGTCTCAACCACCCTGGGTCGTATTGGCCTGCCTGAGGAAGTCGCACAGACCGTGATTTGGCTAGCTTCAGATGCGGCATCCTACATCCACGGCACATTGATCGATGTCGGCGGCGGTCGCTAGCGTCATCAAAATCACCGGATTGGCCGATGCTGACCGATGCCTCGGCATCCTAACTACCCTAAATTAAGTCAGTCATCACAGCCAACATATGTCAGATGACGGGTGCGTCTCGCCCACTCGATTGGTGCGCCGCCATTTCCCCTTCAAAAACATCAAATCAAAAGCAATTAATGCATTTATTTGATATACTTTTAAGTATATTATTTATTTGTAATGTTTAAAATGAATCTGTCAATCCAACAACTCGGAGTCAAAAGTCATGCTTAGATTTGATGTCCCACAAGTCAATGCCAACGTCGTACGTCTGGAGGCATTCATAACTTTTTTATTCTGCGCCATTGCGCTGTTAGGCTTTCCTTACCTGCTACCTGTGCTTGCCGTGATGGGTTTGGTACGCGGGTTTTTTGGACACTTTTACTGCCCCTCACACCGTGTGTTTTCGCACCTGATGAATAAAGCAAAGATTGCCGGTCACAAAGAAAATGCGGGCGCCAAGATGTTTGCCAACAAGCTGTTGTTCATCGCCGCCACCATAGCCAGCGTCCTCTACTTCACTGGCAACTCTTTTTGGGTGGTGCCGACCATCGCCTTGGTGATTTTTTCGTCACTGGAATGGGCTTTTTCGTTCTGTGCCGCTTGTTGGGTTTATGGCTTTTGGTACAAAATGTTTCCACCAAAAATGGTGGGATAAACCAAACGCTTTTTAGCAAAAAGGCCTTCTGCAGCCATTTGGGCTCAGAAGGCCTTTCCTCAGGCGACCGTACTTTTTATGCCAAATTTTGTTTCAGCTGACCAAATCGACCTGCCCCGTCACCAAATCGTAAATGCCACCCACGATTTTCAATTTGCCCTTGGCGACTCGGTCGCTGATGATGGGGTTTGACTCTGTCAGCATCTTGACATTTAAGCGCACATTGTCCTTTGTCGCTGCCGCCACAAGCGCATCGCCTTTGGCCGACTTAGCCGCTTGGCGAACAGCCGGTGCAAGTGCTGTCGTCAATGCTTGAATATGCCCCGGAAAACTAGCGTTTTCGGTATAGGCTTGAACGGCTGCGCCAATCGCACCACATTTTGTATGTCCCAAGACCATGATGAGCGGTGCCCCTAGTACTGCGGTACCGTACTCAAGGCTGGCCAGAATATCCGTGTTAACAAAGTTACCGGCCACGCGCGTCACAAATAAATCACCCCGTCCCTCATCAAAACAGAACTCAGGGCCGATGCGAGAGTCAGCGCAACTCAATAGACATGCATAGGGATTTTGGCCGCCCGCCAATGCTTGCCGAGTGGTGGCAAAATTAATGGGGGCTGTCTTACCAGCAACATATCTTGCGTTTCCCGCCATCAAGCGTTCAAGTGCTTGATCGGGATTCAGTACATTTTCTGGTTGTGGGGGTGCACTGGCGTGGGCTGCTGTGCTCAAGGAGACTGCACCGACCAACGGTAGAGCACCAAAGGCGCCCAAAAGTGCTCGGCGCGAAGACGAGTGCGAACGGGTTTTGGTTGCCGTCCCTAAAGAAAGGCGGTCACAGACTAGGCACATCTAGCTCTCCAACAAGAGGGTTCCACAAGTATTGCTAGTCACCGATGAAAGTTTAAAGGAATTTTAGATTAGCACAATACCTGTTTTGCTGCACCACTGGTTTGAGGGGGGTCGTGGGTTTGTTTTCATGCGTTTGAAATATTCCAACAAACCATTGCCCATCGATCTGCTTAGACCACCCGCTTAACAAACCGCAGCGGCGTGTAAGTCATCAGTACTTGGCCTTTCTCATTGAGGACAGTGTTTAAAGTGCGTACCAGACCACGGTCTGGTCGGCTGTTGCTCGCACGTGCCTCGGTCACTTCACACATCACGCTGATGGTTTGCCCCACTAAGGTTGGGGCGTGCACCTTCATTTCCATTTCCAAAAAGGCAAACCCCGTGTGCTGCATGGCCGCTTGCATCAAGAGTCCCTCAGCCATCGAATAAACCAAAGCCCCTGGTACCAAACGGCCTTTAATATCAGAGGTTTGACGCAAAAACTCCGTATTGGTGAAAAGCACTTCAGTAAAACCTGTCGCATTCACGAAGGCCACCAAGTCCGCTTCGGTAATGGTGCGCCCCACTGTTCTGAATTTTCTGCCGACTGGCAGTTCGTCAAAGTGCATACCCAATCCAACCACTTCAATGCCGTCTTGCTCAAGGTGCAATGCCACAGATGCTCTCCCCATTGGTTATTTCTGAATGCCTGACAGCTCATAGTTTATCGCTTCGCAAACCATGGCCAAAACCTTTGTCCATTTGCTCAACACAGGAGAGCCCCCCTGAAAACGAAAGCCATGCAAAACTTAGGTTAGAATATGTAAATGATAATCATTTGTATTTAATAACATGCCATCACTTCTTACCGTCAAAGCAAACACCCGCTTCAAAGTTCATTCGTTGACTTGCAGTGGCCCTGACAATGAGACCGTCACTCACCTGCAACAACTGGGTTTTCTGCCCGGTGAAGAAGTCGTTGTTCAGCGCCGCGCGCAGCTTGGCGGGGGATCCGTCGTGGTGCGAATTGGCGCGAGCACATTTGCACTGCGTCACAGCGAAGCCGCTTGCATTTTTGTGGTTTGAGGAATTGACGATGAATGAAAGTATTGTCCATGTTCACCCAACGGGCCTGCTGTTTGCCTTGGTTGGCAACCCCAATTGTGGCAAGACCGCCTTGTTTAATCGCCTGACTGGCAGCCGCCAAAAGGTTGCCAACTTCGCCGGCGTCACCGTTGAGCGCAAAGAAGGACAACTGCGCACAAGCAGTGGCAAACGCGCTCGAATTCTTGATTTACCCGGCACCGACAGCCTTTATCCACGCTCGCCCGACGAACGCGTGACCTGCGAAATACTCAATGGTCAGGCCATAGGCGAAAAGACGCCTGATGTGGTCGTCTGCGTGGTCGATGCCACCAACCTGCGACGTGGTTTGCGTTTGGTTTTGGGGGTGCAGCGGCTCGGTTTGCCGTGTTTGGTTGCGCTAAACATGTCTGACGAGGCACAAGCTCGCGGCATCGAGATCGACACCAACGCCTTATCAAAAGCACTGGGTGTTCTCGTGGTCCCTACGGTCGCCATCAGATCAGCTGGTGACGCGGCCTTACGCACAGCGATTGAGGCCATGCTTGAGGACCGAACCAAGATCGCACCAACGGCTAGCAACACACGCACCGAGCCCGCGGTTATCGAGGATCATCAACAGGTGCAAGACATCCTCACAAGCCTAGGACTCGATCGCGTGATTCCCGACACCAAAAGCGAGCGCTTAGATCGTGTCTTACTACACCCGATTGTTGGTCCCATTATTTTGCTGGCGGTATTGTTTTTGATCTTTCAAGCCATGTTTGGCTGGGCCCAAGCACCGATGTCTTGGATAGAAACAGGTTTTGAGGGGCTGTCTGAATCAATCAATAACGCCTTACCTGACCATTGGCTAAGAAGCCTACTGGTTGACGGTATCATCGCGGGGTTGGGTAGCGTGGTGGTTTTTCTGCCGCAAATCCTCATTCTCTTTTTCTTTATTCTTGTGCTCGAAGAGTCAGGCTACCTGCCACGAGCGGCCTATCTACTTGATCGGATCATGGGTGGCGTGGGCTTATCAGGACGCTCTTTCATCCCGTTGCTCTCAAGCTTTGCCTGCGCCATCCCAGGGATCATTGCCGCTCGTACCATCCCTAATGCGCGCGATCGGTTGGTCACAATCATGATTGCGCCACTCATGACCTGCTCGGCAAGACTACCGGTTTACACACTACTGATTAGCGCGTTCATACCCCAGCACAGCACCTGGGGTGGTCTTGAGCTTCAAGGGTTAGTGATGTTTGGTTTATACATGGCTGCTATTTTAGGCGCCATGGCCGTGGCGTGGGTACTCAAAACCCTAACCCGCTCGGGTCGTCAAGTTCGACCGTTGATGATGGCCTTACCCACCTACCGGTTGCCGAGCCCTTTGAGCGTCTCCCTTGGTCTATGGCACCGTGCCAATCTTTTCATGAAACGCGTGGGTGGCATTATTCTCGCCATGACCGTTGGCCTTTGGTTTTTAGCCAGCTATCCGGCCCCACCCCTCAATGCACTGGCGACCCCTATCGAGTACAGCTACGCCGGCATGCTCGGTCGGTGGCTGGCTGTCGTGCTTGAACCGATTGGCTTTAATTGGCAAATTGCCATCGCACTGATCCCTGGCATGGCGGCCAGAGAAGTTGCCGTTAGTGCACTGGGGACGGTCTACGCCTTATCAGTGACCGGTGACGATGCCGAAACCGCCCTGATACCACTTCTTGCCCAGCAATGGTCGGTTGCAACTGGTATGGCCATGCTCGCTTGGTATGTGTTTGCCCCACAATGCTTGGCAACACTGGCAACCATCAAGCGTGAAACGGGTGGCTGGATGATGCCACTGGCGGCGGCGGCCTATATGTTTGTGCTTGCCTACGGTGCAGCATGGCTGGCCTATCGTTTGACACCACTGGTGCTGTAAGAAGGCTGATACGATGAGGTTATGGACTTATCAGGATCAGCATGCATACACCACCGCCCAAGCGACTGCTCATCGTCTATCACTCCACAACTGGTGGCACTGAGCGTATGGTGCAAGCCGTTGCACAAGCGGCAGGCACTGAGCCTGGAGTCGTGGTTGACTTAAGGCGAGCAGTCGTTGTCAATGTTTCAGAACTCATAGCGGCCGATGGCTACATATTCGCCACCCCAGAAAACCTCGGCAGCATGAGCGGTCTGATGAAAGATTTCTTTGATCGCACCTACTATGGGGCCATCGACCAGATTCAAGCCCGCCCATACTGCACCATGGTTTGCGCAGGCAGTGATGGCCGCGGTGCGGCCAAACAAATCGAGCGTATTGCCATGGGCTGGCGCTTAAAACCGATTCAAGAGGCGATGATCATCACCGTGAAGGCACAAACAACAGCAGAAATTCTGTCACCCAAGCAGTTAACGGACAGCCAAGTGACCGCTTGCCAGAACCTCGGTCATTTGTTTGCCGCTGGTCTCTCAATGGCGGTGTTTTGATGGCAGTGCCATCAAAACACCGCCATTCACGT
>JAFMCG010000014.1 GCA_017857895.1 Burkholderiaceae bacterium | reverse complement strand
AAACCATCGTAGTCGTCGCTGTCTTGGAGGACACCAATGATGGCCCTGAGCAGCACTGGATCTAAGCCAGCGAGCGTGACATCAATGGGATTGCGATCGAGAATGGCTTCGTCACCCTTTTGCAGTCCCCTTAGTGCCATGGCCGTGGCGGGTCCTGGCGCGGGTGTTGCGAACCCTTGAAATCCTAGGTTATCTGCAATCAGTGTGCCAGCGCCACCCGTCGAGGTCAGCACCGCCAAGCGCTTGCCCGCTAGTCGTCGCTGACTTTTTAAGGTGTCGCATAAATCCAGCAGATCGCTGAAGTTTTCAGCGCGAACCACACCATTGGCTTTAAAAAACGCGTCGTAGGCGGCGTCACTACCTGCCATGGCGCCAGTGTGTGAAACCGCAGCGCGTGCGCCTTCTTCTGAACGCCCGACCTTGTAGGCGATGATGGCTTTGCCTGCAGCGCGGGCTTTCTGGCAAGCCAAGCGAAATTTTTCTGGGTGTCTTATGGTTTCAACATACAGCGCGATCACTCGAGTCGCCTCGTCGTCAACCAAGGCGCTAATAAAGTCAGCGATTTCTAGGTCGACTTCATTGCTGGTAGAAATCAGCTTAGAGAAGCCCAGACCTTGCGCCACACCACGAGATAAAATAGCGCCCAAAATGCCGCCGCTTTGAGACACCAGTGCAATCCCCCCCGATTGCTGCTTATCAGACTCCAGTGCGGCGCTAGCTGAAAGCGAAATCCCATCAGTGACGTTGACCAAGCCAATGGTATTGGGTCCCAACAGCCTCATCGTTCCTGCACTGGCCAGCAATTCTTGCTGTAAGGCTAGGCCCTTGGGGCCAGCCTCACCAAACCCGCTGGCCAAGATAATGGCGTACTGGGTGCCCATAGCGGCCAGTTCGGCCACTGCACCGGCCACTCGGCCCGCAGCCAAGAGCACGATAGCGACGTCAGGGGCCTGAGGTAACGCACTAATAGACGCAAAGCAAGGTAAGTCCCCAATGGCGTTGACCTTGGGGTTAACCGGAAAAATTTTGCCTTTGAATCCATGTTTGAGCAAATAGGTGACCGGGCGCCCTGATGTTTTTTTAGGATCAGCAGAGGCACCAATAATGGCCACGCTGCGCGGGGCTAGCAAATACTTGAGTGACGACATGAGTTAACTTTTTGAGGATTGGCTAGCAGATTTTTCTAAAAAGGCGACAACAGCCGCCTGGTGCTGTTCACTGGTGTAGCAAATACTTTGGGCTTGGCTCCCCATGGCAAACACCTGCTGAGCACTGAGTTCTGAGCTTTGGTTGAGAATACCTTTGCCAAGCGCCAGCGCCGTGCTTGACCCAGCACCAAGTTCACGGGCCCAGTGAGTGGCCTCTTCAATGAGGGTCGTTTCGCTTGAAAGCCGATCGGCAATGCCCAAGCTGATGGCTTCTGCCGCCAAGATGCGTCGGCCGCTAAATATCAGCTCTTTGGCTTTGGTCAGACCAATTCGACGCGGTAAAAAATACATGCCACCGCCATCAGGAATCAAACCACGCAGAATATAGGACCAAGTAAAGCTTGCATCAGGACTGGCCATGATGAAGTCACACGCGAGCGCCGTATCGGCACCAAGACCAGAAGCAGCACCATTAACGGCGGCAATGGTGGGCTTGGGCATGTTCATCAGCAATGCTTGGACCTGGTGCACACGTTGCTGGCGCGACCAGCCATTGAAGGCGACGTTGCCCGGTGGGGCTGTCAGGCGTTGCTTCATGCCCGCGATGTCACCACCCGCACAAAAGCCTTTTCCACGCCCAGTCAATACCACGGCTTTCACACTTGGATCACTGCCAACCTCGGTTAGGGCTGCAAGATATTCTGCGCGCATCTGATCATTAAATGCGTTGCGCTTATCGGGGCGATTAAAGTGGACAATTGCTATACCGTTGTCGTGCGTGGTTTCAATGAATTCAGCCATTTAAGAATTACTCCGTTTGTTTCGCTGTTAATTGTCAGCGCAAGATTCAAGGCCAAAGTCTAGTCAGGGGGATGACCAATCCCTATGGGACAATCCTGAGATTGATGTTAAAAGTTCCATTCAGTGGAACCACTTAAACCGTCACCATGACAGACAACGGGCTTTAAACACATGACAGCAGCACCTAGCCAAGCCAATGACAACCGATCCCTAGTCAGGGGACTGGAGATACTGAGAGCCTTTAAGCCAGGCATTGATGTGCTGGGCAACAGTGAACTTGCCGAACGCACGGGTCTACCGCGCTCGACCATCAGTCGGTTGACCGGTACTTTGGTGCGTGCGGGCTTTCTACAGCACGACACACGAGTGGGCGGCTACCGTTTGCACGCAACGGTTTTGGCATTGGCGCAAGCCATGCGCAGTGGGTCATACATTTTGAATCATGCCCACGATGAACTTGAGCGGGCAGCGCGCAAACTCAATGTCAACGTGGGGCTAGCGATTGCAGACCATGACGACATGATTTACTTAGACGCGCTTCGTTTTGGGCCAAACACGTCTTTGCGCAAAGTGGTTTCAGGTCAGCGTGTTCCCATTGCGCTGACTTCACTCGGGCGCGCTTACGTCAGCACACAAAAAGGCCAAACACTACAAGACCTGATGCAACGATTAAAAACACGTCATGCTCGGGATTGGCACCGGGTGCGTCCAGAAATTGAGCACAGTATTGCAGAGGTGCAAGAGTCTGGTTTTTGTATTGTGAGTTGGCAACCAAGGGTCGTTGCTATTGCGACCCCGTTGATATTTGAGCATGACCCCGTTCATGTTTTGAACATGAGCCTGTACACCGATCAGGAGATTGGGACGGTCAAGAAGAATCTGACCAAGCCACTCATGGGGCTGCGCCAAACCGTTTTGGATGCGATTAGCGCCGCTCGCCTTGCTTAGGGATTCAGCGTTGACTGACAATGGGGTATTTGGGTTTTGTCCCCGGTTCGTTTGACACCGCGGGCTTGGTCGAGCCCGCGGTGGGCTCGACCAGACAAATCAAATTAACGGGTTAGTTAATTTTGAGGTTGGCTTTTTTGGCCACCGCTGCCCATGTCTTGAGCTCTTTGTCAATAAAAGCGCGGAAGTAACCGGGGGATCCACCGACAGGCACAGCGGCGCGTTTTTCAAATTGTGCAACCACTTTAGGGTTCTTCAACACTTCATTGATGACGGCGTTGAGCTTGTCAACGATGGCTTTGGGTGTGCCAGCTGGCGCTAGAACACCATTCCAAGAAGCGACGTTAAAGTCAGGAAAGCCCGCTTCAGCCATGGTTGGCAAGTCAGGCAGCTGAGCCAAACGCTGAGGTGCGGCAACAGCGAGCGCGCGAACTTTGCCAGCCTTGATTTGTGGTATGGCTGCTGTGGCTGTTTTAAAGCCACCCATCACAACACCACTCAGCACATCATTCATGGCTGGGCTGGCACCCTTGTAAGGCACGTGCAGGTAGTCAATACCAGTGCGTAGTTTAAGCAATTCAGCCGCCATGTGTGGCGAGCCACCGGCACCCGAAGACGCCATGGTCAACATACCGGGATTGGCTTTTGCCCAGGCCACCAGTTCGCCGGCAGTTTTGGCGGGGACGTTGGGGTTAACGACCAAGATACTCGGAGATGTCATGGTCAGTACAACTGGTTCAAAGTCTTTTTTCGTATCGTAAGCAAGTTTGCTGTAGACCGCTGGGTTGATGGCCTGCGCGATCGTTGCCAACAAGAGCGTGTAACCATCAGGCTCTGCACGAGCTGCTTCAGCAGTGCCGATGTTAGAGCCGCCACCGGGCTTATTGTCAATCACGATCGGCTGACCGAGCAGCTTTTCCATTTCGCCGCCAATCAAGCGTGCCACGATGTCTGTGGCGCCGCCTGGGGAATAGGCAACAATCATCTTAATGGGACGATCGGGATACTTGTCGTACTTATCTGCCACCGCTGGCGCAGCAAAGGCGCCCATCACGGCGGTCGCTGCGACCATGCCCATGCCCTTTTTCAAGAAGCTTTTCATTTGTTTCTCCTGTTATGTTTATCGGTCTGCGCATTAACAACACGCATACACATGCGAACCTTATCACCGAGGCAAGCAAAACGGGACATGTCATTCACAAAAGTAGCGATTCTCCCTACTGTGGATTACCCGAATAGAAAATTGCTTAAGGCCATCAAAAAGGATTTAGTTTTCAAATTCGGGTGGTGGAATGTCGTCTTCTGGCGAGAGTTCTGGCTCGTTTAGTGCAAACGGTAGCAGCTCGGCTAAGGTTGTCGATGCCTCAAAAGCTTCACCTTCTTGGTCAAGACGAACAAACCGATCCAATGGGTCATCAGTGATTTGTATGGCCCATAAGAATGCACAGTCATAGCTCTCGACTTCTGCTTCGAGGCCGCCACGCTCACCCAAAACGCGCGACTCAGCACCACCAATTTGCACATGAAGCATGTCGTCTTCGACAGCGTCGTCTTCGCCGAGCGCTCGACCAAAAATGACCCAGTCAGCCCCATCGGTGCTGCCGACTTCAGCCAAGACGGCAGCCCCCATGTAGGCGCTCAGTGCATCAGCGGTCTTGCCAAGCATCGCGAGTTCGGCGTCAGAAAAGGTCAAGGTTGTGTTCATTGATTCATGGCCAGCTAATTGGTGACATTGGTGTCATTCAGTCGCTTAATCATAGTTCACCAGAGAACCCACGAGAGCGCCTACAATGGTGTTTTATTTCCAAGCACTTCGCGAAGCAGAGGACAGATGGCTCAGTACGTATACACCATGAACCGTGTCGGCAAGATTGTGCCGCCCAAGAAACAAATCTTGCGCGATATCTCGCTGTCTTTTTTCCCAGGCGCCAAAATCGGTGTTTTGGGTGTCAATGGATCGGGTAAATCCACGCTACTCAAGATCATGGCTGGGATTGACAAGGAAATCGAGGGCGAAGCCATTCCGATGCCAGGTCTTAACATCGGTTACTTGCCACAGGAGCCAGCGTTAAACGCTGAGCACTCCGTGCGTGAGTCTGTCGAAGAGGGTCTGGGGGCGGTCACTGTCGCCAAAAAGCGTTTGGACGAAGTCTATGCGGCTTATGCTGAACCTGATGCTGACTTTGATCAACTCGCCGCTGAACAAGCACAGCTTGAGTCAATCATTGAAGCCGCCGCCTCGAGTGGTTCGGATGACATTGCGGCACAAATGGAAATTGCGGCAGATGCACTGCGTTTGCCGCCATGGGATGCGAAAATAGGCACCTTGTCGGGTGGCGAGAAGCGCCGAGTGGCCCTGTGCCGCTTGTTACTGTCAAAGCCTGACATGTTGTTGCTTGATGAGCCAACCAACCACTTGGATGCTGAGAGCGTCGATTGGCTTGAAGTTTTCTTGAAAAAGTTTCCTGGGACCGTGGTTGGTGTGACCCACGACCGTTACTTCTTAGACAATGCCGCAGAATGGATTCTTGAACTTGATCGCGGTCACGGTATTCCTTGGAAGGGCAACTACAGCTCATGGTTAGAGCAAAAGGACGCGCGCTTAGCCACTGAAGAGGCCACTGAGTCAGCCCGCCAAAAGACCATTCGCAAAGAACTCGAATGGGTTCGCCAAAACCCTAAAGGACGTCAAGCCAAAGCGAAGGCCCGAATGGCGCGCTTTGAAGAGTTGTCGTCACACGAATATCAAAAGCGTAATGAGACTTCTGAGATTTTTATTCCCGTGGCTGAGCGCTTGGGTAACGAGGCGATCGAGTTTAAAAACGTCAGCAAATCATTTGGCGACCGTTTGCTCATCGATGATCTGAGTTTTAAAGTCCCGCCTGGCGCCATTGTCGGCATCATTGGTCCCAACGGTGCTGGTAAGTCGACTTTGTTTCGAATGATTGCCGGCAGAGAAACACCGGACAGTGGCGAAGTGGTTTTGGGCCAAACCGTTCAACTGGCTTTCGTTGACCAGTCGCGCGAGTCTTTGCCTGATAACAAATCTGTATTCGAAGCGATTTCTGACGGCGCAGATGTGTTGACCGTGGGCAAATTTGAAATGGGATCGCGTGCGTACCTTGGACGCTTTAACTTCAAAGGGACTGATCAAAGCAAGCAAGTCGGCCAGCTCTCTGGTGGTGAACGGGGTCGTCTGCACCTCGCCAAAACTTTGCTTGAGGGCGGCAACGTCTTATTGCTTGACGAACCGTCAAACGATCTGGATGTCGAAACCTTGCGTGCGCTCGAAGATGCCTTGTTGGAATTTGCTGGCTGCGTGATGGTTATCAGTCACGACCGTTGGTTCTTGGACCGCATTGCGACCCATATTTTGTCGTTTGAAGGCGATTCACGGGTGGTCTTCTTTGATGGCAATTACCAAGAGTACGAAGCCGATAAGAAAAAGCGTCTGGGCGAATCAGGTGCAGCGCCCAAGCGTATTCGTTACAAGGCACTCAAGTGATTGCCAGGCTATCAGCCGAGCACTCTCTACTGTTGCTAGTCGATATGCAGGCATCAATGATGCCTGCCATACCAGATGCGCAGGCGCAAATTGACACGGCTGCTCGTTTGGCGCGTGGCGCTAAAGTCTTGGGCGTACCAGTGCATGCCACTGAGCACGTCTCCGACAAGCTCGGGGTCACAGTCCCTTTATTGCAACCCTATTTGAGCGCCTCACCCAACGCGGTACTGCAAAAGCGTCACTTCGACGGCTGTCGCGAGAAAGCCTCAGCAGCCCTCATCCCAACGCAGCGCCGACAAGTGTTGGTCGCAGGCGCTGAGACACATGTTTGCGTGATGCAAACAGCGCTGAGTCTTTTGAATAGGGGGCTTGAGGTTTGGGTCGTGACAGATGCCTGTGGGTCTCGTCACGCCAATGACAAAGCGTCGGCACTCGACCGATTAAGCCGTGCAGGGGCTGAACTCATCACAGCCGAGATGGCGTTGTTTGAGTGGTTAGGTGGCGCTGATCATCCGCTGTTTCGGGACGTTTTGGCGATTATTAAATCTCGCGACGCAAGCCTTTAAACGGCTTGGCGCGTCGCGAGAGGTATGGCCAAATTAATCGGGTTGCATCTCGATTTTGACTTCAAGCACCTCAAGTGAGCCTTGTCGCTCAAGGTTGACTTTGATGTCTTCGGGATTGACTTTGACATACTTTGAAATCACAGCAACAAGTTCTCTTTGTAGCTGTGGCAGATAATCTGGCGCCTCAGTCGAGTTGCCGCTTCTTTCATGAGCCAGAATGATTTGCAGTCGCTCTTTGGCAACGTTAGCTGAGGTCTTTTTCTGGCCGAGCAGGAATGACAGAAAAGACATCACTTACCTCCGAGCAATCGCTTAAACAAACCAGGCTTGTTGTACTGCGTGAAACGCAGTGGCTTTTCTTCCCCAAGGTAACGCGCAACGATATCCGAGTAGGCCTCAGACACATCGGAGCCCTTGATGTGGATCGCTGGCAAACCTTGGTTAGATGCCTGAAGCACCGACTCTGATTCGGGGACAACACCAATGAGTTTGATACGCAAAATGTCTTCAATGTCTTTGAGCGACAACATTTCGCCATCTTCGACACGTTTGGGGTTGTATCGCGTCAAAACCAAGTACTCTTTGACGCGTTCTTCGCCCATTTCGGCGCGCCGTGACTTTGAGGCAAGAATACCCAAGATGCGGTCCGAGTCTCTGACAGAAGAAACCTCAGGGTTTGTGACGACCAACGCATCGTCAGCGAAGTAGGCAGCCAACAAGGCGCCGGTTTCAATGCCTGCTGGTGAGTCACAGATGATGTATTCAAACCCCATTTCTTTGAGGTCATTGATCACTTTCTCAACGCCTTCTTTGGACAGTGCGTCTTTGTCGCGTGTCTGCGAAGCGGGGAGGATGAACAAGTTTTCTAGATTCTTGTCCTTGATCAAAGCCTGATTCAGTGTGGCCTCACCTTGGATGACGTTCACAAAGTCATAAACCACACGGCGCTCGCAACCCATAATCAAGTCAAGGTTACGCAAGCCCACATCAAAATCAATAACAGCAGTTTTGTGCCCGCGCATTGCGAGGCCGGAAGAAAAGCTGGCGCTAGTCGTGGTTTTACCCACGCCGCCTTTGCCCGAAGTCACCACCACAATTCGACTCATGACGTGCGTACCCTCACTTTTTGGAATTCTTTTTCATAAACAACCGGCGCCAAACGACAACGGCCTTTGGTGTAATCTTACAAGTCGTATTGTCACACGAAGAGAGCACTTATGGATGCCTTAGCGTGTACATAACCGAAATTAATACTCAATTCGTGGGTTTTAGTCAGCTAGCGGATCCATGCGCAACGCTTGGTCTTTCAAATAGATCATCCCAGGCTTTCGCAAAAGTGTGGTTGGCAATGTCGAGTCAATCACTCGGTAGATGCCGGCAACAGCCACCAACTCAGCGTCCAGTGAGGTTGTGAAGATTCTCGCTTGGGCGTCGCCGCGTGCCCCTGCCATGGCTTTGCCGCGCAAGGGTCCATAGACGTGGATATTGCCGTCCGCAATCACTTCTGCACCGCGACTCACCACACCCATTACGATGAGGTCGGCGTGGCGGGCGTAAACGCGTTGACCGGAGCGTAAGGGTCCTTCAATCACCAGTGTCGGTGCCGCGCTCGATGTGCTGGCCAATGGCTTCTCAACATTGGGCTTAGCAGGCTCTGCGGCGCTGGTGTTGGCTGTTGGCAGGGGTGTTGCGGCTGCGACTGGCTCTGACACTTCACCGGCGGCTTGCGGCGCGGTTGTGGTGCGGTTGGTGTTGGCTGATAACTCAACGCCAGCTAGGCCGCTGTCTTGCGCCTGAGTTAATACATCGCCTTGAGCAACCACGCCAATGACGGGCAAATTGTGTGCTGAAAACGCTTCTAAAAGCGTATCCCAGTCGATGGGCTTATCGACTTCGGTGGCGTCAATCACAACGGCTTCACCTGCAAAGAAGCCGCCTGCTTCGGCCATTCGTTGGTTCAGCGAGTGAATTAAGGTCGCTGTGTCGTTAGACTTCAGCAGCGCTCTAATGGTGTAGAGCGTGGCACTTTTAAATTCGAGTGATGAGAGGTCGGCAGTCATGGGTGGTTAAGACGAACGTGTCGCCCAATTGTCCTTTAGGGTCGTGATGCGGTTAATGACGACTTGGTCGGGTCGGTTTTCAATGCGATCGGGGGCGAAATAGCCCAGCCGTTCAAACTGCCAAACATCAGTGAGGGTTTGTGTCCCTGGTTCGAGCCAGCCCTGAACGGTTTGTCTTGATTCAGGGTTTAGGTGCGCTAAGAAATCCGCATCACCGGCATCTGGGTAGGCTTCAGTAAACAGTCGATCGTACAAATGGATGGTTGCCGCAATCGCGTGCTTGGCGCTCACCCAAGTGACCGTGCCTTTGACTTTGATGGCGTCTGCACCGGGGGTGCCGCTGCGTGTATCGGGCAAGTATTCGGCGTGTACTTCAATCACGTTACCGTCGTCATCCTGCACGCAACCTGTGCAGTTAACCACGTACGCGTACTTCAACCGCACTTGGTTGCCCGGATAGAGCCTAAAGTACTTTTTCGGTGGCACCAGTTCAAAGTCTTCGCGCTCGATCCAAAGCTCACGTGTCAGCGCAAAGGCGCGTTGCCCAAGTTCGGGGTGGTGAGGGTGGACCGGTGCGTGACAGGTTTCTTCGTAGCCCTCAGGCAGATTGGTAATCACCAACTTCAACGGATTCAGAATGGCCACACTTCGCGGCGCTTTGGGATCCTGGTCATCGCGAAGGGCTTGCTCTAAGCCACTGTAGTCGATGCGTGAGTTTGCCTTTGAGACGCCCGTGCGCTCACAAAACAGACGAATCGCCTCGGGCGTGTAGCCGCGCCGGCGCAAACCCGCCAGGGTCGGTAAGCGTGGGTCGTCCCAACCACTGACGTGGTGGTCTTTGACGAGCTGCAGCAACTTGCGCTTACTGGTCACGATATAGCTCATGTTCAGTCGGGCAAACTCATATTGACGTGGCAAGGGGCGAGCCAAGCAACCCAAGTCGGCAAGGGTATTTAACGTCCAATCGTAAAAGGGGCGCTGATCTTCGAATTCGAGCGTGCAAACGCTGTGAGTGATGCCTTCGAGGGCGTCTTCAACAGGGTGTGCCCATGCGTACATGGGGTAAATGCACCAGCGGTCGGCCGTACGGTGGTGGTGGGCGTGTCGAATGCGGTAAATGACAGGGTCGCGCATGTTCATGTTGGGTGATGTCATGTCGACACGGGCCCTCAGGGCCAGTGAGCCATCGGGATGCTGGCCGTTGCGCATTTCTTCAAAGCGGGCCAGTGACTCGTCAATGGGACGATTGCGCCATGGACTGTCATGGCCAGGCTCAGTCAAAGTGCCGCGCGTCAGACGCATTTGTTCCGGGCTTTGTTCGTCGACGTAAGCGTGCCCCGCCTTAATCAGCGCTTGGGCAAACGTGTACATCACATCAAAATAGTCGCTGGCGAAGTAAAGGTGACTTTTGCCCTTTGACTGCCAATCAAATCCAAGCCACTTCACGGCATCCATAATGGCGTCAACGTAGGCCTGCTCTTCTTTTTCCGGGTTGGTGTCATCAAAACGAAGGTGGCAAACGCCATCGTAGGCTGCGGCCAAGCCAAAGTTCAAACAAATGCTCTTGGCGTGCCCGATGTGAAGAAAGCCGTTGGGCTCGGGTGGAAAGCGTGTTCTTATACGCGCGGGATCTAAATCGGCTTGAGTCAAAGCTTGCGCTAACGCGGGTGGCGTGGCCCAACGCTTGCCTTCAAAGCGGTTTGCTTTTAGGTCGGTTTCAATGGCGTGGCGTAAAAAATTGGAGGTCGAAGCCTCCCCATCATGGGGCGTCATAAGCGATTCTTAAGCAACGAGTTGAAAAACGCGGATACACAAAGTCACATTTTGCCACGTCCGGTCTACACTTACCCCGTTATGCAAACTAGCCAATCAATATTTATGCAAGCCCAGCTTGGTTGGGCGCTCTCATTGTTCCAAGCCCTAATGGTGCTTGGACTGGGTTTGGCATGGCTTTTGGCGATTTGGCAGTGGTTGATTGGCACCACTAAACGACCAACGCATACCGACGCCTTCGACGCCTGGTTAGGGGTGTTCGCGGTGGTTGTACGGGCTGGGTTTGGATTTGGACTGCTGACCCTAGTGCTTGTGGCCGTTGGCTGGTCAACGCTATTCGAGCGCGCAGGAAACGTGTTGGGCCCTTTGCTATTGGTCGTCACGGCCATTGCCTTTCTCACCAAAACCACTGTTTTTAGCGTCATGATCAATGGCCGAGGCCGCGTCAGTGAGGCGATCTATTCGTTCAGTGCACTGGCAACCGCCTTTGGATATTCCTTGGTTGTTGCGGGTTTGGTGGTGATAGATGCTTGGTTGCGAGAACCCGCTGGCGCAAGTCTCATTGACGGGCGATTCCAAGTGCTTGAGATGCGACTGATTTTCTTCAATGAACAGGTCGGTTTACAAGCCCTGCTAACGGTTTTGGGTGCCACCCTAGCAACAGCGGGTTGGATGATTGGCCGTCAGGGCTTGGCATCGACTGCGCCTGGGTTTTCAGCCAAGTCCCAGCGTATCCCAGGATCGCTGTATCGCCTTTTGTGCGGTATTGGGTTGCTGACCGCCATGGTTTCAATCGTTGCTTTGGACCAGACGGTGACTCGGCTGGTGTTGGATCACGGCTCACTGACAGACCTGTTAAACGGAAACCTCTTGGCTGAATCCGCAGGTTTGTCGACTGGGACTGCCATGATCGTGACAGCGCGGTTTGTTTCTTTGTTATTACTGATTTATTCGATATTAGTCGTGGTGGCCTGGCTTTACGGTGAGGTGGCACCGAGTGCTCAGCGTATGCGTAAACGCCTGACGACGGGTTTGCTATTTGTTGGGCCAGCGCTTTGGGCAGGACTTTGGTCCCTGCTGTACTTGGGTAAGGGCCATGACGTGGTGGTTGGGCATCTGTCGTTTGATGATGTGTCGAGTACCCCGTCAATGAGCGTTTTGTGGGTCAGCGCCTGTCTTTTGGCGATTGCGTCCATCGCGTTACTGGTTGCCCTTTGGCAAAGCTTGTCGCAAAGCTTGGTGTCCGCCCAGTTGCCCTCTAGCCAACAGGCGCTGCCATGATCGAGTACTTATCAGCCGCAATGGGGTTAAACCCAACTGACCCGTTGTTTTGGATGCCCCTGGTGGTGAGCGCCTTTTTCTTACTGGTGGGCGTCAGTGTGGTGTTGATGGATGGGTTCGGCCTTGGTGTCGGTCTGCTGCTGCCTTTTTTGTCTGCCAGCGACCGTCTCACTGTGCTTGATCGGCATGAGTCTTGGCAGGCCAGTTCCAACGCTTGGTTGCTATTGGTGTTGGTACTTGTGATGATCGTGTTTCCCTTTGCTTGGGCGGTCTTGGCCAACGGTCTTTACTTGGGCTTTCTATTTTTGGTGACGGGCTCGCTGCTGCGCGCCTTGAGTGACAAGCCCTATAAAAACCACCGCAGTGATCGCCTTTTCGGGTACTGGATGTTTAGTTTGGCGAGCTTTTTGGCCACGGTCGGTTATGGTCTCTTATTGGCTGGCTATATTGCCGGGTTGCAGTGGCGTTTGGATTTGTCAGTATTTGTGTTGTTGGTCTTGTTGTCAGTGGCCATGTCTTTCTTCTTGTTGGGCTGCACTTGGCTGGTTTCATGGGCGCAAGGCACGCTGTTGGTGAAAGCCGCAAGACTCGCTCGATCATCAGCGCGTTGGACTGCCGCTGGCATGGTGGCTGTTTCGTTGACGCTAGGTCTAACGAATCCGGCGGTTTTTTACAAATGGACCCACGCCAGTTTTTTGATGACTGGCGCTTTGTGGTGGCTACTGATGTTGGCGGCTTTCGTGTGGCTTGAGATTTGTTTGCGTCATTTGATTGCAGCGGTCGTACCAAAAAGTAACCGTATTCCTTTGCTTTTGGCCGCGCTTTTGTTGATTCTCATGATGTTGGGCTTGGCTTACAGCGTTTTTCCATTTGTCATCATCGATGAAATGTCCATTTGGGATGCGGTCGCCTCACCGGCGGTGCTGGAAACCACTCTGATTTGTTTGTTGGTGCTGATACCCATTGCGCTTGCGGTTCATATTGGTCGGTTTTATCGGTTGTTGACGCGACAATCGCTCAGTGTTCAGCATTCCCATCAAGCGCAGGCGGCTGAGCGTTGAAACCTGCAGCCGAAGTCGGTAAAGATATTCTGTCATCACCAAATAAAAGCGAAGCCACACCGGCGCGTGAACTGTTACGCCGGGTTTTTGGTCATCAATCCTTTCGGACGCCCCAAGCTGAGGTCATAGATCACGTTTTGGCGGGTCACGATGCCTTGGTTTTGATGCCAACGGGTGGTGGCAAGTCCCTGTGTTACCAGTTGCCCGCCCTACTGAGACCTGGCGTGGCCGTGGTGGTGTCGCCCCTGATTGCGCTGATGAAAGATCAAGTCACCCAGCTTTGCGCGCTGGGCGTGCGCGCGGCGGTGCTGAATTCAACCCTGTCGTGGGATGAGATGCTAGATGTTGAGCGTTCGCTCAAGAAAGGCGAGTTTGATTTGATCTACATGGCGCCTGAAAGACTGCTCACTGAGCGCATGCTGCAGTTGTTAGAGCAGATGCCAATTGCGTTATTTGCCATTGACGAGGCCCACTGTGTCTCGCAGTGGGGCCATGATTTCCGGCCTGAGTATCTGGGTTTGTCGGTGTTGTCTCAGCGTTGGCCCAACGTCCCTCGTATTGCGCTGACTGCCACAGCCACTGAGCAAACACGGCAGGAGATATTGGCACGCCTTGGTATGCCAGCTGCCCGATCGTTTGTGACAGGCTTTGACCGTCCTAACATCTTTTATCAGGTGGCAGAAAAAGACGAGATTCGAACGCAATTGTGGCAATTTATTCGCCATAAACATCGCGGTCAGTCGGGCATTGTTTACTGCGCTTCACGTCAACGCACCGATGATCTGGCGGCATGGTTGGTTAACAAGGGCCTCACGGCTTTGCCCTATCATGCTGGTCTTGATCGCGAAACGCGCACCAGACACCAGCAACAGTTCCAACAAGCGCCTGATGCGGTGATGGTGGCCACGATTGCCTTTGGTATGGGGATTGACAAACCGGATATCCGTTTTGTGGCGCACGTGGATATGCCCAAGTCCTTAGAGCACTATTATCAGGAAACAGGACGTGCGGGTCGAGACGGACAAGCTGCGAGTGCATGGTTGGCTTACGGGTTGAGTGACGTCTTGCAGCGGCAACGTCTGTTCTCAGAGGCGACTGATAACCCAGCCAATCAGCAGCGAATGGTTAAGGCCTTTGACACCATGGTGTCGTTTTGTGAGTCGATCGAATGCCGGCGTCAGCAACTGCTGGCCCATTTTGGACAGTCCTCTGAGCCTTGTGGCCATTGCGATAATTGCCTGAACTCAGATGCCGTCCAAGACGTCTCTGAGGCAGCTCAGAAGATGCTCTCTGCCGTATATCGGCTCTGGCGACAACGGGGGCAACGATTTGGATCTGGCCATGTCATCGACATTTTGCGGGGTCGCACCACGGCTCGGGTGAGCTCGCTTGGCCATGACTCACTTTCGGTGTTTGGCATCGGGTCGGAGCTCAGCGTGGCGCAATGGCGCAGGCTTTTGCGTCGATTGTTGTCAGAACAAATGCTGGTGCTTGACGATGAGGGTTACGGCACCTTGGCGTTAACCGAAGCCAGTGTTGCGGTTTTGAAGGGGCAGCAGCACCTTTCAATGCGCTGGGGCTGAGCCGAAGACCCAGATGGGAAGTGCTCTGCTGCCTTAGGATTGCTCGCCCGTCGCACCAGATGGGGGCGTGAGCCCCAAGTGACGCCAAGTCGTCTGTGTGGCCATCCGACCGCGGGGTGTGCGCTGTAAGAAACCATTTTGAATGAGATAAGGCTCGATCACGTCTTCGATGGTGTCGCGCTCTTCACCAATAGCAGCCGCTAAGCTTTCCACACCCACGGGGCCCCCATCAAACTTGTGAATGATGGCTTCTAGAAGCTTTCTATCCATGATGTCTAGCCCGAGCGGGTCAACTTCGAGCATGCTCAGGGCTCTAGAGGCGATGTCTTGGCTGATTAAGCCATCGGCTCGAACTTGGGCAAAGTCGCGCACCCGTCGCAGCAGTCGGTTGGCAATACGCGGCGTGCCACGCGCTCGACGTGCAATCTCAGCGGCACCGAGTTCGTCAATCTCAGCATTGAGCAGTTTGGCGTTACGTTTGACGATAAGTGCCAATTCGTCGTGGGAATAAAAGTCAAGCCGCGAGACAATCCCGAAGCGATCTCGCAGTGGGTTGGTTAGCATGCCTGCGCGAGTGGTTGCACCGATGAGTGTGAAGGGCTGCAAATCAAGCTTTACGCTACGGGCGGCAGGGCCCTCGCCAATCAAGATGTCAATCTGAAAATCTTCTAAGGCAGGGTAAAGAATTTCTTCGACCACAGGCGAAAGACGATGGATTTCATCAATAAAGAGCACGTCATTGCGTTCGAGATTGGTCAAAAGCGCTGCCAAATCACCAGCGCGCTCCAATACGGGTCCCGAGGTTTGGCGTAAGTTCACGCCCATTTCGTAGGCGACAATGTGTGCGAGCGTGGTTTTACCGAGACCGGGTGGCCCAAATAGCAACACATGATCAAGCGCTTCGGCCCTATGGCGCGCAGCCTCAATGAAGATCTGGAGCTGTTCGCGAACGCTTTGTTGACCAACGTACTCCGCCAGAGCCTTGGGTCGCAGCGCACGCTCGACCGACTCTTCAGTGGGTGTGCGGCTAACGGGATCTACCAAGCGTTCGGCGGGCGGTTGTGAAGAAAGGTTATCTGACTGTATGGCCATGGGTTGATCACCAAGTGATCGAAGGTTAGGTTCGGATCAATCGTACACTATGACAACCTGTAAAACCCATGACACGAATGTCTCGTTGTCTTTATAAGGGCAAGAAAAAAAATGGTTCACTCGCCAACTGTCGCTTTAAAGCCGCCAACCTACGCCGATGTTGAGCGCGCTGCTCAAACCTTAGAGGGCGTCGCCCATCGAACCCCAGTGCTGACCAGCCAAAGCCTGAACAAGACGCTCGGTGCGGAGGTTTTTTTTAAGTGCGAATCCTTTCAAAGAACGGGCGCTTTTAAGTTCCGAGGGGCTTATAACGCGCTGTCAAACCTATCGTCTGCCCACAAAAAAGCGGGTGTGGTAGCGTATTCTTCGGGCAACCATGCGCAAGCCATTGCGCTTTCGGGCCAGTTGCTCGGCATTTCGACCACGATCGTGATGCCACATGATGCCCCTAGTGCCAAGCGGGCGGCCACAGAGGGTTATGGCGCGCAGGTCGTGCTTTATGACCGTTACACTGAAAAGCGCGATGAGATAGCGGCCCGATTGGCTGAGCAACACGGTTTGGCTCTAATCCCTCCTTTCAATCACCCCGATGTGATTGCAGGTCAAGGCACGGCTGGTAAAGAACTGTTTGAGCAAGTGGGTGAGCTCGATGCCTTCTTGGTTTGTATGGGGGGCGGTGGTCTGGTGTCAGGTTGTGCCTTGGCAGCCAGCGTCTTAAGCCCAGCTTGCGAAATGTACGGTGTTGAGCCTGAGGCCGGCAATGACGGACAATTGTCATTTCGCAGTGGCAAAATCGTCACGATTGATCCGCCCCGTTCTTTGGCCGATGGTGCGGTCACCACCGCTGTTGGTGATTTGACCTTCGCTATCATGCAAAAGAACTTAAAAGATGTTTTAACGGTGAGTGATCAAGCGTTGGTCGAGACCATGCAGTGGTTTGCCCAGCGCATGAAATTGGTGGTTGAGCCCACGGGTTGTCTGGCTGCCGCCGCTGTGATGCAAGGCGGGTTGGCCATTAAGCCGGGGATGCGGGTGGGTGTTTTGGTTAGTGGCGGCAATGTTGATTTGGCGTCGTATGGGCAGTTAATGGCCGGTTCAATTAACGCCAGTTAATTGAACCGGAACTGAAGGTCAGGGCAAGACAGGAGATTTTTTAATGCGTATATTGGTTGTCGGTGGATCTGGGTTTATCGGCCAAAACGTGGTGGGTAAGCTGGTATCGCAAGGTGACACGGTTTACGTGCCCACGCGGCGTTTACCTAGCGCGCGTGAGTTGCTCGTCTACCCAACAGTCACGGTTTTGGCCGGTGATATTTTCGACCAAGCCACTTTGAATGGCTGGGTGAAGGACGTCGACGCAGTGGTGAATCTGGTTGGCATTTTGCACAGCAAGTCAGGTCAGCCTTATGGGCCAGATTTTGCATCGGTACATGTGGATTTGCCCAAGCGCTTAGCGCAAGCCTGTGTGGATAATGGTGTCACGCGGTTTGTTCATGTGAGTGCGCTGGGTGCCAGTGAGCAGGGCAGCAGCCAATATTTACGATCCAAGGCTGCCGGTGAGCTGGCGATTGCCAATATTGTGGCCGCCAACCCCACGCTGTGCACCACCATCTTTAGGCCGTCAGTGGTGTTTGGGCCTAACGATAAATTCATGAACTTATTTGCAAAGCTCGCCAAAGTGTTCCCCGTGTTGCCCATGGCCGGTAGTCGCACCAAAATGCAGCCCGTCTTTGTGGGCGATGTGGCGCAGGCGGTGGTTAATGTTTTAAAGTCTGGGCACTTTTGCGGATCAACTTTTGATTTGGCGGGCCCCACTGTTTATACGCTTGGCGAGTTGGTGAAGTTGTCCGCCGAGTGGAGTGGTCGAGCTCGCCCCGTGATAGATTTACCCATGTCACTGGGTCGGCTGCAAGCCTTCTTTTTTGAGTGCTTGCCAGGTGAACCCTTGATGTCACGTGATAACTTGGACTCGCTACAAACCGATAACGTCAGTGCATCACCGATGGATCCGGCGCTAGGCATTGTGCCCACTGCCCTTGAGACGGTCGCACCGAGTTACTTGCGTCAGAGCTCGTGAACCCTGACTTAATTGTCAGCTAAATCATTTAATTGGAGCATTCATGGCCCGTATTCCCTACGCCGATCTAAACAACCCTGAAGCCAAACCGCTGGTCGACCAAATCATCGCTGAGCGTGGCGACATCTTGCATCTTTACCGGATGTTGTTACAAAGCCCACCCGTGGCTGCGGGCTGGTTGAATTACTTGACGGCCATTCGCCAGAAGTGTCAGCTCTCAGGGGCCTTGCGTGAGCTCGTCATCATGCGCGTGGCGCAACTCAACGGTGCACCTTACGAGGCTGATCAACACCGTCCGATCGCGCTCAAAGAAGGCGTCACCCAAGTTCAGCTTGACGCACTGTCAGAGTGGTCACTGCAGCCGGAGGTGTTTGATGACACACAGCGTGCCGTTTTGGCATACACCGATGCCATGACAAAGCAGGTTCATGTGCCAGAGGAAATCGCACTTGCTGTGCGCGAAAAATTTGATCATCGCCAGCTTGTTGAGTTAACAGCAACGGTCGCTGCCTACAACATGGTTTCTCGCTTCCTTGAAGCCATGGCGATTCACTCAACAGACGACCCTAACAAATAAGGGTCCTTGTGGCGGTTGCCCTTCGGTTAGCGCGATAATGCTTTTAGCGCTAACCGAATGCCTTCAGAAACATCGACGCTTTCTGCCAGTCCTTTGACCGCACCGAGAGACTCTTTTTCAGAGTAGCCTAAGGCCGTCAGGGCTTCAATAATGTCGGCTTGGCTACTTCGGCTAGCGCCAACGGCGCCCTCAACCAGTAAGTGACTGCCAAACTTGTCTTTGAGTTCGAGCATCAAACGCTCGGCTGTCTTTTTGCCGATGCCAGGAATCCGGGTTAAGCGTCCGGCTTCTTGCATGGCAATCGCTTGCGCCAAGTCACTGACTGACATGCCGGATAAAACGGCCAAAGCCATTCGTGCACCAACACCAGTGATTTTGATGAGCTCACGAAAAGCCCGTCGCTCTTGCTCAGTGGCAAAGCCAAAAAGCAAGTGAGCGTCCTCGCGGATAACCTGGTGAGTCAAAAGCGTGACTTTGCTGCCCAGGTCAGGCAAGTCATACAGCGTCGACATGGAGACTTCGAGTTCGTAGCCGATGCCCCCGACATCAATCCCAACGCGTGGGGGTGACTTTTCAAATAAAACACCCGTGATACGACTGATCATTCTTGGCCTCTTGAGGTATCTGTACTGCGTAAGCGACCACCACGCGCACTCGAGCGCGAGGAGCGGCTCTCTGCGGTAGACCAACCTTGACCGTTGAGCGCAGCCAACATTGGCGCCATGTGGGCGTGGCATATGGCGCAAGCCAAAGCGTCGGCGGGGTCGGTATTTGGGGTGGCGTTCAAGGACAACAGTCGTTTGACCATTTCTTGGACTTGTTCTTTGGCGGCTTTGCCATGGCCAACAACCGATTTCTTGATTTGTAAGGCCGTGTATTCATGAACGGCTAGGCCGCTGTCTGACAAAGCACATAACGCGGCCCCCCGAGCTTGGCCAAGCAAGAGCGTGGATTGTGGGTTGGTGTTCACAAACACGATTTCCAAGGCGGCCACATCGGGCTGGGTTTCCCGCGCGACCTCTCGTAAATTGTCCAAGATCACTTGGAGTCGTTCGGGCAAGCTAGCGGCGCTGGGCACGATGATTGTGCCGCTACTGACGTACTGGAGTTTAGAGCCACTGGTGTCGATGACACCGAATCCTGTTCGCCGCAAACCAGGATCCACCCCGAGAATTCTCATGATCGTCTGCTGGGGCTAGTGCCGAAAATGCCGCAAGCCGGTCATGACCATCACCACGTCACGCTCATTAGCCGCGGCAATGACCTCATCATCGCGCATGCTGCCCCCGGGTTGAATCACGCAGTTGGCACCGGCATCAATCACCACATCAAGACCGTCTCTGAATGGGAAAAACGCGTCAGATGCAACCGCACTGCCTTTCAAATCAAGCCCGCCGTTTGCTGCCTTGATGGCGGCAATGCGGGCGGAATCGATGCGGCTCATTTGCCCGGCGCCAACGCCAAGCGTCATGCCTTGCCCAGCAAACACGATGGCATTGGATTTCACAAACTTAGCAACGCGCCAAGCAAACATCAGATCGCTCATCTGTTCATCGGTGGGTTGTCGCTTGGTAACGACTCTTAACGCTTTTTCGTCGAGCAATTGTGAGTCGGGTGTTTGGATTAGCCAGCCACCACCCACGCGTTTGACGTCGATGTCGTTTTGATGATGTCCCATGGGTACTTCAAGCACGCGCACATTCTTTTTGTGTTGCAAGACGGCCAGTGCCGCCCCTTCGAAGCCAGGGGCCAGCAACACTTCGACAAATTGGGCGCTGACCGCTTCTGCAGTAGCGGCGTCAATCGGTCGGTTAAAGGCAATGATGCCACCAAAAGCTGAGGTCGTGTCCGTGCGTAATGCTTTTTGGTAAGCGCCATACACATCGTTAGCCACCGCCACACCACAGGGGTTGGCGTGCTTGACGATGACACAGGCTGGTTGATCAAAGCTGCGCACACAGTCCCAAGCCGCGTCAGCGTCAGCGATGTTGTTATATGACAATTCTTTGCCTTGTAACTGCTGGAAGTTACCCAGCAGGCCGGCTGCTACGCTGGGGTCGCGGTAAAACGCAGCCACCTGTTGTGGGTTTTCACCGTAACGCAAGGTTTCCTCACGGTGCAGTTGAAGCGTGAGGGTGCGCGGCCATGTTTGTCTTTCAGGCGCTTCGTTTTGTATTGGCTCAGCCTGTGACAAGCTACTGAGGTAGGCTGCGATGGCACCATCGTAAGCGCTCGTGTGGGCATAAACCTTGGCCGCAAGTGATAAACGCAAACCAAAGCTTGTTTTGCCTTGGTTTTGATCCATTTCGGTTAAGACCCGGCTGTAGTCGATGGGATCAATCACAACCGTGACACCACCACCGGTTGTGCCGTGATTCTTGGCGGCTGCACGCAGCATGGCGGGGCCACCAATATCGATGTTTTCAATGGCGTCTTCAAAAGAGCAATCGAGTTTGGCCACGGTCTCGCGGAAAGGATAAAGGTTGACCACCAACAGGTCGATGCGATCAATGTCGTGTTGCTCTAAGGTCTGTAGATGTTTGGGGTCATCGCGTCGAGCCAATAAGCCGCCATGGATTTTGGGGTGCAGGGTTTTAACACGCCCATCCAAAATCTCAGGTGAGCCCGTATGCGCAGCAACTTCGGTGACAGGCAAACCAGCCTCAGCGAGTTGTTTGGCCGTGCCACCGGTAGACAGTAAGCGCACGCCACGCGAGTGCAAGGCACGCGCAAAATCAACGACACCGGTTTTATCGGACACTGAGATCAAAGCGGTTTGGATTTTCATGAGAATGGATTGGTTATCAAAGAATTTAAAAATAATCGATCAGTTGATGATTAAAGTGACTAGATTTCTAGAAGCTGATGCGACACCAACTTTTTGCGTAAGGTGTTGCGGGTGATGCCAAGCAACTGTGCGGCTTTTGATTGATTGCCTTGGGCGCGAGTCATGGCGGTTTGCAGAAGTGGCTTCTCCACGCACGACATCACCATGTCCCACATACCCGTGGGTTCGATATCGCCGAGATCGTTTAGGTAGACTTCAAGATTTAAGCGCACTGATTCATCGAGGGGTGTAATTTTTTTTATCATAGGGTCTTTCTCGGTTTAAGCCGCTATCTTGTTTTCTAACAGATCTGGCGCATCAGCAATGGTTTGATTAAACCACTTTGAGACAGCGAATGCTTGCTGCGCGGTGTTATCGATCGCGTTAATTGTGTTGACCATGGTTTGACCCCCGGGCAAGTCTTTCATGTACCAGCCAATGTGCTTTCGCGCGGTTCTTACACCGGCTGTCTCACCGTAAAACCGATAGTGGTCATCAAGATGCGTGAGCAAGTGGTCGCGGATTTCAGTCAGTGTTATTGGCTGGTGTGTTTCGCCCGTTCGAAGGTAGTAATCGACTTCACGAAACAACCAAGGACGCCCCATCGCTGCGCGACCAATCATGACCGCGTCCGCGCCGGTGTAAGCCAGCACTTGTCGCGCCTTCTCGGGGCTATCGATGTCGCCATTGGCAATCACAGGAATTTTAATGGCCGCTTTAACAGCTTTGATGGTGTCGTATTCGGCGTGGCCCTCAAATAAGTCGGCGCGCGTGCGACCATGTAATGTCAACGCGGCAATGCCCAATGATTCGGCCAACTTGGCGATATGCACGGCGTTACGGCTGTATTGATCCCAGCCGGTGCGCGTTTTTAATGTGACAGGCACATTGTGAACAGCACACGATTGAACCACCCGGTCGATGATTCGTTTGACCAGGTCTTCGTGGCGCAAGAGGGCAGAGCCTGAGGCGGCCTTACAAACCTTTTTAACGGGGCATCCCATGTTGATATCGATGATGCGTGCGCCTTTGCCAATGTTAAAGACAGCGGCTTGGGCCATCATGTCGGGGTCAGCACCGGCGATTTGTACCGTGATGGGGTCTAGCTCGCCATCGTGGTTTAAGCGTCTAGATGTTTTAACGCTGTCCCATAGGGCGGGGTTGCTCGCGGCCATCTCTGATACGGCGTGACCAGCCCCCAGCCTTTTACAGAGCTGACGAAAAGGGCGGTCAGTAACCCCCGCCATGGGGGCAACAAACACGTTGTTTGGAAATGTCCAAGAGCCAATTTGCATGGCGTCATTGTATAAGACGCCGATGCTTGGCGCGTGCGAGGCGGGTAAGATTTATTGACGTAACCCTTGCATTAGGTGTCGGGCCAGCGGTGCACGCAAGGCGGGTAGGGTGTCTAGCGCTAACAAAGCCAGCCCTGCACCATGCTCGACCACAGGCAGATGGGTGGTAAAAATGCTCGACATGGTGCGTGTCAGATTAATGGTCACGCATCTGTCGTATTGACGCAAATTGGCGTAGATGGCCAAGGACCGAGCCGGATCGCGGTTGCTTTGAGCCATCCAGTCGCGCAGGCAGTGAGCCAGGGTTGCCACATCTCTGAGGCCGAGGTTTAGGCCTTGCCCAGCCACGGGGTGTAGCGTTTGGGCCGCGTTGCCCACATTGACGATACGACCCTGAATGGGTGCGGGATCAACGCTTTGATAGAGGGCGTAACCTTTGAAGTCCGATAAGACTTCAAATTGACCCAAGCGATCGCCAAATGTTTGTTCGATGGCGCGCGCCAAGGCGTCAGGTTTTAAGCCCAGAAGTGCTTTTGCTCGATCCGGGGTGCAACACCAGACGATCGATTGAGAACCGTGATGGTCGGGGTGGGGCAAGACGGCGAAGGGGCCTTCTCGGGTGAATCGCTCAAAGGCCCAACCAACCTTGGGTCGGCTCACCCGCGCAACACCGAGCAATGCGACTTGCGTATGTGTTTCCTTGGCCTGCGAGCGGGCAGGTTCTGATTGCGTCTGGTGGTTCATGCCATCGGCGCGAATCACCAATTTGGCGGTGGTTTGAACGTCCCCAGTGGTGACAATCACATCATCGCCATTCTGCTGGGCCTGAGCAGGCTCACCCGTAAAAAGAGTAATGCCAGCTTGGCCAGCGGCCTCGAGCAATGTTTCATGTAATTGACTGTAGCGCAGCACGTGCCCAAGTGACGGTACGGCAAAGTCCTCAGCACGGATCAACGTGCGACCGAGCCGCCCCCTTTGTGACACATGGATGGTGTGAATTGAAGCCACCTCGCTGGGCCATGCGTTCAAATCAGCCAGTAAAACCCGACTGCCCTCATTGATCGCAATCACTCGAGTGTCGTTGGCCACGGTTCGGTCATAGCGGGTGCGCTGTTCGGATTGGAACAAAGCCACTCGGGCGGGATCGGGTGCTAAGCGCGCGAGCAATAGGGCCAACGCACTACCCGTCGGTCCGCCACCCACAATGGCAACATCAAAAGTCGTGGTGGTTTTCTGATCCAACGCGGTCATGTCGCACTCATCGGGCTGTTATCACTTGATTAATAGAGGTCTTTGCTAAGAATACGTGATTTACAGTGGGCTCGGCATTAAACTCTGGTCATGAACACGACTAATACACCACCTGTCCATCCTGTTGCGCCAACTCACGATGCTGATTCTGCTGAGGTGCTGGGTGAATCCGTTGCCTACCCACCAGCCGCGGTCAAAAGCAAAGTGCTGGCGGGTCTTTTGTCCTTTTACGGGGGTTGGTTTGGCGCCCACTGGTATTACTTGGGGCGCCCTCGCCCTTGGTTATTGACAGTTTTGGCGGTGGTAATGTTTGCCATTGCCTTTCAATCAGACGTTTGGTGGGACAGCCCAGCGATTTTTGTGGTGTTCATTCCAGCTGTGGCGGGGTTTATTGAAGCCATCGTCTTGTGTTTGAGGTCCGACGAAAAGTTTGATGCGCGTTACAACCCCGGCTACAAACGTGTCGGGCACACCGGCTGGGGCCCAATCTTGGTTGCCATATCAGGGCTGTTGCTTGGTACCGTCATGATGTTGTTCGGGATTGCTCACGTGGTGTTACACATCTGGACCCGCATGGGATTATTAGACGGTCTAAATTTCTAGCGCATCCCCGCACTCATCAGGTCTTCAATGGCTGCGCGTTCAACGGGCGCACCACGGGTCATGAGTTCGCAGCCCTGATCGGTGACGAGCGCATCATCTTCAATCCGTATACCAATATTCCAAAACTTTTCTGGGACTTGATCGCTCGGCCGGATATAGAGGCCAGGTTCAACGGTCAGCACCATGCCAGGCTCTAAAGGCCGCCAATCAGGCTCTTCGCCATCGAGTTCGGTCAATCGATAAGGGCCCACATCATGCACATCAAGCCCCAACCAATGACCGGTTCGGTGCATATAAAAAGGGTGATAGCTTCGGGTCTCGATGACCTCAGCCAACGAACCCTTCAAAATACCCTCATCAATCAATCCTTGGCACAGCACGTTGACCGCGGCCTCGTGGCCGGCGTTAAACGACGCGCCGGGTCGGGTTAGGCTAACGGCCGCTGCTTGCGCGGCTAAGACGATATCGTAGAGTGCGGCCTGTGGCCCGGAGAAGCGGCCATTGGCCGGGAAAGTGCGGGTGATGTCAGAGGCGTAACCGTGTAACTCACAACCCGCGTCAATCAAGATCAAGTCACCGTCTTTGATCACGCTGTGGCCAGCCCGGTGATGTAAGACGCAGGCATTAGCGCCTGTGGCCACGATGGTTTCGTAGGCCGTGTCTTGTGCGCCGCCTTGCAGAAAGACGCGCAAGAGCTCAGCCTCAAGCGATCGCTCGGCTTGCCCAGGTTTCACCTGACGCATGGCCTCGCAATGGCCTTGTGCAGCAATGTGGGCGGCTTGTCGCATGATGGCTTGTTCGTGGCTGTCCTTGATGAGGCGCTGGCGACTTAGCAGTGGCGTCAGGTCGATCCAGCGGTTAGGTACCTCACGCATGCCGCGTGACTGTTGTCTTGCGGTGGTGATCCAACGCTGCAGTTGCATGGGTAAATCAGCAACCGCTGCGCGATGCAAGGGCGCAAAAACGGCGGGTGCACCCACCAGCGCTTTGGGCACCCAGTCTGAAAGGGTATCGATCGGGTGAGCCTGATCAAAACCAAAGGCAACGAGCGCAGCCTCTGGGCCCCAGCGCACCCCATCCCAGATCTCGGTATCTGGGTCTTTGGGTTGACAAAATAAGATGCTTTCGCTTGTTCCGTCAGCGCGGGCCACCATGACCAACCAGGCCGTTGGCTCAGTAAAGCCTGTTAGGTAGTAAAACTGGCTATCAAAGCGAAAGGGGTGGGGGTTGGTGGCATTGCGTAAACTCGGCTCGCCAGTCGGTATGACCGTGACGCCACCGCCCTGATCATGCATCCATTGCAGCACGCGCGTGCGTCGCGCCTGGTAGACGTGAACATCGTGGACGGGGGAAACTAGGCTCATGGCTTGGGTCACTACCTAATGTTTAAAACAGTGATACTACAATTGGTAACCGATATGTATTGGCACAGTTGAGATTCTAAAGGGTTGTTGGCATGGATCTGTTGAGTTGGTTGGTCCCTTGGGAGTTTTCTCCGGCGCTGTTGCTGTGTTTCGCGGTGGGCATCTACCTCTTCGTGCGCGGGCAGCGGGTCCACCGCGTTAGCACCGCGCGTAAGGTTTTCTTCTGGACAGGCATAGTGCTGCTGTACTTGTCCATGCACACTTTGCTGGACTACTACGCTGAACGTATGTTCTTCATGCACCGGATTCAGCATTTGGTGCTGCATCACCTGGGCCCCTTGGTTTTAATGGCAGCCTACCCGGGTTCTGTCATGCGCGCTGGCCTGCCACTGACCTGGCGATCGGCATTGCGTCGCTTTAACCAAACGGTACCTGGGCGAGCGCTGATCGCGACATTGACCAACCCCATTTTTGTACCGGCACTTTTTGTGTTTTTGGTCATTATTTGGCTGATCCCTTCCGTTCAGTTTTATTCCATGCTCGATTGGCGCTTATATCGGGTCATGAACTGGTCGGTTGTTATCAGTGGGTTCATGTATTGGAATTTGATTCTTGATCGTCGCCCCTCTCCACCCGCGGCCATGTCGCCGGGTGGCCGAGTGATTTCGCCTATTGTCACCATGGCTCCTCAAATGGTGGCTGGCGCTGTGATCGCCTTCACTGAAAAAGACTTGTATCCCTTGTTTGACTTGTGTGGGCGAGCCATCCCGATGGAGGCCGTCACCGATCAAGCCATTGGTGGTTTGACGATGTGGATTCCAGCCGCCTTGACTGAAGTTGTGGGTTTGTTGGTGGCGCTTAAAACCGTGATGCGGCTGTCGGCCAAAGGGCGATGGGGTAACGGCTTGACACTTGCGACGCGTCAAGCGCTAGAGGCGCAAGAGGCGAAGACTAAAAAAGAAGCCCATGACAAGCAAAGCGAGCAAGGCGTCTTGGGTGCAACACAGACATTGGAAACAGCCGCACCGCCTAAGACTTCAGTCCCACACAAAGCCCCGAGTTAAGTGCATTGAGCACCCGACCTTTTGCAGGATCTGGTGCTAGTGTTCAAAAATAAAGTTATGGCTTTAAATTGTGATACTTGCGGCCAATGGCCACAGTGGCCGCAAACATGCCGGCTTTGCTGCCGCAGTCGTAGCGAATGCCTTCGTAGCGGTGAGCAAACACGGGCTTTTCGTTTAAGAGTGAGGCGATACCGTCGGTGAGTTGGATTTCGCCGCCTGAGCCGGCTTGGGTGCGGCGCAAGTGCGCAAAAATTCGTGGATCAAGGACGTAGCGTCCGACCACGGCCAATGTTGAGGGTGCGTCTGAGGGGTTGGGTTTTTCAACAATGCCGTTCACCCGTTCGGTGACGTCGTCGATTCGGTCGCTTGAAACAATGCCGTATTTGTTGGTGTCTTGGCGTGGCACGGTTTCTACCCCCAAAATACTGCCCTGGTGGGTGAGTGCGGCATCAATCAACTGACTAAGCACCGGCTGGTCGGCATCGATCAGGTCGTCAGCCAGTAGCACTGCAAACGGCTCATCACCGACAATGGGCGCTGCGGTCAAGACCGCATGGCCAAGCCCTAAAGGAGCGGACTGACGGATGTAGATACAATTGACGTGGTTCGGTAAGATGTCTTTTACAAGGGAAAGCAAGGCATGTTTGCCTTTGCGCTCGAGTTCAAGTTCGAGCTCGGGTGCAACATCAAAATGATCCTCAATCGAACGTTTGCTGCGTCCAGTCACAAAGATGAGGTCCGTCACACCGGCTGCCACTGCTTCTTCGACAGCATATTGAATCAAGGGCTTATCCACGACGGGCAGCATTTCTTTGGGCATGGCCTTGGTAGCCGGTAAAAACCGAGTACCCAAACCGGCAACAGGGAAGACCGCTTTTCTGACGGGACGCATAATATTTCCAGGAACTCTGATGAAGAGCCACTATCATAAGGCAATGCGACCGCAAAAAAGTATTCATCGAAACCTTTGTGCCATAACGCTAGTGACTGTAGCGTTGGGTTCTTGTTATGTGTCGCCGGTGCTCGCCCAACCCTCAGGTTTGCCCTCGATTGGTGCGGTTTCTTCTTCGGAGCTCTCCCCCGTATGGGAGCAACGTCTAGGCGACTCAATTATTGCGCAAGGCCGTCGCGACCCGACGTTTGTGCATGATGCTGAGCTGAATCAATATCTCAATGACATGGGTCATCGCTTGGCGCAAAACGTCCAAGGGAGCACACCGCGTATCGAGGTGTTCGGTGTGCGCGATTCGGCCTTTAACGCCTTTGCCATGCCAGGTGGTTACATTGGCATTAATACAGGCTTAATTGTCCAGTCTGATTCAGAGTCTGAATTAGCGGGCGTGATGGCGCACGAAATCGCACACGTCTCGCAGCGCCATATTGCGCGCGGCCTGACACAAAGTCAGCAAAGCAACACCATAGCCATGGCCAGTGTGGCCGCCTCTCTTTTGGCGGCACTCGTGGGTGGTATTGATCTGGCTGCGGGGATCTCTGCCTTTGGTCAGGCCGCGGCCATTGATCAACAATTGGGCTTCTCACGGTCAGCCGAGCGTGAGGCTGATCGAGTGGGGTTTCAAATGCTCAACCAATCAGGCTACGACCCCAAGGGCTTACAAGACATGTTTGCCAAGCTGATGCAGGCCTCGCAAATGAGTGTCAGCCGGGCAGGGACCAGTTATCTGAGCACACACCCATTGAGCATAGACCGCATGACTGACATGCAAAACCGCACGCAGCTCACGAGCCGTTCGCGTGTCCCAAACTCTGATGCTTTTTGGTATATGCGTGCCAAATCAATGATTCTCCAAGCCACTTCACGTCAAGCACTGACGCGGGTTGTGGATCGGCTGCAAAATGATGGTCAACAGTTAAAGGGGGCGCCGCGCTCGGCAGCCTGGCTGGCACTGGCTGAGCTGGCCATGCAAAGGGGTCAGTTCGAAGATGCACAGCGCTTTTTTGGTTATGCCAAGCAAGGCGTGCCGAATAGCCCTTACTTGGCACGTTTAGGTGGTGCACTCGCGTTGGCGCAAGGCCAGCATAGTCAGGCCTTATCATTGGCTGATCAGGCCTTGTCGCGTTGGCCCAACCAGCGATCGTTGGTAGAGTTAAAAGCCCAAGCCCTTGAAAAGTTGGGTCGATATGCGCAAGCCGCCAAGTTCTTGGATCCCTACACAAAAAAGTGGCCGACCGAAGCGCCGCGTCTTTTTGAAATGATGGCCAAAAACTTGATGGCTGCCAACCAACCGATTGCTGCGCGCGTGGCGATGGCTGATTACTATGTCATCACGGGTGCCTTTCCCGCAGCCATGGCACAGTTACAACAAGCCCGTGAGCTAAGCGACAGTTTCCATGAGAAATCCAGACTCGATGTGGCCATCCGTGCTTTGTCCAAACGCATGGATGAAGAGCGTGAAGTGCTCGAGCGTTTCAATGGATAGAGGCTAAAGCGCTCTACAACGGCCTATGCTGACTACTGAATAGACTGAAAAAAACGAGCCAGTTGGGCGGGCAGCCAGTTCAAATGCCCGGGAAATCCACCAGTCGTAAACCCCACATGCCCGCCTTGGGCCGGTTGGTGCAGTGTGACGCTGGCGCTGGCATCTTGAGTGCCGGGCAATGATGGCTCGGGAATGAAGGGGTCATTGCGTGAATTGATCACCAAAGTTGGTAGCGTGATGTAACGTAGCCATGGCTTGCTGGATGCTTTTTCCCAATATTCCTGAGCGTCTTTGAAACCATGCATGGGGGCGGTGTACACATCATCAAAATCGCGTAGCGTTTTGGCGCGACTTAGCCGGGTAACATCGATGGCGCCTGGAA
>JAFMCG010000133.1 GCA_017857895.1 Burkholderiaceae bacterium | reverse complement strand
CATCAAAGATGCCACGGGTGATATTGCGCGAGGTGCCTTACTAATCAGAGAAGTACCGCCAGGGTTTCTGGTTCTTAGTGGAGATGACCCAACGGCAGCTGCCCTCATCATGCTCGGTGGGCAGGGCAATATCTCGGTAACGGCCAATATTGCACCACGCACCATGCATGATCTTTGCGTGGCGGCGGCGGCTGGCGATTTGGTTACAGTTCGGGCACTTAATGCCAAGTTGGCTGTCCTAAACAAACTGTTGTTTGTAGAAGGAAACCCAGTCCCTGTTAAATGGGCATTGACACAAATGGGCCGAATACCGTCGGGTGTTCGGCTACCACTTTTTGAATTAAGTCCGCATTATCATGACGCCTTGCGGGCAGCGCTGTTGGAGGCAGGTCTACTGTGATGAAGAAACACCGAAAAGCTCGGCACATGGTGTTGAAAGTGGCATTGCTAGTAACGAGCGTGGCGGTTTTAAGCGCTTGCTCTACAGTTAAAGAGACCTTGAGCGGGCAAAACGCCATTGACTATCAGTCAGCGGCGCGCACCGATCCCTTGAGCATTCCCCCTGATTTGACCCAAGCCGCTGCCGATCCGCGCTACAGGGCGCCGGCAACCGGCTCTACAACATTGACAGCGTTCCAGTCGCAAGGCTCAAAGATCGACGCCTCGGGTAGCAGTGGACTAACACGAGAAGCAGTATTGCCGACCTACCCCGATATGGAGGTAAAGCGCAACGGTGATCTGAGATGGCTGGCTGTCAAGATGTCGCCAAGTGAGTTGTTCCCAAAGATTGAAAATTATTGGTACGACTCAGGTTTCAGTCTAGATATTATTGATAGCAAAGCGGGATTGATGGTCACCAATTGGGCGGAAAATCGTTCTAGGATTCCATCCTCATGGTTGCGTGAAGCGCTTGGTAAAGTCATAGACCGTGTCTACGACAGTGGTGAGCGCGATAAATTTCGAACCATTGTTGAACGCAACGGCGACATCACCGAGGTTTATATTTCCCATGAGCATATGGTTGAAGAGCGCATGGGTATCGAGCAAGATCAAACCCGCTGGAAGCCTGGTCGCGAAGACCCCGGTCTAAACGCAGCCATGTTGGCTCGTTTGATGGTTTTCTTGGGCGAAGAAACAGAATTGGCTCGCCAAAAAATGGCACAAGCCGCAGACACGAAGCTCAAGCCTGTCGTGCAGGACAACGTATCGGTGGATGGCACTTTGACCATTGATGAGTCCTTTGAGATGAGTTGGCGCCGTGTCGGTTTGGCACTTGATTCGGGTAATTTTGCAGTCGATGATCGTGACCGCTCTGCCGGTGATTTTTTTGTGCGATATGTTGACACTGACACTGGCTTGATCCGGGAAGAGCCGTCCTTCTTTGGCCGGTTATTCGGTGCCAAAGACCCAGAGCCTGCACAACAGTACCGAGTGCATTTGAAAGGCGAGGGTGATCGAACAATTGTCAGTGTGTTCAGAGGTGATGGACAGCCCGACACAAGTGAGACGGCCAAACGCATGTTGAGTGTTTTGGCGGAGCGTATGCAAGCCTTATAACGGACGGGTTTCAGTGGGTCCATGTGGGTGCCTGCTGATCCCCCAAGCCCCGTATTGGTGCATCTGCCCCATTATGGGGCTTTTTTATTGGGCTTGCACTGAATCGTGCTTTTGATGGCGTAGATCTCACGTTGTCTACATGGTTGCTGCTATTTGGCACGAAAATTGCACTAATGTGGTTAAGACATCAAACACCAGGAAACCGCTGTGAGTGTGCGTATCAGTGAGCATGAGCCCAGTAGTGGCTCTGCACCCCTCTTGTTATCGAACCGGTGGCACGGGGAATTGCGTCTGGACTTCCAAGCACGTGTTGATTCTCAAGGCCAGTTGGAGCGAACGGTACTTGATTTTGAGCATCAAGGCCCTTTGCGCATACAAAAAGCACTGTATCCCGACGGCCTAGCGTGCTGTCATGCCGTCATTATTCACCCGCCAGGTGGTATAGCTGCGGGTGATTTTTTAGCTATCACGATTGATGTCGCACAAAACGCGCAAGCACTCATCACCACGCCTTCGGCCACCAAATGGTATGGCGCGTATGGTGGCACCGCAGCGGCTCAGCACATCGAAATGAACGTTAAGGGACAATTGCAGTGGCTGCCAGCCGAAACGATCGTGTATGACCACGCTGTCGTGCATTCGGTTTTGATGATGGACATTGCCCCCACGGGTTCTCTTTTTGGATGGGACACACTGATTTACGGCCGACACGGATCGGGTGAGCGTTACACGCATGGTAGCTTCAACCAGACTTTACGCTTAGCGCTCGACGATGATGTGATTTGGATCGAGCGGCTTAGATTGGTTGGTAACGACCCTTTGTTTGACTCGCCTGTGGGCCTGCAGGGGCATCACGCGTTGTCGACCTGTTGGGTGGTCGTGCCAGCTGATGTGACCTTGTCAGATGACTGCCTGACTGCTCTGAGAGCGCATTGCCCGGGTGTCGCTTTTACCCGGCTGCACCCTAGGGTGTTGGTGGGGCGTCTTCTGGGTGATCCGATTGATTTGCGTACTCAGTTGGAGGTGACATGGCACTGGTTAAGCACCCATGTATTGCATCAAACAATGGGTACCCCGCGTTTATGGGCGACTTAATTTTTTTGGAAAATGAACGATGGACCTGACACCACGAGAGAAAGACAAGCTACTGATTTTTACGGCAGGATTATTGGCCGAGCGTCGATTGGCCAGAGGCCTAAAACTGAATGTTCCAGAGGCCATCGCCTACATCACCGCAGCGATTCTAGAGGGTGCGCGCGATGGTCAAACGGTTGCGTCATTGATGAGCGAAGGCCGACGAATCCTCGCGCGTGACCAAGTCATGGCGGGCGTGCCAGAGATGATTCCGGATATTCAGGTCGAAGCAACCTTTCCGGATGGCACTAAGTTGGTAACTGTTCACCAGCCCATTCATTGAACCATTGGAGTTTGACAATGAAATCAAAACTTAATCCTTTGCGTGTGCTTGCAACCCTTGGGTTGTCGGTCTTACCCTTATCCGTCTTGGCTCATCAGGGGCATGTCAACAGCGTTTGGCATGCTGTTTTGCATATGGTTGAAACCAATGGTGTGTGGCTGGTGTTGGTCTCAGTGGCGATCACTGCCTCATGCATTTGGAAGGTCTGTCAGCGTCGCCCAATTGGTGCCGTCTTGCCTTCAGCGATTCGCAAGGAGCAAGAGCATGATCCCCGGTGAGTTCATTATTGAGCCAGGTGACATCACGCTTAACGCAGGGCGACAAACGTGCGCCATTCGGGTCACCAATACAGGCGATCGACCCATTCAAGTGGGCTCGCACTACCACTTTGCTGAAACCAATGAATTTCTGTCCTTTGATCGCGCGAAAGTCAAAGGCTATCGCTTGAACATTGCCTCGGGCACTGCCGTGCGTTTTGAGCCGGGCCAATCTCGCGACGTCGAACTGGTGATGTTTGCCGGCGATCGACTGGTTTATGGATTCCGCGGTCAAGTCATGGGGGCTCTTGAATCATGAAGATTTCACGCCAAGCCTACTCAGAAATGTTTGGTCCCACCGTGGGTGACCGTGTCCGTTTGGCCGATACAGCTTTGTTTGCGCAGGTTCAAGAAGACTTCACCATTTATGGTGAAGAAGTGAAATTCGGCGGTGGTAAGGTCATTCGTGACGGTATGGGTCAGTCGCAACGCATGAGTAAAGATTGTGCCGACACGGTTTTAACCAATGCCTTGATCATTGATTGGTGGGGCATTGTTAAGGCAGACATTGGTCTAAAAGATGGCCGCATCAGTGGCATTGGCAAAGCGGGCAACCCAGATGTGCAGCCAGGGGTGACGATCGTGATTGGGCCCGCCACGGAAATCATTGCCGCCGAAGGCATGATTGTCACCGCTGGTGGGATTGACAGTCACATCCACTTTATTTGCCCTCAACAAATTGAAGAGGCGCTGACTTCTGGCATCACCACCATGTTGGGTGGCGGTACAGGCCCGGCAACAGGCACCTTTGCCACGACAGTGACGCCCGGTCCTTGGTACCTTGGCCGAATGCTGCAAGCCGCTGAGGCATATCCGATGAACTTGGGTTTCTTGGGCAAAGGCAATGCCTCTTTACCTGAGCCATTGATGGAGCAAATCCAAGCTGGTGCGATTGGCTTGAAGCTGCATGAGGATTGGGGCAGTACGCCTGCCGCAATTGACAACTGTCTATCTGTGGCTGAACTGACTGATACGCAGGTTGCGATACACACTGACACGTTAAACGAGTCAGGATTCGTTGAGGCAACACTAGCAGCCATCAACGGTCGCGTGATTCACACTTATCACACCGAGGGTGCGGGTGGTGGCCATGCGCCAGATATTATTCGAGCGTGCTCAGAGCCCAATGTCTTGCCATCTTCGACCAATCCGACTCGGCCCTATACAGTTAACACCATTGATGAGCATCTGGATATGCTGATGGTGTGTCACCACTTAGATGCCTCGATCGCCGAGGATATTGCATTCGCTGAAAGCCGTATTCGGCGTGAGACGATTGCTGCTGAAGATATTCTGCATGACATTGGTGCTTTTTCCATGATCGCCTCCGACAGTCAGGCCATGGGTCGGGTGGGCGAAGTTATTATGCGAACGTGGCAAACGGCGCACAAAATGCGTGAACAGCGTGGTTCGCTATCATCGCCAGGCTTGAGCGATCCTGCCGAGCACGACAATGCTCGCATCATGCGTTACATCGCCAAATACACCATCAACCCTGCCATCACACATGGCATCGCACACGAGGTAGGGTCGATCGAAGTGGGCAAGCTCGCCGATCTGGTGCTTTGGCGCCCCGCTTTTTTTGGGGTGAAACCCACCACCGTGATCAAAGGCGGGATGATTGCCATGGCGCTGATGGGGGACCCCAATGCATCAATACCCACCCCACAACCCATGCACTACCGACCACAGTTTGGTGCTGCGGGACGAGCGGTTTTTGAGACAAGCCTGACTTTCATGTCGCAAGCGGCTGTAGAAGCGAGTGTGGCAAACGAGCTTGGGTTGCAAAAGCGCGTGGGAGTCGTGCGTGGTGTGCGACAGATTTCAAAAGCGGACATGAAGCTTAACGACGCTACCCCACAAATCACAGTCAATCCTGAGAACTACAAAGTCTATGCCGACGGTGAGTTGTTGGATTGCAAACCAGCCACGGTGTTACCGATGGCGCAACGGTATTTTCTTTTTTAACCATGGCCATCTTGTTTCAACAAAAGCTAGGCAGCAGCGACGATCATCGGTCTGACGGGGCAGAGGCTCTGTCTTTGAGCTGCTCAGACCGACAACGCAGTCGACTCGCGGCCATGCTGCCCAGTGGGCGTGCGGTGGCCATTGTCTTGCCTCGTGGGGATGTGATGAATCCAGGTGACGTGTTGTTGAGCACTTGTGGACAACGACTAAGGATTGAAGCGCAGTCTGAGTCTTTGCTACGTATCGGCGCGCCGAGCACTTTTGATTTGATGCGGGTCACTTACCACTTGGCCAATCGGCACGTCAAGGCGATGTTGACACCGGATGCCATCTTCATTGAACCTGATGCTGTTTTGCAGCAGATGGTTCAGCTTCTTGGGGCATCTGTGACGGCTGTTAACCAGCCTTTTTTACCAGAGGCAGGTGCTTATTCGCCGGGACACCGTCATCACCATGGTGAAGTGGTGGCCCTAGATGATCAGATGGGGCAGGTCGGTGAAGCGTTATCAATGGCAGCACACCGTGTGAACTTAAGTGATTCAACATGAATAAGCTGTCATGTGGCGTTGATTCGAATGAGCAATGGATCGATGCACTACACCTAGCCAGTCCCTTGCTGCCGATCGGCGGTTTTGCTTATTCACAAGGTTTAGAACAGGCGCAAGCATCAGGCTGGGTCACTGATCGCGGCAGTGCTGAAGTATGGATTCGTGATGCGTTGTTACTGGTGCTGGCCCAACAAGAGTTGCCGGCGTGGTTGGCGTGTTTTAGGGCCACT
>JAFMCG010000132.1 GCA_017857895.1 Burkholderiaceae bacterium | reverse complement strand
AGACCAATGACTTTTTATCACTTATCGGGCTGTCTAGTTTGGCCAGACCGGCTCTGCAACAAGAACATCCGCTTGTGTTTCGTACCGACAAAAACTCACGGTTGATCGGCGAAGCGGTCGGGGTAAGGCCCATAGCCCGTTCTTAAAGTTAGTGGCCACCGTGCCTTACAACACCTGGGCAGACTTGCCGCGATCGTTAATGAGCAAACCAGAACGGGTAGCACTCATCACACAAGTGAGGCTAAGGTGTCCATCGTTCAGATACCGCGTGGCAAGCAACTTGTGTACCCCCATCCTCAGATAACAATGGCGCGACCTCTTTGCACCGTTCTCGAGCAATGGGGCAACGCGGATGAAACGTGCAGCCAGAGGGGGGATTCAAAGGGTTTGGTACCTCACCGGCCACTGGTGTGCGTGAGGCTCCCTGCCCATCCATATCCGGTATCGCTGACAAAAGCATCTTGGTATAGGGATGCCTTGGTCGCTCAAACAATTCTGCGCGCTGCGCGATCTCAACGATGCGACCCAAGTACATGACGCCAACCCGGTCAGCGACGTGATGCACCACCGCGAGGTTGTGTGAAATGAACAAATAGGTTAAACCCAAGTCACGCTGCAGATCTTTCATGATGTTCAGCACTTGAGCTTGAACCGACACATCAAGTGCCGACGTAGGCTCGTCGCACACCAAAAACTCTGGTCTAACTGCCAAGGCCCTGGCAATCGAAATCCTTTGTCTTTGCCCTCCAGAGAACTGGTGCGGATAGCGTTGTTTGTCAGCTGGATCCAAGCCCACCTGCAGTAGTAACTCATCGACGCGCTGTTGTTGCTCGGGTTTTGTCATTTGGGTGTGAGCGCGCAAAGGCTCCGCAATGATCCGACCCACACGCCACCGAGGATTCAGGCTGGCAAACGGGTCCTGAAAGATCATCTGCAGTCGGCGCCGCAACTGAGTCCCTTGAGGACCTTTTAGTGTTTGAATCGGTTGGCCATCTATGTTGATTTCACCTCGTGTCAGGGGATACAAGCCAACAAGCAAACGCGCAACGGTTGACTTGCCACACCCTGACTCTCCCACCAATGCCAGCGTCTCGCCTCGGTTAATCGTAAAAGAGACCCCTTCGACCGCTCGGAGCATGATTCGGGGCTTGCCCGACAAAACCCGCTCTAGCCAAGGCGCTGACACATCAAACCAACGCGCTGCGTCCTTGACCTCAACCAAAGGCGTGGCATCGTTAGCCATCTGTCCCCTCCTTTGCCATTAGCCAGCACGCCGCCTGTGAGGCGCCCCTAACCATGAGTTCAGGCCGTTCGCGGCGACAAATTGGCATGACGTGTTCGCAGCGCGGATGAAACGCACAGCCAGATGGAATCGCATTCAACCGCGGCATACTGCCATCGATTTGTACCAACCTTTCTACAACGCGTTTGATCGTGGGAATCGACCCCATCAACCCAGCTGTGTAGGGGTGCTGTGGTCGCTCGATGACATCGCGCACCGCTCCCACTTCAACCACTCGACCCGCGTACATCACCACCACTCGATTGGCTGTCTCGGCAATGACGCCCATATCATGCGTAATTAGCATGACTGCCGTGCCATGCTCGCGGCATAAGCGCTTGAGCAATTCGATAATCTGGGCTTGAATCGAGACGTCTAGAGCTGTCGTAGGCTCATCAGCGATAATGAGCTTGGGTTCTGCCGCCAAAGCAAGCGCGATCACCACCCGTTGGCGCATACCCCCAGAAAATTGATGCGGGTAGTGATCAATCCGTTCGCGCGCTGCTGGAATACCTGTGGCTTCTAGCAGCTCAATCGCCCTAGTCTTGGCTTGACTGTTACTCAATGACAAATGCGTCGTAATCGTTTCAATCAGCTGTTGCCCAACCGTGTAAAGCGGATTAAGCGAGGTAAGGGGATCTTGGAAGATGGCACCAATTTTTCTGCCTCGAAGCAAACGCATTTGGTCGTCAGGCAACTGGTCAATGCGCTGTCCTTCCAACCAGATTTCCCCACCAGATACCCGTCCGGGTGGTTCGAGTAAACCAATGATAGCGGCACCCGTGAGCGACTTGCCCGCGCCTGACTCACCAACCACGCCAACCACCTCTCCCGCCTGAATCGAGAACGACACTTCATCAAGCGCTTTGAGCACGCCTCGGCGGCTAGGGAACTCCACACTAAGCTGACGAATCTCTAAAACATGTCCCATGGTTATCTCAATTAAGCCGAGGATTCAACGCATCGCGCATCCAATCACCCAGCAAATTGACCGACAGCACCAAAAGCACCAAAGCCATGCCAGGGAAAATAGTGATCCACCACTCCCCAGAAAATAGGAAGTCATTGCCTATCCGAATCAACGTGCCAAGTGACGGAGAAGTGGGCGGCACGCCCACCCCAAGAAATGAAAGCGTTGCCTCGGTGATGATAGCTGTGGCTAAGTGAACCGTCGCCAAGACAAGCACCGGCCCAAGGACGTTAGGTAATACATGGCGAAACATAATGACAGGTGACGAAATGCCAATCACTCTTGCTGCTTGCACATACTCTCGGTTTTTCTCGACCATGGTTGATCCACGTACCGTTCTGGCATATTGAGGCCAACCAGCCAATGAGATAGCAAACACCAAGACAGGAAAGGCAATAACCTCGTGCAACTCATTAGGAACCACTGCTCGAGCCACACCATCAATCAGTAGCGCAATCAAAATGGCAGGGAACGACAGCTGCACATCAGCAACTCGCATGATGTAGGCATCGGTACGTCCCCCGAGATAGCCGGCCAATAACCCAAGTGCGACACCCAAAAAAACTGACAAGAAAACCGAAGCCAAACCGATCATCAGTGACACTTGCATGCCGTACATAATCGCTGACAAGAGATCCCTGCCTTGACTATCGGTTCCTAAAAAATAAGTGGGATCCCCATCTGGCTCCCAAACAGGGGGCTTTAACGCGTCAAGCAAGTTCAGCGTCGCTAAATCGAACGGATTATGCGGTGCAATGACCGATGCACCGAATGACCCGACAACCAATACAACGAGCACGATGGTGGCCAGCACGGCCACGGGCGAATGCCGCCACGACCAAGCGACATCGCTGTCCCAGAATCGTTGCCAGCCTGACATCAATGCCCTCCTGCCTTGCCAATCCCTGCCCGCAAGCGAGGGTCAACCAAGAAGTAGAGCAAGTCGACGATCAGGTTGATCACAACAAAAATCAGGGCAATCAAGCAAAGGTACGCCGCCATGACTGGGATATCGACAAACTGCACAGCCTGAATAAACAACAGTCCCATGCCTGGCCACTGAAAAACCGTCTCGGTAACGATCGCAAACGCAATGATGCCGCCCAATTGAAGCCCGGTAATCGTCATCACTGGCACGAGGGTGTTTTTAAGTGCATGACCAAAATGAACCACGCGCCTTGTCAGGCCGCGGGCGCGCGCGAACTTGATGTAATCGGTTCTTAAAACCTCAAGCATTTCAGATCGAACCAGACGCAAGACCAATGTCAATTGAAACAAAGAAAGCGTAATAGCGGGCAAGATCAGATGCTTCCAGCCGCTCACCGTCAAAAACCCAGTCGACCACCAACCAAGGCGAACCACGTCTCCGCGCCCATAGCTCGGCAACCAGCCTAACTGAACCGAAAAAACCAAAATCAATAAGATACCAATCAGAAACGTCGGCAGCGACACGCCCACTAACGAAAATGCCAGCACAAAATTAGCAGAAAATCCCTTGCGATTAAGGGCTGTGAACACACCAAGGGGAATGCCGATGACCAATGCAATAACAGCAGCAGTAAAGGAAAGCTCTAAGGTTGCGGGTAACCGTTCAAGCAACATGGTCGAGACCTTTTGCCCTTGACGCAAAGAAATCCCGAAGTCGCCCTGTGAAGCATTGACCAAAAAATGGTAGAACTGCACCACTGCTGGTTGGTCGAGTCCTAACTGATTGGTCAGTCGAATTCTGTCTTCATCGGTAATATCTTGCCCAAGCATGATCGAAACGGGGTCGCCCACATACTGGAACAGCATGAAAGCAATTAGCCCGACTACCAGCATCACGCCGGTGGCCTGAATCAGGCGGCGAATAATAAAGGCAAACATGGCTTACGGAGCACCACAGGCCAAACAAGGCTTGTGGTGCCAGCGCGTTACGTCATCAGTCAATGACAACCCAATCCACAACCAATCGGTTGTCTGCGCGGTGTAAAGCATTGACGTTTTTCTTCATGGCCCACGGAATGATTTGGTCATGCAAGGGGATATGCCCAACGTCAGCGGCGTGCAACTTTAACGCTTCCTGAATCATGGCCGTGCGCTTGTCCTGATCCGTTTCCACTTTGATTTTGTCAATCAACGCATCTACCTGGGGGTTCGAATAGCCACCATGGTTCCATGAGCCGTCAGCACCGGTGCCCTTTGTTCGAATCAGCGCTTGCAAACTGTAGAGCGCATCAAATGTCGGCACTCCCCAACCAAGCATGTATGCACTCGTGTCACGCTTTTGGATCTTCGGGAAAAAGTTTGCGCGCGGCATCGTGGTGAGTTTGGTCTTGATGCCCACCTTGGTCCACATGGCGGCGATGGCTTGGCAAATGGCCTCGTCATTGATGTAGCGATTGTTAGGGCAGTCTAGGGTGATTTCAAAACCATCCGGATAACCGGCAGCATTTAACAGCGCCTTGCTCTTTTCTGGGTCGTGAGGCATCCGCTGGGCGATCTCTTCAGAGTAACCGTTGACCTGAGGTGCAACCATCAGGCCTGTCGGAATCGAATTGCCACGCATCACAGCCTTTTTAATGGCATTGATATCAATGGCCTGATACATCGCTTGGCGAACACGTTGATCCTTGAGCGGGTTCTTGCCTTTGACGCTGCTGTAGAGCAACTCGGGGCGCTCTTGATCCATGCCTATGAAAATCGTGCGGTACTCATTGCCATCAAGTACCTTGACCTGCTGGCGCAAGCGATCTAAGTCCTGTGCAGGCGGGTCGAGCACAAAATCAAGTTCGCCTGAGAGCAAAGCGGCCGTTCGGGTGGCATTTTGTTTGATAGGGGTGTAGATGATCTCAGTGACATTGCCCTTTTTGTTGTCCTTATTCCACCAATTGGGGTTTTCGACATAGACAGTTTTGACATCCACTTCCCGAGTCTTGAGGATGTAAGGACCCGTGCCGTTGGTGTTGCGAGCAGAGTGGGTCTCCTCTTTGTCTTTAAAGTTTTGTGGCATTGTCACGCCGTTCTTTTCTGACCAAGCTTTGCTCATCATGCCAAGCACAGGTAACTGTCTTAATAAGACAGGATTTGGGCCATCGGTGATCACCTCAACAGTCAGGGGATCGATCACTTTGACTTCCTTTACGCCGCTGACGTAGGACTTATATTGCGAGGACGGTGCGGCTGCTCGTGCGAAAGAAAACTGGACGTCTTCTGCCGTAAACGGCGTACCGTCGTGAAACTTAACGTTGGGGCGAAGCTTGAAACGTACCGTTTCAGGATTAACCTGCTCCCAAGAGACAGCCAAGCTGGGTACTAGCTTAAAGTTTTCATCGTAACGAAGTAGCGGTTCATAAACGTACAAGTTAGCCGCAATATTCAGCCCTTCGTTCTGAGAATGCGGGTCTAGCGTCATGATATCGCCCTGACTCGCCCATTTGAGCGTTTTTGCATGACCAATGGCGGGCGCAACAGCAAAGCAAACCACAACAGCCGCAGTTAAGAGTGATCGACGCATCTTAGTCTCCTTCATTTGATGGTAAAGCTGACGTTTTTTTTAAAGTTGTTCTCAAAGTGTGCACCAGCCTTTGATGCCCGTCAAACAAAAGCTGCGTTTCGTTTAACAAAAGCAAAGTCTTCTCAGTAAAAAATGCTTCTTCCATAGCAAGTAACGGTCTAAGCACTTCAGTGGCGTCCGTTAAGCCGAGCGTTTTTAAAGTAAAAGCAAATGCTGGCGTGGCCTATAGGTCGATTTTATTGGGTGCCGATTTGAATTCAAATTCGTCATTTTTGGTTAATTTCCTAGGGGTTAACCTCTGGGAAATATCTCATAAATACCGGCAAGACGCTGTTTG
>JAFMCG010000131.1 GCA_017857895.1 Burkholderiaceae bacterium | reverse complement strand
TCTGCCTTCGCAGCCCCATCCATACCAACGTAAAGCGCTGCACCGAACGGCAACAAAATGGCAATCGTCAGCCCGCAGGCCAAAAACCCTTGGATAATCGTAATGCCCGCAATGGCGCGCCCAAGTCCCGTGAGATCCTTCAACCGGATGCTACAACCAATCGCAAACCCAATGACACCCAAAAGCACGAGACCAAGCGTGGTGAGCTCATTGACTTGGTTGCGATCAAGCAACGGTAATACCGATGGGCTTAACAAAACACCTGCACAGATGTAGCCAGTGATCCTACGCAAACGCAAGCGTGCTGCCAGCCAGCCAAGTGCCCCTCCCACCAAGAGCAACAAACCGAGTGAAAAATCAGATCATATTGAATCATGGCGATGAAACATCACGCATTGGAATGGTTACAAACCAACAAATACCATAACTTATAAAATGACTCGATCTTGCCAGGATTGCCAGTTGTCAACAAACCAAGGCTTCATGGCAAAGGTGCCACTGACCAAGTATTCAGAAGCATAATTTCCAGCTTAGATTTGGCATTCTGTGACCTTTAAGGCTGAACGCTTGAAGATATGATTTAGCCTAACCACTCAGTCAAGAAACAGAAACGCCATGACACCCAAACTCCAGATAAAACCCCTTCCTCCCGAACACCTTGCCACGCCTTTTACCTGGGCACAACAAGAGGGCTGGAATCCTGGCACACACGACCTGATCCCGTTTACCCAAGTCGATCCAATGGGATTTATTGGCGGCTACTTGAATGACGAATTGGTCGCGACAATCTCGGCCGTTCGTTACAACCAACACTTCGGCTTCATTGGTTTTTACATCGTCGCACCAACGCATCGTGGTAAGGGCAACGGTTTGCAAGTCTGGAATGCCGGTGTTGAGCGACTTGCGGACTTGCCCTGCGTGGGACTCGATGGCGTGTTGGTTCAAACCGACAACTATCAAAAATCGGGTTTTAAGTTTGCGCACAAAAATTGCCGCTATGAAGGCAACCCTGAGCAATTTCGAGCAAAAGCCAGTGGCAAACTTGATCAGGGCGAACACCTAAAACCGTTGGCAGCAGTGGGTGTTGACACACTGGTGAGTTTTGATGAGCGGTACTTTCCAACCCGTCGCGAAACATTTTTAAACGCTTGGGCTACGCAGACGGATCATCACGGTTTTGCGATTATGCGCGGCCATGAGATTTGTGCTTACGGCATCATCCGCTCGTGCAGCATGGGCTACAAAATAGGACCCTTGTTTGCTCAAACACCAGTTCAAGCGTGCAGTCTTGTCTTGGCGCTTTGTTCAAATCTCGATCCCCAGACGCCTGTTTACCTCGACCCACCTGCCAGCAATGCCGTGGCAATTAACCTCGCACAGTCTTTGGGGATGAGGATGGTCTTTGAGACCGCCAGAATGTACAAAGGTGCTACCCCAAGCCTACCGATCGAAAACATTTATGGCATCACCAGCTTTGAACTAGGCTGAGCGTTAGGGTATCTTGGGTTGAATTAGACTGCTAACCCGCTCGCCAAGCCGGACCTTTGGTGCACAGCCATAAGCCAATACCCACGGTCACCATGCCGGCACTCACCCCCCCAAAAATCCCACCCACATCAAACCCAAGTCCAGCGGTGATGAGGCCAGTCAGTGTCACCACCACCAGTCGAACCACACCAACCAACACCGGCAAGAACATCCTGCCTGTGCCTTGAGAGGCAAAGTAAAGCACTTGCCCAGCAACAAAGACGCCATAAAAGGGCGCCACAATCTGTAAGTAATGCGCACCCGCTTGATAGGGTTCGGGGTCTGTTGTGAACCACGATAACCAAAGGCTTGGCCAGATTGCCAAGGCAACCCCCATGGGGGTAAAAATACCCAGTGCAATCAAGCCACCTGTTCGCGCAACCATTCGTGCACGGTCATGCTGACCAGCACCGATGTTAATACCCACAGCCGTTGTCAGTGCGCCGCCAATACCAAACGCAATCGGCACGAGCATCAGCTCCAGGCGACTACCCAGCCCATAGCCACCGAGCGCCTGAAAACCATAGCGGCCAATCAGGCCTGTCACCACCACCACAGCCAGCACAATGGTGATGCTGTTGAGCATACTCAGGCCACCGACTCGAAGAATGTCAGCCAAAGGTGGCCATGCCGGCCAACTCGGTTTCATGCTTACTGCCAGATTGCCACGTAAAACATAGATCAGCAGTCCCAAGCCAGCAGCCCCTTGGCAAGCAACCAAGGCCACCGCCGGACCCAACACACCCAACTTTGGAAACAATCCCAAACCCAAAGTCAGGCAGGCCGAGAGCGTCACTTGCGCCACCGTTGAAATCATCAAAGCAATCGCCGGTGCTCGCATGTCGCCTGCGCCACGACAAATCGCAAACATGGTGAAAAACAACCACGATGCCGTGGCGCCACCAAAGGCGATGTAGGCGTAATGAACGGCGCCATCTAGCGCTTCATCCGTACCGCCCATTAGGGCAAAAATCGTCTGGGCAAACCAGACAAAAACCACGACAAAAAAAGCCGACATGACCAAGCCAATCAACAAGGCATGCCAAGCAATGGCATTGGCATGCGCTTGATCACGGCGCCCGAGCGCACGCGACAACGCCGAGGCGATGCCACCACCCATGGCGCCATTGCCAAACATTTGCATCAACATCTGAAATGGAAACACCAACGCCAAGCTTGCGAGCGCTGTCGTGCCCAGTTGCGCGACAAAATACGCATCAAATACCGTGACTAACGTAATCAGTAGGTTGGAAACAATGTTGGGCGCCGATAGCTTCCAAATCACCCGCCCAACAGGTCCTGCGAGTGCCAGTTGAACCGCAGGTGACACCGATTGTTGTCTCGCTTGCGGTTGGATCATCCCGTTGCTTCCAGTGTGCCAACCAAGCTAGGGGTGCGCGAGCTTAATAAAATGATTTGTCTTCAAGTATCAAATGCGGAAAGGCACTGAGGACGTGACTGTTAGAAACCGGTGCAGCCTTACAAATGTGAGCTTGACTTAGTTCGGACAAGCGCGTCACCCCCAGCAAACCCATGGCCGTTTGAACTTCGTTTTCTAGCAGCTCTAACAATCGTACGACCCCCTGCAAACCATCGGCGGCCAAGCCAAAGCACTGCATGCGACCCATACCGACCATATCAGCACCACTGGCAATGGCTTTGACGATGTCAGTGCCTCTGTTAAAGCCCCCATCAATAATGATTTGGGCTTGGTGATCAACAGCCTCAACAATCTCGGGCAACACATCCATGCTGCCTCGATCATGGTCGAGTTGACGACCGCCGTGGTTCGACACGTAAACCATGTCAACGCCATGCTCGACAGCCAAGCGCGCATCCTCGGCAGTCGAAATGCCTTTGAGGATGAGTGGGATTTTCAGCTTCGATTTAATCCGGTCAACATCATCCCAAGTGATGGTCGGCTGGAACTCTCGCCCTGGCACATTGCTGCGTCGAATGTTGCGTTTGGCAATATCGCGCTCACGACGACTGTAATAGGCGGTATCGACTGTCAAACAGAACGCCTTGCAGCCAGCCACAGCGGCTCGTTCAACCAGGTCATCAACCCAAGCGGCATCGCCATGCACATACAACTGATAGAGCCGAAAGGCATCGGGCACTGCTTTGGCCACCTGCTCAAAATTCACCACACTGACCGAGCTCAACATGTGCGCAATGCCGAATTGTTCCGCAGCCTTGGCGGCAGCCACAGCTGCGTCTGGTGCAAACAACTCCAAACTCCCAACGGGTGCCAACATCACTGGTAAACGTAATCGTCGACCTAGAAACATTGTCGAGGCATCAACCTCGCTGACATTTCGCAACACCCGCGGCTTAAAAGCCAGCGTATCGATAGCCGCCCGATTCCGATTAACCGTGGTCTCTGTTTCGGTCCCACCAATGATGTAGTCCCAATTGTCGTGATTGAGCTTTTGTCGGGCTTTCTTCACGATTTCGTGCAGCGTGAGAAAAGTTTCGGGGTAAGACGCTGATTGGGCCATGGTTGGTCTCTGAAAAATTCGTTATATTCAATTGATGGGTTGCTTGGGTACGCAGATTGACACCCTTCTTATTTCAGATAAGTCTGTGTCAGTTGATCATAACCATCGGCGTCTGTGGCCAAACTCATGGTCTGGGCCGTGGGCTTATTGAGTAATTCGCTTGGCAAAGCACCCTCTTGCACCGCCTTCATGGCATCAAAAAGCGCTTGCGCAGCCACACCAAAAGGCTGGTGCCCCCAAAGCCAAACGCGCACACCACGGCTTTCCAAGTCGGCAAGATCAAACAATGACGCGTCTGACCCAGCCACCATGATGGGCAGTTTTAAATCTTTCGTGATGATTTCGAGCTCTTCTTTATTTTTTAAATACGGCACAAACAAAGCGTCAACACCGGTTTCTTGATAGGCCAACAAGCGCTGTGCCGCCTCCCGAGGCCCTTCTGATCCATTGGCGTTGGTGCGCGCAACAACCAGCATGGGACCGGTGCCACGCGCCAAAACGGCGGCTTTCATCTTCTTGATGCCTTCTTCAATTGAGATCAAGCCCTGCGCATCGCTAGCACCGAATTCACGAGGCAAGACCGAGTCTTCAACACAAGTCGCCGCCACACCAGCGGCTTGCAACTCTTGCACCGTGCGCATGACATTCAACGCGTTGCCGTAGCCATGATCGGCATCAACAATCAAATTCACCGCATCCAGACGGCAAATGCGTCGGGCCTGCTCCACTAGCTCAGATGCCGTCAACAAAACAATGTCCGGTGCGCCAAGTACGGTGTGCGAGGCCACTGAACCACCCATCACACCAACCTCACTGCCCAAAGCCCTCGCAAAACGTGCAGAAACGGGGTCAAACACCGAACTGGCAATCAAGCATTCATGGCCGCTCAAGATTTCCCGCAAAGAACGGCGTACGCCTGCGTCAGTTATGGCTGGGGGTTTTACTGGCATCAATATTTCCAAAAATTTTTCAAGGGTAATCAGGTGCGCCCGTGTTAGCGACAGGTGCCCGACAAAGAATGGTTTTAATCCGATTACCTAGCCTGAGTCTAGATGGGTGCTTAATTAAAAGCGGATTTTTTAAGTCTTCACGGTGCCATTCAATCGCTCACTGTTCTAAATATTACTATTTGTACCGCCAAACGAGGGATTCCCCTACTACCCCAGCCCTCGCCAAAAGATAACTTTACATGTCCGCATGAGCCCGAAAGAGCGGCAGAAACCACGAAACAGTTTTCAAAAGAATAAAGAGGAGACAATCATGATGAAACGACTAACCACAGCCGCCACGATGCTATTGGCGTCTTCCGTGCTCTTTGGCGGCTCAGCGAGCGCTGAAAGCTTCCCAACAAGACCTGTCACACTGGTCGTGCCCTTTGCCACCGGTGGCTCTAACGATATCGTCGCTCGGTTGCTTGCCAAGCAATTGAGTGACATTTGGAAGCAACCTGTCATCGTTGACAACAAACCCGGGGCGGGCGCAGCCATCGGCTCTGCTTATGTCGCCAAACAGGAACCAAACGGTTACACGTTGCTGATTGCATCGGTCACTTTCACGATGTCACCCGCGGTTAGAAGCTTGCCGTATGACCCGGTTAATGACTTTTCTAGAATCGGGTTGATTGGCGAGGTGCCACTGGCACTCGGTGCCAAGCCCACGGTCACCGCCACCACACCGCAGGAGTATTTCGCCTACCTCAAAGCCCTGCCCCAAGGCAGCTATGGCGCCACTGGGGTTGGCAGCATTCAGCACTTTGCCGGTGAATTACTGAATATGAAAATCGGCTCTAATATTCAGGCCGTTCAGTACAAAGGCGGTGGCCCAGCCATGAATGATGTGATGGGTGGGCATATTGAATTCTCGATTGGTAGCCTAACCCAGATGTTGCCGCAATTTAAGTCCGGCAATATCAAAGGCATTGCGGTCACCAGCGCTGTACGATCACCAGCCGCACCCGACCTACCAACCCTCAAAGAGTCTGGTCTAACCGATTATGACTTGACGCAATGGTGGGCTATTTTGGGGCCAAAGGGCATGACTGAAGACCGTATCGCTCAAGTTAACAATGCCATTCGCCAAGCCGTGACGTCAGCTGACATGGCCGAGGCACTGGCTCGCGAGGGCGGCACACCCCGACCCATGACACCGGCCGAGTTTTCTAAGTTCATGGATGACAACTTCAGCCAGTGGA